>DAMCRY010000031.1:0-9582 GCA_032115075.1 Massilia sp.
GCCGCGGCCGTCAAGACGGAAGCCGCCGCGACGGCCCTGCCCGCCCCTGCCGGGGCCGGCACGATGGCCGCTATAGCAAAATAATTGCCGAAAATTGTCAGCAGTTATATTTCCTTGGAATAAATTGCCAAGTAAAATCGTATTTGTCATCAATATGTCGCTTGATGCATATTTGACAGGCTGAGCTGCGCAGGTCCGGACATCCTTATCGCGCGCCGACGCGGCCGAGGTTTTTGCCAATGCGCCTCCAGTGATGTTGCTGGCATGCGACATGCATCAAGCGCTGCCGAGAGAATCAACACCGCGTTACAAATCGACACCCCACGCGCGCCGTGCGGCTGACACAATGCGCATCGCATTGCCCAGCTCGTATCGCCTTTTGTGTTCGCGTGGACGATGCAGCTTGCGCTGCCCGTGCCAGGCTCAGGCTTGTGACGGGTACAATATCGAAATTCCCAGGAGCCTCATTCATGAAACTTAAGCAACTCAGCATGACCATCGCGGCGCTCGCCGTCGCCGGCAGCGCAGCGGCCGCACCAGCCGCGCCCAAGCTCGGCATGGTCTACGATGCGGGCGGCAAGTTCGACAAATCGTTCAACCAGTCGGCCTTCGAGGGCCTGCAGCGCTTCTCGAAAGAGACCGGCATCAAGGTGTTCGAGGCGCAAGCCAGCAGCGACACCCAGGCCGAACAGGTCATGCGCGGCCTGGCCCGCAAGAAGCTGGACCTGATCGCCGCGATCGGTTTCTCGCAGACCCAGGCGGTCCAGAAGGTCGCCAAGGAATTCCCGAACGTGCGCTTCGTGCTGATCGACAGCATCGCGCAGGGTAACAACATCAACTCGGTGATGTTCAAGGAACAGGAAGGCTCCTACCTGGTCGGCGTCGCCGCCGCCATGGCCTCCAAGTCGAAGAAGCTGGGCTTCGTCGGCGGCATGGACATCCCGCTGATCCGCGCCTTCGCCTGCGGCTACGCGCAGGGCGCCAAGGCCCAGTATCCGAAGGCCGAGATCGTCCAGAACATGGTCGGCACCACCGCCGCCGCCTGGAACGACCCGGCCAAGGGCGGCGAGCTGGCGCGCGCGCAGTTCGACCGCGGCGTCGACGTGGTCTTCGCCGTGGCCGGCGGCAGCGGCATGGGCACGCTGCAGATGGCCAAGGAAAAGGGCAAGCTGGCGATCGGCGTCGACTCGAACCAGAACTACCTGCACCCGGGCACCATGCTGACCTCGATGGTCAAGCGCGTGGACGTCGCCGTCTACGATTCCTTCATGGCGATGAAGAACGGCAACTGGAAAGCCGGCGTCACGTATAAAGGCCTGAAGGAAGGCGGCGTGGACTGGGTCCTGGACAAGGACAACCGCAAGGTCGTCTCGCCGGAGATGGAAAAGCGCGTCATGGGCGTGCGCAAGGACATCATCGACGGCAAGATCAAGGTCATTGACTACCGTACCGCCGGCAGCTGCCCGGTCTGATCCAGCCGTCCCCATTCTGAAGCGCGCCGCGCCGGTGATCGCGGCGCGGCGCGCTTTTGAATGAGGACCATGGCATTTCCTGCGCATCCCGGATGCGCATTACCTACCTATTACTACTGATCGCAATGCAGCCAGCCGTAGAATTTCGCAACATTAGCAAGGCCTTCGGGGCCGTGCAGGCGAACGCTGACGTCAGCTTCCCGATCGCCAAGGGCTCGATCCACGGTGTGATCGGCGAGAATGGCGCGGGCAAATCCACCCTCATGAGCATCCTGTACGGCTACTACCACGCCGACAGCGGCCAGCTCCTGATCGACGGCCAGGAGCGCCAGATCCGCTCCTCCCAGGAAGCGATCGCGCTGGGCATCGGCATGGTGCACCAGCACTTCATGCTGGTCGAGAACATGACCGTGCTCGACAACGTCATGCTCGGCACCGAGGGCGGCTTCAAGCTGGCTGCCAAGCGCAAGGAGACCGAGGCGAAGCTGCGCGAAATCTGCGCCAAGTACCGCCTCGACGTCGACCCGCTGGCCACCATCCACGATTTGTCGGTGGGCGCCCAGCAGCGCGTCGAGATCCTCAAGCAGATCTACCGTAGCGCCGAGATCCTGATCCTGGACGAGCCGACCGCCGTCCTGACGGCCCAGGAAACCGCCTCGCTGTTCGAGATCCTGCGCCTGTTCAAGGAACAGGGCAAGACCATCATCCTGATCACCCACAAGCTGGGCGAGATCATGGAGATCACCGACCAGGTGACCGTGATGCGCGCCGGCCGCGTGGTCGGCGCCGTCAGTACCGCCGAGACCTCGAAGGAACAGCTGGCCAACATGATGGTCGGCCGCCCGATCGAAGGCAACCTGCCGCGCAAGCCCTTCAATCCGGGCGCGCCGGTGCTGAAGGTCTCCGGCCTGCAGCTGGAAGACAAGCAGAAGGTCAGGCTGCTGGCCGACATCGACCTGACGGT
Organism: Massilia sp.; assembly: GCA_032115075.1. Taxonomy (GTDB): domain Bacteria; phylum Pseudomonadota; class Gammaproteobacteria; order Burkholderiales; family Burkholderiaceae_D; genus Telluria. The sequence goes on from DAMCRY010000031.1 coordinate 2,437, forward strand.
GCGCGCCGGCGAGATCGTCGCCATCGCGGGCGTGTCGGGCAATGGCCAGAGCGAGCTGATGGAAATCCTGTCGGGCATGCGCCTGCCGACCGCCGGCCGGGTCGAGTTCCTCGGCAAGGAGCTGCCGTACGGCCGCCGCTCCAGCGCCGACGGCCTGCCGGCCGAGTTCCGCGACCTCGGCATCGGCCACGTGCCGGAAGACCGCCTGCGCGACGGCGTCATCAAGGACTTCTCGGTGATGCAGAACACCGTGTTCGGCTACCAGGACCGCGTCAAGAACAAGGCCGGCCTGTTCGACTTCGACGCCATCGCCAGGCGCTGCGCCCACCTGCTGGAAGCCTTCGACGTGCGTCCGAAGAATCCGGACCTGCGCATCGGCCTGCTCTCGGGCGGCAACCAGCAGAAGGTCGTGATCGCGCGCGAAGTGTCGGCGAATCCGAAGCTGATGCTGGTCGGCCAGCCGACCCGCGGCGTCGACATCGGCACCATCGAAAGCATCCACACCCAGCTGCTGCGCCTGCGCGACGAAGGCGTGGCCATCCTGCTGGTGTCGACCGAGCTGGAAGAGGTGCGCGCCCTGGCCGACCGCATCGTGGTCGTCTCGGGCGGCCGCGTCACGGGCGAGCTGAACATCGACGAATTCGACACCACGCGCATCGGCCTGCTGATGGGCGGGATGCACAAGCACTGAGCGCACAACAAGCATGAAAACCACTGAACTCCCACGCTGGGCATCCGGCTTCGTCCTGCCCATCCTGAACCTGCTGTCGGCGCTGCTGGTGGCGGCGCTCGCTATCCACCTGCTGGGCGAAAGCCCGGTGGAGTCGCTGCAGATCCTGGTCAACAGCGCCATCATCAATCCGGAAGGCCTGAGCTATACCCTGTTCTACGCCTCCACCTTCGTGTTCACCGGCCTGGCCGTCTCGGTGGCGATGAAGGCGGGACTGTTCAACATCGGCGCCGAAGGCCAGATGTACCTGGGCGGCCTGGGCCTGACCCTGGCGATGCTCGCCTTCGACGCCTCGCTGTCGCCGTGGCTGCTGATTCCGCTGGCGATGGTGGCCAGCGCCGTGTTCGGCGCCGGCTGGGCCTTCCTGCCCGGCTACCTGCAGGCCAAGCGCGGCAGCCACGTGGTGGTCACGACCATCATGTTCAACTTCATCGCCGCGAGCCTGATGAACTTCCTGATCCTGAAGCTGATCCCCGAGGGCGAGCAGAACCCGGCCAGCCGCGTATTCTCGGAAGCCGCGTGGATGCCGCGCCTGGGCGAATGGTTCCCGGCGCTGGGCGACACCCCGCTGAACATCGGCTTCTTCCTGGCGATCGCCGCTCTGGTGATCTACGGCGTGATGATCTCGCGCTCGTCCTGGGGCTACAAGCTGCAGGCCACCGGCCTGAACCAGCACGCCGCCCACTATGCCGGCGTGCGCATCAGCCGCACCATCATCGTCGCGATGCTGATCTCGGGCGGCCTGGCCGGCCTGGCCGCGGTGAACTCGATCCTCGGCTCGACCCACTACCTGAGCCTGAACTTCCCGGCCGGCGCCGGCTTCATCGGCATCGCGATCGCCCTGATGGGCCGCCAGCACCCGGTCGGCATCTTCCTGTCCTCGGTGCTGTTCGGCGCGCTGATCCAGGGCGGCTTCGACCTGTCGCTGGAAAAGCCGAACATCCCGCAGGAGACCTTCATTTTCATCCAGGGTCTGATCATCCTGTTCTGCGGCGCCATGGAAAACCTGTACGCGCCGGCAGTCCTCAAACTGATCAATGCAACACGCAAGGGTTAAGACATGGAAGACTTTCAATTCGCCAGCATCGTCGTCTCGACGATCCGCAATGCGCCGGTCCTGATTTTCGCGGCCATGGCAGGCCTGTTCGCAGAACGCAGCGGCGTGATCGACCTCGGCCTCGAGGGCAAGATCCTCGCCTCGGCCTTCGTCTCGGCCGGCGTCGCCTACACCTACCAGGACCCGTGGATCGGCATGGCCGCCGGAATCCTGGTCTCCGTCGCGCTCGCGATGGTGCAGGCCTTCGTCTCCATCACCCAGAAGGGCAACCAGCTGGTGGCGGGCATGGCGATCAACATCGCGATGAGCGGCCTGACCTTCGTGGTGGCCCAGTACTTCTTCCAGCAGGGCGGCCGCACGCCGGAACTGGGCGAGGCGCGCCTGACCGACGTGGTGCTGCCGGGGACCGCGGCCGTGGCCGACATTCCCTTCATCGGCTGGTTCTACGGCCACGTGATCGGCGGCCACTCGGTGCTGGTCTACCTGGCCTTCCTGCTGCTGCCGGTGGTGCACTGGCTTCTCTACCACAGCCGCTTCGGCCTGCGCCTGCGCGCCTGCGGCGAGAACCCGCATGCGGCCGATGCCGCCGGCGTGTCGGTCCAGAAGACCCGCTATTCGGCCATGATCATCGCCGGCGTGCTGTGCTCCTTCTCGGGCGCCTACCTGTCGATCGTCCAGAGCGGCTTCTTCCTGCGCGACATGTCGGCCGGCGCCGGCTACCTGGCGCTGACCGCCATGGTGTTCGGTAACTGGCGTCCGTTGCACACGGTGCTGGGCTGCCTGATGTTCGGCTTCTTCCAGGCGCTGCAGATCCAGATCGAAGGCGTGGACCTGCCGGTGGTGGGCCGGGTCCCGGGCTCGCTGATCCAGATGATCCCCTACGTGCTGACCGTGATCGTGCTGGCCGGCCTGATGGCCAAGTCGGTGGCGCCGAAGGCGCTGGGCAAGCCGTTCGTGAAGTCGCGCTGAGCGTTTCCCGCGCAATCCCATGGCCTGCTTCGCGCAGGCCATTTTTTTTACTACAGCATTACCGGCAGGGTCAGGTCTGACATTCGGACACGAGCTCGGCGCTACAAGAATGCTGCTGTCCTACCAAGGCTGAGGCCGTGTCCAAATGTCAGACCTGACCCCGATTTTGCTGATCTTGCCTTGGGCCACGATTCATTGCAGCGGTTGTTAGCAAATGTGACGAACCGTAAGGCTTTGTAAAGGCGGTCAACAGGGCTCATCCACGGGCCGTTGATTGATCAGGTGACACGATAAACGTACGCCGGACACTGAATCGAAAACGAGAAAGGATTCACCACATGAAGCGCACCATTGCTACCCTGATCGTCGCCCTGTCGGCCACTTCCGCCTTCGCACAGACCACCGCCCCGGCAACGCCGGCCACCCAGGCCACGCCTGCCACTCCAGCCACCTCGGCTACCCCGACCAGCCCGGTGCCGCCGGTGACCGATTCCTCGACCACTGCCGCCACCCCGGCAACACCGGCGACGCCGGCTACCGCGGCCACGCCGGCGACCCCTGCCAGCCCGGCCGACAAGACCGATACCACGCACGACAAGCAGGACAAGAAGCAGAAAAACAGCAAGGACAGCAAGGACAGCGGCAAATAAGCCCTGTCGACCGGGCCGGCCCTGCGCCGGTCCGGTCCCTGCCTGCCGCGCGGCCCCGCGCGGCATTTACATGCCGGTCGGGTCGACCGTCTCCCCGCCCCTGGCGCGCGCCGCCGAGCGCTTGAAGGTCCACATTACCCCCACCCCGCCGGACACGCCGCTGTCCTTCACGTGCAGCGGGCTGTCGCGGTTCGCCGCTCCTTTGTAACTCTCGAAGCGCAGGTAGCCGAACACCCGCACGTCCTCGTCGATGCGGCGCGAGCCGAACAGGCCCAGGCGCGTCATGATGAGGCCCGACTCGGCCGTATAGGCCGGACGCGTGGCGGTGGCGTATTGCGGCGCCACTTCGTAGAAATGGCGGTTGATGCGGCGGTCTCCCAGCACCACCGACAGGTTGGTCTCCAGCGTCCACAGCCCGCGCTCGCCGGCCATCTCGTAGGCCAGGCGCGGTTCGAAGGTCGCACCGCGCGCGTGCAGGCCGCCGCGCGCCTCGATCACGGCGCGCAGCGGGAACTCGGCGCGCAGCCGGCGGTTGTTGCCGAGGTCGGCCAGGCGCAGCTTCAGGCGCGGGCCGAATTCCAGCAGCGGCCCCAGGTCGGGCATGCCGGCGCGTTCGTCGACGTCGTCGGAGTCGGAGGGCAAGGCGCCGGCGAAGCCGATGTCGAATTCCGCCCGGTCGGAGCGGAACAGGCGCGCATTGATCCCGGAGCGGTCGGCGCGCAGGATCTCGCCGCGGTAGACGATGTTGGGGAAGACCAGCAGGCGGTTTTCGCGCTCGTCGGCACCGGGATAGGATGGGGTGGAGAGGCCCGCCGCGCCGAGGCCGAATTCCCACAAGGGGAGATTGCGTTCGAGGTCGCCCTGGGCGTGGGCGGCGGTGCAGACGAGCAGGCAGGCGGCGCAGGCGGCCTTGAGGTGGAATGTCATGTAATTTTAGAAAGGGTCGGTCGTGTGCCGATTCTATCCAAGACCCATGACGAAAGCGATGCACGCCGCGAATCGTGCCGGATTCATTCATATCGGCTGAAAAAAACGTCATCCCCGCTTAGGCGGGAATGACGTCCTTATGGCTGGCGAGCTGCGCCTGAAGTCGGACGAACGCGAGCGGCGTTCAGCCCTTTTCCGGGAAAATCGCCTGCAGGATCGCCGCCAGGTTGTAGCCGCCCTTGATCAGCTGCTGCTTGGCGATCGCCGAGCTCGGCACCGGGTAGTTCTGCGGCACTTCCAGCGCGAAGGTGTAATAGGTGTCGCCCTTCTTGCTGGTCTGTGGCGTGAGCTTGCCCGGCACGACGTCCTGGTAGGCCAGCTTGGCCGCGACCAGCGCATCGTCCGCCCACTGGTAGGGCCAGGTCATCGGATCGCCCTTCGGCGTGGCGACCTGCGGCTTGCCGGCGATCGCCGCCTCGGCGAAGGCGTCCGGGGTCCTGGTCTTGATGCGGCGGAACGCGTAGTCGACCGTGGTGCTGTCCCAGTAGGAGTGGAAGGGCTTGGTCAGCGCCCTGGGCACGCCCTCGCGCACCGGGGCCGGTTCGCCGGGGCCGATCAGGCCGTCGGCCAGCGCGTTGACCTTTACGTCGTCCACCAGCAGGTTGTTGCCGCCGCGCGAGTCGAAGATCGCGGTCTCGTCGACTTCCGCATGGGTCTTCGGCACCACGAACTTGCCGTCCTTCGAAACGAAGGCCGCGCCCACGTGCAGCGGCTGGTGGATGTCTCCGGCGAAGTGGGTCAGCAGGATCAGGGCCTGGCGCCTGGTGAACTTGTGCGGGTTCAGCGCCGGGTCGGTCTTGCCCTGCAGGACCGCGATGCACTGCTTCAGGGTCTGGACGATGTCGACTTCCGCCGTGCCCACGCCGTGGTCATGGTATTTCTCCAGCTGGAAGGGCACGTCGGTGTAGTGGTACTCGCTGTGCTTCGGATTGGCGTTGACGTACTCGATCATCTCCGGGCTCTGCGGGCCGCAGTAGGTGCCCTTGACGCAGTCCGGCCAGTTGGCGATCGACTCGAGCGATTCGCCCGGCAGCAGCAGCGCCTGGATCTGCCGTTGCGCGTGGCTGCCCTTGAGCAGCTTGTCGGCGATGGCGCCGACCGCCTTGTGGCCGTCGCGGCCCCAGGCCGCCGCGTCGAACGATGCGAATACGCCGGTCAGGGCGAGTACGACTGCTAGTTTTTTCATGGTCATCCTTCTTGAAGCTGAGCGTGTTTACTGTACTTTGATGATGCGTGGCGCGGCCGGCGCCAGCGCGGCGCCCTGCCCTTCGCTGGCGCGCAGGTGGTCGGTGAAGGCGTCGAGGTCCAGCATGCCGGTCTCGAGGCGGTTGGTGCCCTTGGCGAAGTCGGGGAAGTTGTCGCCGCCCTCGGCCAGGAAGTTGTTGGCCACCACGCGGTAGGTCTTCGCGTCGTCGAGCGGGGCGCCGTTGAAGGACACCGACAGTACGCGGCTGCCGACCGGGCGGCGCGCGTCCCAGGTGTAGCTGAAGCCGTTCGACACCTGCAGCATCGTGGCGCCGGACGCGCCTTCGTGCCACTGGTTCTCCAGGATGCGGCGGATCTGGGCGCCGCTCAGGTCCATCACCACCAGCGTGTTCCCGAAGGGGAGCACGGCCTGGGCCTGGCCGAAGGCGGCCACGTTGTCCGCCCCCGCTTCGAGGTCCTTGCGGATGCCGCCTTCGTTCATGAAGCCGATCTGCGCGCCGACGTTGCGCGTGGCCGCCAGCACCGCGTCCGCGATCAGGTTGCCGAGCGGCGCTTCGCCGGCCTCGTTCTGCTTGCGCAGCACCGGCGCTTGGGCCAGGCGCGCCACCGGGCGCGTCAGGGCCGCGCGGCTGCGCTCCTTCACCGAGGCCAGGAAGGCCGCCATCCGCGCATCCGGCGGGAAGTCGCCGGCTTTCATGAGGACGTTCCCGACCCGCACTTCGCCGATCTGGCCGACGCCCTTCTGCACCGTCATGCTCGCGCGGGTGGCCAGGTGGCCGTAGGAGGCGCCTTGGGTCACGGTGCGGCCCTCGACCGTGCACAGGTAGCCCTGGTGGGTGTGGCCGGACAGGACCAGGCGGATCGCCGGATCGAGCTTCTTCACGATGCCGACGATCGGGCCTTTCAGGTTGGCGCAGCCCGGCTGCATCGGATGGTCGTCGGTGGTGCCGCCCTGGTGCACCAGCGCCACGATCACGTCGGCGCCCTGCTTGCGCATCTCGGGAATGGCGCGGTTGATCGCCTCGGCTTCGTCGCCGAAGTCCAGGCCGGCGATGCCGGAGGCCATCACCACCGACTGGGCGTCCTGCAGCACCACGCCGACCAGGCCGACCTTGACGCCCTTGACCTCCTCGATGCGGAAGGCCGGGATGAAGGACTTGCCGGTGGCGCTGTCGACCACGTTGGCGGCCAGGTAGGTGAACTTCGCGCCGCGATAGTCCTGCGACATCTGGCAGGCCTTGGCCGGGCGCGGCGAATCGCAGCCGCCGTGCTGCTGGCGCAGCAGTTCCTTGCGGCCGGCGTCGAATTCGTGGTTGCCGACCGCGGACACGCGCAGGTCCAGCATGTTCATGGCTTCGATGGTCGGCTCGTCGGCCCACAGCGAGGACATCGCCGGGCTGGCGCCGACCAGGTCGCCGCTGGAAACGAACAGCAGGTCCTTGTCTTCCTTGCGCCAGGCCTGCAGCGCGGCCGCCACGGCCTCGGCGCCGCCGGCGCGGATCGGCTGCGCCTTGCTGCCGTCGGCGTTCGCCGGGACGTAGCGGCTC
>DAMCRY010000031.1:9592-17490 GCA_032115075.1 Massilia sp.
GCTCGGCTCGAGGTTGCCGTGGAAATCGTTGATGGCGACGATGTTGATGGTCACCGGCGCGGGCGGCGTGGTGGCGCAGCCGGCGAGGACGAGCGCCAGCGCGGCGCCGGAGAGACGTGCCGTGGCACGCAGGGAAACGGTCATGGAGTGTTCTCGATTCTGGATGGAAGGCCGGTCGGGCCCTCCGCATTATTGCATGCGGCCCCGCCTGCCAGCCATCCTTACAGGCCGCGAAACGGAGCTTCCAACCAATAAAAAACGGCCAGTGTCGCCACTGGCCGTCTTGCGTCTCGGCGCTATGCGCGCTTCAACCGTGCACGAGGTTTAGAACTCGTAGCGTGCGGTCACCTGGACTGCCCACTGCGATTCGCCCTTGTTCTGCTTGACCGAGTAGAACTCGACCTGGTCACGCACCTGGTAGACGTACTTGCCGTCCTGCATACCGGCGTAGTCCACGAAGTCACGCGAGTTGGCGCCGCCCTGGCTGTAGAAGCCGACTTCTTCGATACGGCCCCAACGCTTGTTGATCATGTTGCCGACGTTCATGAAGTCGAACACGATCGCGCCCTTGTGGCCCTTGAACAGGCCCGGGATCTCTTGCTGGATACGCATGTCGATGCTGTTGGTCCACGGCGAGAAGCCCGAGTTACGCTCCAGCACGCCGCCCTTGGCCGCACGCAGGTCCTTGTGGCGCTCGACGATGTCCCAGAAGCGCTGCTCGTTGACCTTGCTGGTCGCGGTGTCGCCCTTGAAGATGACCTCGCCCGAACCGAAGGCGCTCGGGATGTACATCAGGTCGTTCGCCGGCACACCGTCGCCGTTCATGTCGTTACGGAAGGTCCAGCTGTACGGCTTGCCGCGACGGCCTTCGTAGAATGCGCCGAAGATCGTCTTGTAGGTGCCGAAGAAGGCTTTTTCCCAGCTCAGCGAAGCGTTGACGCGGTCCTTCACCAGATAGGCCGAGTTCGCAGCGACGTCTTCGTTCGGATTGAAGATCGAGCGGCCGCGGAAGTTCGAACCCGAGGTCGAGTTGCCGGCGTTGCTGACTTCGGTCGCGTCGGTGTAGGTGTAGGCCAGCGACCAGCGCAGGCCGCGCGAACGGCTGTTGCTCAGCTGGACAGTCGCGGTGTTGCCGCCGCCCTTGTCGGTGCCGGCGACGGCGATGACTTCGCCGTACGCGCGGTTGGCCAGTGCGCGGGGACGGTGGCCAGCGCAGGCGCCCGAGGAGCTGAAGGTGCCGCTCGAGGTCGAGCAGGCGACGTTGTAGCCGGTCTCGGTCCAGAACATCTGGCGGCCGTCCGCGCCGGTGCGGGTCGGGGCGCCCAGGTTCAGGTTCTGGAAGTACACGCCGTTCTTCACGTCGGTGTGCATGTACTCCAGGCTCACGACCATGCCGTACCATGGCAGTTCATGCTCGACCGCCAGGTTGGCCTTCCAGACCGACGGCTGGCTCACGCCGGGCAGGATCAGGTCGACGTTGGCCGCCGGGGTCACGCCGTTGATGACGGCCTGGTTGTACGGATCCGGGTTGAACACGCTGTTGTTCGGTGCGCAGGCCGCATAGCCGGCGATGCCGCAACCTGCCGTGGTGGTGACCAGGCCGTTGTTGGCGAACGGATTGCCGAGCCAGACGTTCAGGGCCGAACCTGCGAACAGGCCGACGCCGCCGCGGATCTGGGTCGCGCGCTTGGTGTCGAGGCGGTAGTTGAAGCCGAAGCGCGGCTGGATCAGGTCGTCGCCGTCGATGGTGACGGTGTTGTCGACGCCGAAGCCGCCGGTCTGCGGACGGATCTGCGCCGGGTTGACGGCGTAGCTGCCGGCGACGACCGGGGCCGCCACGGCGGCGTTGCGCAGCGGACGGTCGCTGGTCGAAGCGCGGTCGTAGCGGACGCCATAGGTCAGCTTCAGGTTGCGGTTGAACGACCAGGTGTCTTGCAGGAACAGGCCGGTGTTGGCCAGGGTCCAGTCGGCGGTAGCGTCGCGCAGCGAACGGCCCTGTTGCGCCAGCTGGGCCTGGTATTCGAAGGCACGGCCGCGTTCGAAGTTCTCCAGCACCGCATTCTCGACCACGTCGGCCGAGTCGCACTTCACGTTGGCGGCGAAGTTATAGGTGTAGGTCGAGGTCGAGTCGGTGCAGGTGAACTTGTAGACGCCGAACACGTTCTGCAGGTAGGAGTTGTACATGCTGTTGCGCATGTAGTCGACGCCGAATTTCACCTCGTGGTCACCCTTGAGCCAGGTGGCGCCCGCGTAGGCGTCCCAGGTCGTGGTGTCGAGTTCGTTCATCTGGTAGCTGCGCTCGGTACCGAAGTTCAGGGTACGCGGATTGCGGCTGGTGCCGGCCGGGGTACCGGCGGGCAGCTGGCCCGGGAATTCCAGGGCGATCGCCGGCAGCGTCGAGTTGGTGCCGTGGGTCTTGCCGCTGTCGCGACGCGACAGTTTCATCTCGGTCGAGAACTCCGGGGTCCAGTCGCTGAACAGCTGGGCGACCGAGGACTCGAAGGTCTTGTTGACGGTGTACAGGTAGGAAGTCAGCGCCAGCGAGGTGTTGCCGAAACCAGGGAAGAACGGCTCGACCTGGTCGGTCTTCTGCCAGCGGAAGCTGGCGCGGTGGTTGTCGTTGATGTTCCAGTCGACTTTCAGCAGGCGGTCTTCGACTTCCTGCTCGGCGCCGGACGGCACGTCCACGCCGCCGACGTCCATGCCGTACTTGCTCTTGGCGATGTTCTGGATCTTCGCGATGGTGTCGCGGCTGATGCCGACGTTGGTCAGGCTGCTGCCGATCGGGCCTTGCGACACGCCATCCTTCGAGCTGGTCGAATTCTCGGCGCTGATGAACACGAACAGCTTGTCCTTGATCAGCGGGCCGCCCAGGGTCAGGCCGCTGGTCTTTTCCTTGAATTCAGGCGCTTCGTAGTAGGTGTCGTTGGTGGCGTTGTAGCGCTTGCCGACCATGCGGTCGTCGCGGTACACGTGGTACACGCTGCCGTGCCACTCGTTGGTGCCCGACTTGGTGACGGCGTTGATGTTGGCGCCGGTGTAGCCCTTCTGGGTCACGTCGTAGTTCGAGATGTTGACCTGCACCGACTGGATCGCGTCGATCGAGATCGGCTGGCGCGCGGTCGGCAGGCCGTTCGATTCCAGGCCGAAGGTGTCGGTGATCGACACGCCGTCGATGGTGATCGAGTTGAAGCGCGAGTTCTGGCCGCCGGCCGAGATCTCGCCGCGCTCCTTGTCGGTCTGCGACAGGCGCGGATCCTGGCGTGCGTAGTCGGCCAGCGAGCGGGCGATCGACGCCTGCGCCACCAGCTCGGCGCGGCTGATGTTGGTGCCCGAACCCATGTTGCTGCTATTGAACTTGTTCGACTGGGCCTGGCCGGTGACGTTCACGACGGCCACTTTCTGGCCCAGGGTGCCGTTCACGTCGGCGGTTTCCGCCAGGTTGGTGAAGACGTTGTTGATGGTTTCAACGGTGCCGTCCTTGCTCATCGTGACGATGAACGGACCGCCGACGCGCAGGCCGCGCGCGACGTAACGGCCTTCGGCATCGGTGGTGACCGTGCTGACAGAACCCGACTCGGCGTGGCGGATGGTGACCTGTGCACCTGCAACCGGCTTGCCGTCCGCGCCAGCGACGCGGCCGCTGATGGCGGAGGTGGTGTTCTGTGCGAAGGTCGGCGCAGCCGACAACGCAATCGACAAAGCCAGCGCCAGCTGGGTCAGCCGGATCTGTTTGTGAGTGATCATTGTTAAAACCCCAAAATAGACTTAATAGTTATCGGGCGCCGCGAGACGCCCCTCTTCACAAGTACTGCAACCTGGTTGCCGGAACCGGCAGCGCACCGCCGCTGCCTGAAAACCGGGCGATTGTAGACAGGAAATCTTTCATTCCTGTTACAAGTTCGCCCTGCATCTCATCTTGAAAAAACTTCAAGCATATTTACTAACACCAATAAATATGCAGGAGCAACGCACGCCAGACAAATACGTTTTTCCAAGCACATTTATAGGCTGTGCCTCTGAATCAGTCGAAAAACGGGGAAATGGCGGGTGGCGCGAGGTGGTTCCGGGCAAAAATCACAAGGCGGGATTATACGGAAGGCATTCCTATATGAAATATTTAGAGAAGTTTTTTCGGAAAAGCATATAAAAGGCCGGAAATTTTGTGGCGAGTTGGCCACAAAAATTATAATGTGGCTAACTTTCTGGATGCCTGCGGCCGCGCAAAGGGGCTGCGTCAAGACAGGACGGCAAGGGGTGCTTGCCGTCCCTGGTGAGGGGTCGATGTGGTGATGTTGCCGGGGTTGTCGCTTATTTGCCGACAGCCTGCTTCGTCATTTTTGCAACATCCGCTTCGAAGCGGGCGAAGCGCTCGTCGAGCTGGCGGGTCAGGCGCGCCTTCTCCGCCGACGGAAGGAAAGCATAACGGATGCTGTTATACGAGGTCTTCTTCATTTCGGCATAGTCCGGCTTGTAGCGGCTGGCGAACAGCACGTACTCGTTGGACAGGGTGTGGCGGGTGACGCCGGCGTCGTCGGTCGAGATCACGTAGGGCACGCCATATTTACGGTAGATCGTCACCGGGTGGTTGGCGCCTTCGATGCCGCTGATGAAGGCGTTCGAGGTCAGGTTGATCTCGACCGGGATGTCGTCCTTGCGCATCTTCGCCAGGATGGCCGGGGCATTGCTCTCGTGGGCCAGGTCGATGCCGTGGCCGATGCGGTCGGCGCCGGCCACCACCAGGGCCTGGTCGATATGGAACTTCAGTCCTTCCGGCGGCACGTCGCCCAGGGCCAGCTCGCCGGCGTGCATGGCGACCTTGACGTCGGGATAGCGCGACTTCAGGAAGCGGAACATCTTCATGTGCAAGGTGTAGTCGCGCATCGAGACCATGGTGCTCTCCTGGCCGACGATGTTCACGCCCACGATCTTGTCGCTCATCCTGGCGGCCTTGAAGCCGGAAACCATCGAGGAGAACACCTGCGAAGGATTCAGCAGGCGCAGCACGTAGGTCTGGTAGCGCATGGTGAAGCGCTCGTCGTCGATGCCTTCGGCGGCTTCGTGGATCCTGGTCACGAAGTCCTCCGTCTGCTTGCCGAAGGCGGCATCCTGCTCCAGCACCGCCAGCCAGGCGCCCATCTGGGCCTCGAAGGCCTTGTCGTCGCCGGCGTTGCGCCAGGCCTGGGCGTCGAACTCCTTGTTCACCACGAAGGGTGACATCTTGAACATGGTCTCGATGTAGGCGACGTTTTCCGCGATGGCGCGGTTCTTCAGTTCCTGCAGTCCTTCGCGGAAGTTGGCGTTCGAGACCGGACCGAAGAAGCTGAAGGTCTGGAAGAACAGCCGGTCCGGCGGCGGCTGCAGCGCGCCGTGGTTGGCGAAGTCCTTGTTCGACCAGCGCTGCAGCAGCTCGCGGTAGGTGTGGTCGTCGGCGTAGACTTCGGCGGTGCCGAGGCAGTTGCGCTCGGCCGCCGGCTTGGCGCGTTCCGCCTCCACCACTTCCTTCTTCGTCTCGATGCGGTAGCTGCGCTTGTCGACGCAGTAGCCCTGCTTGTCGAGGAAGTCGACGTAGGACTCGGCGTAGACCGAACCCGAGTAATGGTGGTGCAGGTCGCCGCCCTTCGGCATCTGGGTGAAGAACAGGGTCAGCTCGGCGGTCTTCGGCTCGCCGGCGATCAGGCTCGCGTAGTGGCGGGCGGTGGCGGCTTCGTTGGAAGTCGATGCCGGGCCTTTCGCCAGCGCCTGGGGAGCGGTGGCGGCGGCCAGGGCGAGCAGGAGGCTGCCGGTCAGTTTGGTGTGCATGAATCGTGACTTTCTGGTGCGGTTGATGCGGGTGTCGAGGCCCGCGTGACCGCGCAACTCTATACGCTTGAGTTATCGTTGGCAATATGGCAGGCAGGGTGGGCCGGGCGCGTAGCCGGAATGTCGTCCACTGGACGACATTCCCGTCCACCCTACCTGGTGTGCACCAGGGCGCCGGCCGAATAGGTGGCCTTGACCGAACGGTCGTCGCCCAGCAGCGCGAAGGCGAACAGCAGCTCCTCCAGCGATTCCAGCTGCGCCGTGCGGCGCGCCATCAGGGGCGTCGCCTTCGGATCGAGCACCACGAAGTCCGCTTCCGCCCCCGGCGCGAAGCTGCCGATCGTGCCTTCCAGGTCCATGGCGCGCGCCGCGCCCAGGGTCGCCAGGTAGAACATGCGCAGCGCGGGCAGGTAGCTGCCCTTCAGGCGCGCCACCTTGTAGGCCTCGTTCATGGTCTGCAGCATCGAGAACGAGGTGCCGGCGCCGACGTCGGTGCCGAGCGAGAGCAGCGTGCGGGCGCCGTCCGCCTTCTCGAAGTCGAACAGGCCGCTGCCCAGGAACAGGTTGGAGGTCGGGCACACCGCCGCCGCCGCACCCAGGGCGGCCATGCGCGCGAAGTCGTCGTCGTCGAGCCAGATGCAGTGGCCGAACAGCGCGCGCGGGCGCACCAGGCCGAAGCGTTCGTAGACATCGAGGTAGCTGCGCGCCTGCGGATGCAGCTCGCCCACCCAGCGGCACTCGTCCTTGTTTTCCGAGACGTGGGTCTGGATGAAGGTATCCGGATATGCTTTTGCCAGCTCCGCGGTGGCGCGCAGCTGGGCGTCGGTCGAGGTCGGGGCGAAGCGCGGGGTGATCGCGTAGAGCTGGCGGCCGCGCTTGTGCCACTTCTCGATCAGGGCGGCGCTGTCGCCCACGCCACCCTCGACGTCGCGCAGGAAGTCCGGGCAGTGGCGGTCCATCAGCACCTTGCCGGCCACCATGCGCAGGTTGCGCGCCGCGCTGGCCTCGAAGAAGGCGTCGACCGATTGCGGGTGCACGGTGCAGTAGACGACGGCGGTGGTGGTCCCGCAGCGCAGCAACTCGTCGAGGAAGAACTCGGCGGTCGCGCGCGCGTGCGCCGGGTCCTCGAAGCGGCGCTCGGTCGGGAAGGTGTAGGTCTCGAGCCAGGGCAGCAGGCCGGGCGCCGGGGACGCGATCATGTCGGTCTGCGGGTAATGCAGGTGGGTGTCGATGAAGCCCGGGGCGATCACGTGGCCGCGCAGGTCTTGCGCGGCCAGGCCGGCCGGCAGCATGGGCGCGAGCGCGGCGTAGTCGCCGGCGGCCTTCACCTTGCCGTCCTCGACCAGCAGCAGGCCGTCTTCATGCCAGGCATAGGCATCGTCCTGGAAGGCCGGGTCGGCGTGAAAATGCAGCAAGCTCGCTCGGTAGGCTTGCACGTTATTGGGTGCGGTGGACATCTTGAATTTCCGTTGAAACGTCGGGTTGGCGGCTTGCAGCTTCCCATACGGCGAGAAGCTGCGCCGCCACGGAGGCCGCGATCACGGCCGGGGCCTTGCCCTCGATGCCGCGCAGGCCGATCGGGCAGACCATGCCGGCGATGCGGTCATCCATGATGCCGCGTTCGCGCAGGCGGTGTTCGAACTGGCGGCGCTTGGTCTCGGAGCCGATCAGGCCGAACCATTCGTCGTGCAAGGCGCCGGGGCGGGACAGTATCGCGTGGCACAGGCGCAGGTCAAGGGCATGGCTGTGCGTCATGACCAGGAAGCTGGTGCCCTGTGGCGCATTTCCGACAAGCGCCTCGGGGATGTCCGTGGCTTCGACCGTCACGTTGGCCGGGATCGCGGCCGGGAACAGGTCCTCGCGCTCGTCGACCCAGGTGACGCGGCAGGGCAGTTCGGCGAGTGCGCGCACGATGGCGGCGCCGACGTGGCCGGCGCCGAACAGCATCAGGTGGGCGCGCGGGGCGAGGACGGCGTCGACGAGCCAGAGCCGGCCGGCTTCTTCCAGCACATGGGTGCCGGCGCCGCGGTCGACATCTGGCGCGGATTCGCCCGCCAGTACGCGGCCGGCGGCGTCGATCAACGACGGCGACGACT
>DAMCRY010000032.1:0-16955 GCA_032115075.1 Massilia sp.
GCCCGTTCGCCGCGCTCGCCGCCGACGAGGCGCCGGCCTGGGCGGCGCTGGCGGAACTGCTGGTCCCGGGCGAGGCGGCCATGCTGGTCACGCCGGACGCGCTCGCGGCGCCGGCGCCGTCGGGGCTGGTGTCCACCCCGCTGGAAGCCGTGCTGCAGATGGTCGCCACGCGCGCACTGCCGCCGGCGGCGCTTCCCTTCGAGGTATTGGGCGATGCGGATGCGGACCAGATGCGGGCGCTGGCGGGCCTGACCAATCCCGGTCCCTTTGCGGCGCGCACCCACCAGTTGGGCGAATTCATCGGCATCCGCGAAGGCGGCATGCTCGCCGCCATGACGGGTGAACGGATGCGGCCGGACCGCGCGATCGAGGTGAGCGCCGTCTGCGTGCACCCGGCTCACCGGGGCAAGGCGTATGCGCGCCAGCTGCTGGCCGAGCGCACCCGGCGCATCATGGCGGCCGGGCAGCAGCCTTTCCTGCATGTCTATCCCAGCAACCATGGCGCGATCGCCTTGTACGAGGCGCTGGGCTATGTAGTACGCAAACAATTGCACCTGACACGGGTGATGCTGGCCGGCTGAGCGCCGGCCGCTTCCGAAAGCAGCCTCAGCTGTGCAAAAGCTGGATCAGGTGCTCGACGCGGTAGGGCTTGGCGAGGAAGAGGCGCTTGAGCGGCTGGCCATTGGTCATCGAGGGCGCCATATAGCCCGATGCCAGTACGACCTTAACTTTGGGATATTGCTCATCGATCTGGTCGGCAAGCTCCAGGCCGGTCATTCCAGGCATCATGACGTCGCTGATGACGGCATCGATGTCGGGATGGTCGGCCAGCATGGCCAGGGCCTCGGCGCCGGAATAGGCGACCAGGGCATCCAGTCCGTGCGCCTCGAGCAGCACCCCCGCCATGTCGGCGACGTCGGGCTCGTCGTCGACGACCAGCACCCTGCGGATGCGGCCCACGGTATCTTCCTCGTCCTGACCGGTCGCACGGGTGCCGCCGCGCAAGGAAGGCGGCCCTCCCTTGCCCGTGAACATGCGGCTGTGCATTGCTCCGAACACGCGTCCTCCATTGTGAATTGCCAACTTCCCGCGCGCGGCTATGCGCGCCGCGGGACAGCCATAGTATGGGCGAAGATGGGTAATCGAAGCGCCCGCTTAGGCAGGCGTAGCGGGGTCGAAGCGAACCCGAAGCCCGAGCCGTTGGCGATCTTCGGCGCTTATCTGCCCGGCTACCGAAGACATGGGATGCATGTATTCCAACTGCCGGAGAATTCCTGCCTGATCTGCCAGCATAGCGTGCCGGAATCCTTCCAGAAGCCTAGAGCCCGGTGTTCTCGAGCGCATGCCTCCAGACATCGAGCGCACCCTGCGCCCTGAGCTGTACCGGATAGGGTCGGCTAAAAATCCGCGTGATGGGGCTGCGCACCAGCGCTGGCCCGATGTTGACGAATCCGTTCATCCATGCTGGCTGTCGGCCAATCGTGCTTGTGGCACGCGCTTGCCCCTGCCGTTTCAGGTCCTTCGGCATCGCCAGCCTCCTCAAAATAACTGTCAGAAAACTTTAGACATAGCGCAGAGAAACGTATTGATGATAGTCAAATTCTGCTTGGCAGCATCAGGGTAAGGTGACCGCTTGACTTTCATGTGCGCTACGGCCGCAGGCCATCGGAGGCAATCAATGGGCGAAAGCCAGAAAATCGCGGTCGGTGCCGCGCTGTCAGCGTTCAGCGGCGCATCTCAACACAACCGGCTCATGCGGCTCGACTTTCCATTCAAGGACGGGCCACCCGCGATCCTTCTGCCAAACAAGCTGGTCGCTCATGAGGAGGTTTCGCGCAGTTTCCGCTTCGATGTCGAGGTGCTGTCAGACGATCCGCGTATCCCATTGAAGAAACTGATGGGCCGCATGGTGACTATCTCTCTGGTGCGGGACGACGGATCGCTGCGCTATTTCAACGGCTACATCACTGAGTTCCGTTTTCTGCGCAGCGATGGGGGCTTCGCCTTTTACCAAATGGTGCTCGAACCATGGCTCGCGTTTGCCCGCCTGCGCAAGGATAGTAGGTCGTTCCACAATAAAAACGTGCTCAAGATCACCGAGGAAACCCTCAAGCATTATTCCCAAGCCGAATGGGACATCAAACTGACTGGCGACGATCCGCAGCTTACCGTCGCGAACCAGTACAACGAGACCGACTACAACCACCTGCACCGGCGCTGGGAAGCGCTCGGCCTGCATTATTGGTACGAACACAGGTTGGACGGTCACAAGCTCATGATCTCGGACAACAGCTCGCTGGCAAAGCCGATCGACGAGGAAGCGTACTGGATTTCATTCCACGACAAGGGCGGCTCGCGCGAGGACGACGGCATCCACACGTGGGCGGCAATCCGGCGGCTCGGTTCCGGCAAGACCACACTCTCCTCGTTCGACTACAAGAATCCTAGAGTGCAACGCGTTGAAGCCGCTTCCATGAACGAGCAAGGCGACGTCTTTCGCTACGAAATCTACGAGGACCTTGGGGCCTATGGCTTCCGCCTGCATACCGATGGCGTACAGCTGGCGGACCGGCGCATGGACGAAGCGGACAAGGGCACGCAGTATTTCAAGGCGGCGGGCAACGAACGGTGCGTGCTGCCCGGCCGCACCCTCAAGCTTGGTGGCCACTTCAGCGCCGAGCCTCGCTCGCGCCGATACGACGCCGAACACCGCGGCAGCATCGAGAATCGCTTCTACCTGATTCTGTCTGCCGACCATGAGGTATCGAACAATTATCAGGCCGGCACAGGTAGTCCCTCGCATTACGAAAACCGCTTTACGTGCATCCGCCAGGACATTCGCTGGCGTCCCGGCCGCAACTTCAACAGCGAGCCTGTCATCTATACGGGACTGCATACCGCCATTGTCGTCGGCCCGGCCGGCGCCGATATCCATACGGACGGCTACGGACGCGTCAAGCTGCAGCTTCACTGGGACCGGCTGGGCAACTACGACGAAAAGAGCTCACCCTGGATCCGGATAATGAGCCCGGCAGCCGGCAACGAATTCGGGCAGATCCGCCTGCCGCGCGTGGGTGAGGAAGTGGCTGTCGTCTACCCGAACGGGAATATCGACCATCCGCTCGTACTCGGTGCGCTTTACAACCAGGCACACATGCCGCCGTGGTCGCTGCCCGAGCAGCAGTCGCTGGCCGGACTGCGCAGTCGGGAGCTTGGGGGCGGAAGACGGGGCAATCACCTTGTTCTCGACGACACCAAAGACAAGATTCAGGCGCAGCTGAAAAGCGACCATCAGTGCAGCCAGCTGTCGCTCGGGCACATTACGCGAATCGAAGACACCAGCGGGCGCAAGGACGCACGCGGCGAAGGCTGGGAACTGCGCACCGACGGACATGGCGTGGCACGTGCAGCCAAAGGACTACTGATCACGACCGAGGCGAGGCAAACAGCACGCGGGCCGATCAAGGACATGGGCGAAACGGCAAAGCGACTGGATGCCGCGCACAAGCTGCACGACGACCAGGCGACAGCCGCACTGCAGGGCCTGGCCCAGGAAAGTGGGCAGCAGCATGACGTTGCCGATGTGCTCAAAGCGCAGAACGACGACGTGCGCGGTACTGGCGAACCCTTCCCCGAGCTATCCCAACCCCATCTGGTCCTGGCCAGCCCGGCCGGAATCGAAACGACCTCCGCACAGTCGACCCACTTCGCCAGCGCCGAGCACACGGCGCTAACGGCCGGACGCAGCCTCTCGATCGCAACGGGCGAGAGCCTGTTCGCAAGCATCAAGCAGACCTTCCGCCTGTTCGTCCACAAGGCCGGCATGAAGCTGATTGCGGCATCCGGCAAGATCACCGTGCAGGCACATGACGACGACATCCAGCTCATCGCCAACAAGGTCCTTTCCCTGATCAGCCAGTCCGACTGGGTCGACATCAAGGGAAAGAAAGGCGTCCGGCTGCACGGCCCCGAGGCCATGGTCGAGATTACCGACCGCATGCAGGTGTTCGCTCCCAAGCCGGCACTATTTCACGGCAACCTGGAAACCCTCGCGCCCCAGAACCGGCCGCATCCATCATCGGAGCACAAGATCGACATCGTGGAACCGAAGACGCCGGACGATCCGAAGCAGTTGCTGTTCATGCTGCAAACCCATCCGGTAAACGGCCGCCCATTTGCCAACGTTCCCTATTCCCTGTTCAAGGGCGAGACCAAAGTGAGGGATGGCATTACCGATGACATGGGCCTGATCGCGGTCGAGCATGAAGCAGGACCGGCCGACTACCGTGTCGAGCTTCCGAACGGCGAAATCTACGCCCTCGCCGCGGTTCCGCAACCCGCGCCTGCCAAGGCGCCGAGTCACCGCGAACAGGCTTTATCGAACATGGGTGCGCGGGCGATCGATGGCTCGACCGACAGCCGCGAGCATCTCTGACAACCGCACCAACCGATCCCCGATGGAGGCCGCATGCCTGATCCGATAAAGCGTACCGAAAAAGTCCATATTGACGAGCTTAGCTGCAAGGCCACCAGTACGGTGCAGTGGTTCCTGGAAAACCGCAGCAAGACCCATCCCGTCACCCACAACAACGAGCTCGAGGTCTTCATTTGTGGAGAGAAGGCGTTTGCGGACATTGCGGAGAAAATCAAAGCGGCCAAGCATTCGATCGACATCTGTTGCTGGGGGTTCGACCCAGGCATGGAACTGGTGCGTGGTGAGGGGACGACCTGGCCACGCGGGGAAACATATGGCGATCTGCTGATCGCCGCTGGCAAGCGCAAGCCCAAGGTAAGGATTCGCCTGCTGGTCTGGTATAGCAAGATAGGCAGCCCGGCGGCGCTGAACATGCCGGGGTATTCCCATGGGACAAACCCGTGGCGCAGTGTCGGCGGCAGTAACGAAGCCGACCAGATTGGCGCCAAGCGCAGCGTCGCTTTGCTTCAGGAGAAATACAGGACACCTGCAGTAACGTTACGGGCCGTCGGGACACCGGCGCGGGGCAGCGGTGCGGTAGGTACCATCACCCCAGAATCGCTCTCGGCAATGGCGCGCGAGGAGTACTGCCATAACTGGTACAGGGCAGCTTTCGCTGGGCTACTTACGGGTATCAGCATCCAGACCCGCGCGGGCGATCCGGCGCTCATCGAGAAAAGCCTCGCCAGCGAAAAGTACAAGCCCGGCGGCCTCGGCGACCTGGAAGCCGAGCGAACAGGGATGGTCAAGGTCGGCACCCACCACCAGAAAACGCTGCTCATCGACTACGACTACATGGGCGGCGCCAAGGCGGTCGGCTATGTGAAAGGGTTGAACTCGGTAACGGACTATTGGGATACCGAAGACCATCTGATCGAGGATCCGAAGCGCGAGTGTGGCGGAAAGCGCGAAAGCGCCGAAGCCGTGCAGGTGGACGAAGGGAAAAAGGCGGATGCCGGCTTCAGGACCTTCAAGCCCTACCGGGACTATGCCTGCCGCATTTCCGGCGGCGCGCTCGCCTGCGTCCATGCGAACTTCGTGCGCGCCTGGGGCCGGGCCGGCGGCGACACCCTCTGCGACGACCTGGAGACGATCCCCTCCGCACTGAAGCGCAAGGGCATACCGGGCGCGCATTCGTCGATCCAGATCGTCCGCACCCAGCCGGAGGAACAGGACAAGACCGCCAAGGAAATGTATTTCCTGGCCACCGACACGGCCGCCAACGCGACCGGTTACCTCTACATCGAGAACCAGTACTTTCAGTATCAGGAATGGGCGGAGCGCCTGATCCAGGCGCGCAAGAACGTCATGGCCCGCTGGAAGGCTGCTTGCCCGGCTGCCGGCAAGACCAAGGGCGACATGCCGCTGCTGCACGTGTTCATCGTCATGCCTGTGGCTGAACGCAAGCAAATGGTCCCACGCACCTATGACACCCTTGCCGTACTCGGCCAGCAGGCTGGCATGACCGGACAGTCGGCGTTGATCGACAAGGAGAACAAGCGCGTGCATACCGGCGTGAGCCGCGACGACATGGGTAAGCCAACCGGCGCGGTCTACGCGAAACCAACGGTCGTCGAATACGCCAACGGCATCGACAAGCCGAGCGTCGCGGCACTGGAACAGAAGTATGGCCTGAAGGTGGCCGTGGCCATGCTGCAGACCAGCGGTTACGACCAGCGCCGCGTGCGCTATCGCGAGATCTACATCCACTCGAAACTGCTGCTGGTCGACGATTCCTTTTTCAGCCTCGGCAGCGCGAATCTGAACCAGCGCAGCATGGCGGTCGACAGCGAAATCAACCTGGCGACGAACGATGCCAGGCGGGCGAAAGAATTACGGCAAAAGATCTGGGGGAAGCTGAGCGGCGGTACGGTCGATGGGAAGAATGGTTCGCCCGCGGAGGTTGCGGAGGCATTTCTCAAATGGACACAGACGATGGCTATCAATTCAAAACGAAAAAATAATACCCAGCCTATGAATGGCTTCCTGTTGCCACTTCAAGACAACCGCAGCGCCACACTGCGCTTGGGCTGATGATGAAACGTCCCCTGCTCCGTCGGCTGTCCACCGTCCTGCTGGCAGCATTGTCCATATTTTGTCTTTTCAAGGGGTTCAGCGTGGTACACGACCAATACAAAACGATCCAGGACCTGCCCCGTAACGAAGAGTTGCCCCTCTTCGATCCGCACCGGCCCGGCTTCACCTGCCAGATCGAGGCGGCCAAAGTGCCGCCGATCGATGCGCAGGCCGACGCCTGGTTCCGCGAAGCGCAGGCGCTGGACGATCCCGACATGTGGGAAGAGGACCGTGACTACAAGAAGATCGTTCAGTTGACGCGCCGGGCGGCAGAGCGGCAGCATTGGAAAGCCATGCTGAACCTGGCCACCCTGTATCTTGAAAAGCGCGATCCGCCGCACGGGGAAATGGAAGCGCTCGCGCTGGTGGAACAGGCAATGCGGCTCGGCATCCCGGCCGCCTATGACCGGATGGGAACCTACTACATGAACAGTGTCGGCGTTTCGGGTGACGCGACCAAGGCTTTCTCCTTCTGGCAGAAGGCAGCGGAAATGGGCAATCCGCAGGCGATGGCCTACCTTGGAAGCAAGATGGCTGCCACCTGGGATAGCCCGGGCGATGGGTTCTGGGCAAATATTCCTGTCGCGAAAAAGATGCTGGAGTGCTCGCTGGCTCAAGGATACGGCCCCGCAGCGGACAGTTTGTACTACATTCAGGTATATCCGCGTGCAGCCGACGGCAAGATCGCGGGACCGCGCACATCCGATACCAAAGCGTTAGCGTTAGTGACTTTACATAAAGGTGTGCAATTCGGCTGCTCAGACTGCGCGAGAACTTTAGCGGTAGATTTTGGTGACCCACTCGACCTGGCCGACATGATCGTCCCGCATCTCGATAAAGCCCGATCCGAACGCTATGTGGTACTCCACAACGCCCTCAATCTCAATCCTCTGCTCCGTTTCCCCAACCTAGACAAAGTGCTCCCATTGCCGCCCGCAGCGCTGCCGCCCTGGGATGGCGACAAGCAGACGCTCCTCGATGCCGCAAAAGGCGTGACGCCCCGGCCACCGGAACCCAAAGCGAGCACTGCTTCGCAGCGGCAAGGTCGGCAGCACCTCGACGCCACCTACGATTTGCGCCCAAGCGACGACACGACGATCGAAGCGGAAGCGCCGTTCGCGGGATACTGGCAAGCGACCGCGCCAAACGAGCCTGAGCAAGTACAAGCCTGGCTCGCCGGTATCCAGCCCGGCCTCTACCAGCCGGGAGAAGCATTCGACCTTCCACGTTATCCGCAAGAGATGGGCAGCAGGCCAATTCAAGGACTGGTGTGGCAGCACTTTCTCACCATCCGCCACAACCACGGCGCGGTCGAACCACTGGCCGCTGCCGGCATGGCGCGCGAAGTTGTACCCCTAGAAGCGCACCGGGCCTGCGATACACGGACACCATGCCCGTCGACCGGCACGTGGCAGCCGTGGCTCCCGCTTGAACATCCACTGCGACACGCAATCAACCAGTCGTGGCGCCAGGCTTGGGTCACGGCCGGCGAGGCGTTTCCCGATCTGCACAATGACGACCACCTTCAAATTGATCCAGACAATCTGAAGTGGCACCTGCTCGATAGCTCGGAATTCAAACTGGTGTAACCAATGAGGCACATTCCAACTTGAAAAACATCGGGCTGATGGTGAAACCGACGAATTCATTGGCGTTTGCGCGACCTCTCTATGTCTCCCTGGACACGACAAGGAGTAGTAATGAAGCACATCGGCCGCGGCGTCATTCGCCTCAATGACAAGACAGATCACGGCGGAAAAGTAGTTACTGTTTCTTCGGGAACCGTTGTCATGGGCACCGAGGCAGCGCTAGCCGATGACATGACGTTCTGCCCAAAATGCAAAGGTAACTTTGCAATCAAGCCTGACGGTAGCGGCGCGCGGCATGAAGGCAAGCCATACGCCTACGACGGCGACAAAACGGCGTGCGGTGCCCGATTGATAACTTCCCTTAAGTGGTGAACAGTTCGACAGTATTTTTGTCAGTTCTCATCGCAAGCGCCACGTTCTAAGTAACGGTAAGTACTGGCATTGACATCAATAAGGAGCCCAACATGGCACTTTACCTCCTAGAAAACAGATGGTGGATCAACTTCACTGCAGCGTCGCGGGAGCGGACTATTGGGCTCCTAAAATACCGAGCAATAGGAGTCTCGTCTGCAGCTAAACAGCTTTTCCGAAGCAGGGAAGCAGCCGCGAATTGCGTTGGCCCCTCCTTGGGCAGAATCGCAGCAGGTGTAGAGTTCTGTCTACTACTCGGTCAGCCGAAGATAAATGTGAGGGGGACATCGCCAATTTGCAAACGGACTCTCGCTGCGATGCTTCGTGCCGGCGCAGGTTGGCTTTTGTTCGCATTGCTTACCTTGTCTCTCTCGGGTTGTCGTCAGGTCGACGCGGTAAGTTCAGAACGGCCGCGCGATAAGGTGCTTCCCGCATTCATGCCAACGCAACTTCCTCCGTTTACGTGTTCGACATCATCGGCCCCATCCAAACCGGTTGACCTCGAAGCAAAGACTTGGTTTGACGAAGCGACCGCCCTGCTGAAAGCTCGTACCCGAGTCGATATTGATGGGAAGCGGGTAACGATGCTTGAACAGAAGGCCGCTGCACGCGGCTACTGGCCAGCTGTCAAAGTAAAGCTTTGGGCGATGCACGGTGAAGAAAAAATTGTGCTCATCGAGCGGGCGATGTCGGCGGGGGAACCTGAAGCGTTCTACATGATGGGTGAACTTTACATGAAAGGAGATGGCGTTGAGGCAAACGAGGCAAGGGCTAATGCATTCCTGCAGCGGGCCGCCATGATGGGCGACGTGCGGGCTATGGTCAAACTGGCGGTGGTCCTCAGCACGAAACAGAACAATACCATTGGGTGGGACATGGCGAACATCCCTGTAGCGACCTCGATGCTTGAATGCGCAATGAAAAAAGGCCACGGTGATGCTGCCATCCCGCTTCGCCATATCGTTTTGCTGCTAAAAAATCCCGATGGCACATTTTCAGAGGATCTGAACGATGCTGCGGAAGCCCGTGGGCTCGCTGTTTTACAAGAAGGCGTCAAGCTGGGCAGCCGTGAAGCTGCGAGTGAACTGGCGTCCTATTTTTTGATGCCCCATCAATTCAAAGCACAGGCCTCCTCAAACCCTCGCTCACACCAATCGGTCGATGCATTGCGTGCACGCTACTACCGATTCCTGCAACATTCTCTTGATGAAGAAACGCCGGAGCGGCTACCAAACCTCGACGCCGCTGTGCCGTTACCACCAACGGCATTACCTGATTGGCGCAACGAGGAAGATAATATTGTTGGCTTATGGGAGACCGCAGCCGCGGCTTCGGGTGAAACAAAAGTGAGGACGGATCGATTAAAGACGCCAAGACCATAACGCTGAACTGCGTGATTAATCGCTCCGCTTTCGATAGGATTACGAACGAAATCGCCATTGCACAACTGTCACCGCAACCGGTCAGCCGCACTCGCTACCCGAACAACCCATGGAGGAACCAGCGGGGTTCTGGATCCTCGCCGATGCTGCTGACCCGCTCCCGATAGATCCAGTACAAGGCGTGTTCTTCGCCTTCCGCAACCCAATAGTCCCTGGCGGCAGTGCCCCCCCACCATGCCGCTTCGACACGCTCCGGGCCGGACACCATCCGCAGCGGCGAGCCATAGAACGGCCTATGGTTTCGCACGAGCAGCGGAATCGGATTCACCAGCAGCCAGGTCGGCCGGAGAATGCTGCTGAGATTCGGCGGCAGTTGGTCCGCGATCACCGCTTCTCGCACCTTTTCCTGGATTGACACCCACGTGTTGGCAACCTCGGGCCGGTAGTCCGCCACCGGCTTCACTTGGCGAACCTTATCCTCACCGAGGCGCGCCACAAGCAGCTCAATCATGCGCATCTGGTCTTCCTCGGTGCCGCCGGGCTCGGGGAAAAGCGATTCGGTGGGAGGTTCCATTGCTTGCAGTTGGGTCGTCTGGAGCACCAACCCGATTACGGGAGCTTCCAATACCAGCTTTCCGAGCCGCTCTTTCAGCAAACGCACGATGTGATCGCTATGCCAAGTCGGCTCGGCCAGAAGGATGTCGACTTCGGTCGGCGCGCGGGCGACCCGGCCGCGCTCGTGTTCCAGCTTGAGCATGATGCCCTTTACTGCAAGCTGCATCGCACACAACCAGCCGATCAGCTGCAGAACCAGGCGTTGTGCGCCAGCCAGCAGCAGGTCGGCATTCTCGATGCGGTCAAAAAGCTCCATTCTTGCTTCGAATTTCGTGGGCGCCTCGATCCATTCGAACACTTCAGGAAGGCTGCCGAACGCGCAATCAAGGAGATCGAGCAATGCACGGCCACATCGACGTTGGAGACCAGGCCGCGGCAGCCGTCGCAAGTCACCGATCGTATCGCAGCCTATCCCTTCAAACCAGCTAGCGAAGGGCCTCGCCGCTGGCAGAACCATGACAGGAAGACGATACAGCGCGCGCTCTGATGACTGCTGCTTTAACACGCGGCCACTGCCAGCTCGTGCGAGCATCCACGCTGCCCGCGCGGTTGGAGCGCAGCTCAACTTTCCTGTAAAACCCAGACCACGAAGATCGGCGCGAACGCGTCTACATAACGATCGGATACCGCCGAATAGCCGTAAGCTCGCGCCGATATTCAGCAATAGCGTCGACTCTTCCGCGAGCGTCACTTGTGGCGTGTACTGCAGCATTGCCATGGCGACGGCCTGTAGTGCAGCTTCTTCCCGTGCTGCGGTACGTTCATGGATCCGGGCATCCGGTGCCAGCATTAACACACCGCCGCGGCGCATCGCGGGCTTGATACCCGCCATGTGCGCGCCGCGCGACATCGTTAGAACCTTCTCTCGCTCGAGGACGACCGTAACGCTGTTACTGGACCAACTCGGTTCGAAAACCTCGAGTGGAAGCTGGGGTAGATATAGTCCGATCCACAGGCGCATGGCGATGAACAAAGGAAGGAGACAAGGGTAGGAACAGTGCAGTTTCGCGCTGTGGTCCCCGACGTTTCAGGAAGTCGATCTCGACGCCACCGCGCGCCGGCCGAACCCCGAGCCGAAGCAGCGCAGGCGAAGGATCTTGTGCTGCTGCGAGCGGACGGAACAAAAAGAAAAGGCTCTCTCCGGCGGCCGCTGCCAAACTCAAGCGTCGGAGGCTCTCATTTCGAATATGGCCTGGCCAAAACAAAAGAGCGTGACATCCGCCGTTCCGGAGAACTTGTTCGGCAGCCCAGAGGGCATCAGCTGTGCGATCAGGCTGCACCCAAGTGACTTGTGACGGGTTCAATCCCATTGCAGCCAATGCGATTGAATTTGGGACATGTGGAGGCTGAACCATCATTATCCGGCGTTTACCGGTCGCTGCCAGTGCGGGTTGCAGAAGCCTCATCTCGCCGATGCCGGGCTGTTGCTGGAGCAGCTCGACCAGGGTGCCGACCGGCCAGCCGCCGCCGGGCAGCTGGGACGACAGCGGCGCATGGCCGGTATCGACGCAGCGCGTCGCGCCGCGCGCCAGCTGCGAGGCGCGCCAGAGCGCGGGATGCAGGGTCTCCGGCGCAGTGGTGATGGATGAGCAATTCATACGGAGTTGGCAAAATATACTGTATAAACATACAGTACTCGCTGAGCCCGGATTTGGCAAGATGTATTCAATCTGGCCATACCAGTCCTGTGACTGGTATTGACAGAAGTTAAAGGTGTATGAACCCTGCAAAAACCGGTGTGCCGGACGAAACATGGAATAATGTCGCCTCTTCCATTTGCATTAAAACAATGACCAATCTGTCTCCCGGACGCCACGGAGGCCAGCCGTGACCACGATCCAGCTCGTCGGCGCCGTCCTGTTCGCCATTGCCCTCGTCCATACTTTTTCCACCAAGCTGTTTCACTCGCTGGCCAAGCGCCATCCGCGCCATGCAGGGCTGTTCCACCTGCTCGGCGAAGTCGAGGTCGTGTTCGGCTTCTGGGCCTTCGTGCTGGTGCTGGCCATGGCCCTGCTCGGCGGCAGCGAGAGCGCGATCGGCTACGCCGAATCGCGTCATTACACCGAACCGCTGTTCGTCTTCGTCGTGATGGTGATCGCGGCCTCGCGTCCGGTGCTCGACGCCGTGCGCGACCTGCTGGCGCTGATCGCCCGGCTGGCGCCGCTGCGCACCGAAGTGGCGCTGTGCTGGCTCGGCCTGGCGCTGGTGCCGCTGAGCGGTTCCCTGATCACGGAACCGGCCGCGATGACGCTGGCGGCCCTGATGCTGGCGCCCCAGGTGTTCCGCCCCGGGATTCCGGAATGGATGAAGTACTGCGCCCTCGGGGTCCTGTTCGTCAACGTCTCGATCGGCGGCACCCTCACCTCCTACGCCGCGCCGCCGGTGCTGATGGTGGCCGGCACCTGGGGCTGGGACAGCGCCTTCATGGCCTCCACCTTCGGCTGGCGCGCCGCCTTGGCCGTGTGCTTCAACGCGACCGTCGTCACCCTGCTGCTGCGCCCCCACCTGGCGCCGGGCGCGGTGGTCGAGGACGTGAAGATGCCGAAGATCGTGTCTGGAGTGCACCTGCTGCTGCTGGCGGGCGTGGTGCTGCTGGCCCACCATCCGGTGCTGTTCATCGGCCTGTTCCTGCTCTTCCTCGGCTATACCCAGGCCTACCCGAAGCACCAGTCGCCGCTGATCCTCAAGGAGGGCCTGCTGGTCGGCTTCTTCCTGGCCGGCCTGGTGCTGCTGGGCGGGATGCAGCAATGGTGGCTGCAGCCGCTGGTCTCGAGCCTGGAGCCGACCGCCCTGTTCTTCGGCGCGCTGGGCCTCACGGCAATCACCGATAATGCGGCCCTGACCTACCTCGGTTCGCTGATCGAAGGCCTGTCCGACCACGCCAAGTACATGCTGGTGGCCGGCGCGGTCGGCGGCGGCGGGCTGACCGTGATCGCCAACGCCCCGAACCCGGCCGGCGCCGCCCTGCTGCGCGACGGCTTCGAGGACGGGTCGATCGGCATGGGCGGGCTGTTCCTGGGAGCGCTGGGCCCGACCTGCGTGGCGGCGGCGCTGTTCCTGATATGACGACTTGAAAGAGGACGCAATGGACGACGACATCCTGGTCGGCAAGGCCGGCACCATCGAGCGCTGCTGCCGGCGCGCCCGCGAAGAATACGAGAAGGACCCGACCACCTTCGTGAGCGACGTCACGCGCCAGGACGCGGCCACCCTCAACGTGATCCGCGCCTGGGAAGCGGCCGTCGAGATGGGCGACTACGTGATCGGCAGCGCCCGCCTCGGCCTGCCGCACGACGAGCGCGAAGTCATCACCCTGCTGGCCGAGCACGGCTGGATCGAGCCGGCCCTGGCCGAGGACCTCAAGCGCACGGGCGAGTTCTGCCGCGCCGAATGGGATTACCAGGAAGCGCCGCTGCCGGCGCTGGTGACCATCATCAAGCGCGGGCTGGACGATTTCGGGGTGTACGCGCAAGCGCTGGTCGCAGGTGCGGGGACGGTGCGGTCGTAGGGTGGATCGACGGGGATGCCGGGCGCGTCGACAGCGCAACGATCGCCGCCCCCGCCGCCACGATCAGCGCATCCTCGATCAATCCGCTCTTGGTCTGGCCGATCCGCGCCATGGCCTCCTTGCGCACCGCCAGCGTCGCATAGGCCAGCGGCACGGCGGTCGCCACCGCGACCGCGGCGCCCGCTTTCTCCCTTCCCCGCGGCGCCAGCGCGGCGCCGGCGATCCCGGCGCTCATCACGCGCGACAGCAGCCCCAGGAACACGGTGCGGTCGGGTCTTCATCTTGTCGCCGGCCAGTTCCCCGGCGCCCATGGCCAGCGCACCGTATTTGAACAAGGGACGATCCAGCAGGAACAGTTCGCCCGGCGTCTTGCGGTGCGCGAGGCGGGCCATGGCGATGGTGGCCATCGGCGTCATCGAACGCGCGCTGGCGACGGCGCCGATCAACATGGAGGAAAGCAGGCTGCGAAAGTTCATCTTGATTAACCTTATGCAAGTGGAAAATGGGGCTTACCGCACGCCCTCGGGCTGCGGCTCGTGCACGTCGTCCACCTCCACCGGCTCGGCGGCGATCTTCTCGTCCGCCAGCGCATGGTCTTCCTGGTCGGCTTCCAGGCCTTCCTGCTCCATGCCATTCAGGCGGTCATAGGTCAGTTCGACCAGCATCGGGAAGTGGTCGGAGCCGAAGGAAGGCAGGCGCCGGATGAAGGACAGCGTGAAGTGCTCGCTGTGGAACAGGTGGTCCAGCGGCCAGCGCGCGAACCAGAAGCCGGCATGGAAGGTATTGAACATGCCGCGTCCGATGCGCGGGTCGAGCAGGCCGCTGATCTTGCGGAACAGCCGCGTGGTGGTCGACCACGCCACGTCGTTCAGGTCGCCGGCGACGATGACCGGGGTGTCCAGCCCGGCCACGCTCTTGGCCACCACCAGCAGCTCGGCGTCGCGCTGGGTCGACTCGTCGTGCTCGGTCGGGCTGGGCGGGGTCGGGTGCAGGAAGTGCATGCGCACCTTGTGCCCGGACGCCAGGACCACCAGGGTGTGGATCGAGGGGATGTCGTCCTCGACCAGGAACTGGACGGCGCTGTCTTCCAGCGGCAGGCGCGAATACACGTGCATGCCGTACAGGTTGTCGAGCGGGCACTTGATCGAGAACGGATACTCGGGGTCGAGCACGTCCAGCCGCTCCTGCCACCAGGAATCCGTTTCCAGGGTGACGAAGATATGGGGCTGGTGCTCGCGGATCAGGGCGATCAGCCCTTCGGTGTTGCGGTTCGGGGTCAGCACGTTCGCCGTCAGGATACGGATCTGGCGGTCCGGCCTGGCGCCGACCGACATCTTCACCTCGTTCGGAAAAGCCTTGGTATAGGGAATGATCCACCATGCCTGGTAAGCCAGGCAGGCCGCGTTCACCGCCGCCAGCAGGTGGAACAGGTCGTCGTCCCAGTCGAGGAAGACGCATTGCCCGGCCAGCACGGCCAGCGAAAGGATCGCCAGTTGCAGCCTGGGGAAATCCAGGTCGCGGATCCACCATTTCGTACAGCGCGACAGCGGCAGCAACGTCGCGCAAACGATCAGGGCAACCAGGGACGCGAAAAGTGGAAGCATGGCAGGTGGCGAGGTGGCGAGGGTGGTAACAGGACTCGTAACGAAATGCAATGTAACGAGCATGCACCCATCCAACGCGGCAGTCTGTGCGTTAGCGTGCACAACGCCCCTGGCCGGTTCCGCCCCGCGGCTTCCGGCCCCGGCTCAGCCCAGCCTGCCCACCAGGATCAGCGACACCGGCTTGCCGGTCTCCGGATGCAAGGGCTCGCGCATCTCGACCAGGCGCAGGCCATGGGCCGCGAACAGGGCGATCCAGCTCGACATCGTGCGGAAATACCAGGGCGGCGCGTCGGCGAAACCGCTGTTGAAACCGGCCCAGCTGCCGCTGCGCCAGCCGTCCGCGTAGGGCGCCTCGCCGCAGGCCATCACGGGATGCACGGTCTGTACGACCATGGTCCCGCCCTTGCGCAGGTAGGTGGGCGCGGCGCGGAACAGGCCGTCGACGGCTTCCTCGCCGATCAGGGAGAAATTACACACCGCCAGGTCGACCGACAGGTCGAGCTCGCCGGCCGCGATCTGTTCGTAGCTCAGGTGCCGGAATTCGCCTCCGCCCGCCGCCCGGGCCGCCTCGACCAGTCCGGGGACGGCGTCGACGCCGACCATGCGCACCTCCGGCAGGGCGCGCACCAGCCAGCCTTCGCCGCAGCCCAGGTCGACCGCCGTACGCGGATGCCGGGCCCGCACGGCATCGACGATGGCGGCGTTGGTGACCAGCACGCGCGAGGCGATTTCCCCGTCGCGCACGGCGGTCACCCAGGGATCGGCATTGCGCGACCAGGCGTCCAGGATGGCGGTGTCGGTGTGTGCGGACATGTTTGTCTCCAGATAGTTCCCTGCATTATGCCGCGCTTATGTCGTACTGATGCCGTACTCATGCGCGTGCATTCTCCGCATGCCCATTACACGAACTTACACATTCTCACAACAGCCGCCTTCTCAACCGTTCGTCCGGCTTGTACCATAGTCCCTGTCCAGAACGATCCCTGAAAGCATTCCATGAACTTCAGCACCATCCTGCGCACGCTCGGCCTCGCCGCCTTCGCGGCCGCCGCCGCCGCCCCGGTCCAGGCCGACAGCTTCACCTCCTCGGCGTCCAGCGCCGGCTCGGCCTCCTCGGCCAGCATCTCGGACAGCATTTCCGATTCCGTCGGCAGCTCCAGCAACTCGGGCGACGAGAAGCGCGTGGCGGCCGGCGAATACCGCGTGATCGACGTGGCCCGGGCGCCGGCCAAGGCGGACGCCACCCGCATGACCCTGCGCGCGACCGCCGCCGGCGCCACCCGCGAGTTCTACCTC
>DAMCRY010000033.1:0-16952 GCA_032115075.1 Massilia sp.
CGGCTTCGGCGCCTTCAACGCCTTCGTCGCGGCCCATCCGGGGTGCCTGCGCAGCAGCCATCCGGACGCCTCGATGGCGGCGATCGGCGCCGACGCCGCCTGGCTGGTCGCGCCGCATCCGATGGGGAGCGCCTACGGGCCGGGCTCGCCCATCGCGCGCCTGCTGGAAAAGGGCGGCCGGATCCTGTCGCTCGGGGCCGGTCCCGATGCCCTGACCGCGCTGCACTACGCCGAGGCGGTGGCGCGCATTCCCGGCAAGCGCCGCGTCAGTTACGCGATGCCGATGCTGGTCGACGGCAGGCGCAGCTGGGTCATGGCATCCGACTGGGATTCGAACGGCATCCTGGACGAATATGCCCGGCCCGGCGAGGCCGACGCGGTCGAGCGTATCGGGCGCGACTATCTTGCGCTGGGGCGCCACCGGGAAGGCGTGGTCGGCCGCGCCGCCGCGCGCCTGATCGATGCGGGAGACCTGGTCCGCTACGGCGTGACGTGGCTGGAAGGCCGGCACGGCGCGCCGCCTCCCTCCGCTTGAGCGTATCCGCCGCCGTCGATACCTGCGACAATGCGGGGACATCGAACGAGGCGGAGGCGGCATATGAACGCGATCAGCGACACCGGCAAGCGGGACGTTGTCGTCATCGGCAGCTCGGCCGGTGGCATCGACGCCCTGCGGCGCCTGTTCTCGCTGCTGCCGCAGGACAGCGGGGCCGCCTTCCTCGTCGTGCAGCACCTTTCTGCGCATTCGCCCAGCGAGATCGACCGGATCTTGCAGCACTGCACCGGCATGCGGGTCGTGTTCGCGCGCGATCGCGAGCTCCTGGCGCCGAATACGGTGTACATCGCGGCGCCGGACCGCCACCTGATGGTCGAGGACGGCCGCGCCAGGGTCACGCGCGGCCCGAAGGAGTGCCGCGCCAGGCCATCGGTGGACGTCCTGTTCCGCTCGGCCGCGCTGGCATTCGGGCCACGGGTGATCGGCGTGGTGCTGACCGGTGCGCTGGACGACGGCACGGCGGGGCTCTGGCAGATCAAGGACCGCCTGGGGCTGGCTTTCGTGCAGGATCCGCACGACGCGTTCAGCCGCTCGATGCCGGAGAGCGCGATCGAGCACGTCGAGGTCGACTACGTCGGCAGGATCGAAGCGCTGGCGACGAGGCTTGGCCGGGAGATCGGGAGCGCGGTAGCATCGAACGGGGCCGCGGCGCCGAGCCGGCGCCAGCAGGTGGGACACCAGGTCGGCCTCGAGGGCAACGGCATGCAGGCGGGAGTCATGGAACTTGGAAAGATGTCGAAGTACAGCTGCCCGGAATGCCACGGCGTCCTGGTGCAGATCGAAGAAGGCAGGCTGGTGCGCTTTCGCTGCCACACCGGCCATGCCTATTCGCTGAAGTCGCTGCTGGCGGACGTCGACGACGGCATCGACAAGGGATTGTGGGATGCGGTGCGGGCCATCGAGGAACGCATCCTGATCCTGCGCCAGCGCGCCGACCTGGCCGAGGCGGCCGGCGACCCGGAATCGGCGGCGCGGCTGCGGGCCGAAGCCGAGCGCGCCACCGTGAAGTACCGGCCGCTGCGCGAACTGGTGCTGGACAGCAGCTTCTTCGACGCGGACGCCGACAGATGAGGCGGCTGGCGCCCTCCGCCATGCGGCAGCCCGTCCTACTTAATCAGCCCCGGCCTACTTGAGCAGCCCGGCTTTCTGCGGATCCGGCATCTTCCACGCGACCACGAAGGTCAGCGCGGCCATGGCCGTCACGTACCAGTAGAAGTCCTGTTCCATGCCGCCCGATTTGAACCACAGCGCCACGTACTCGGCCGTGCCGCCGAACACGGCGTTGGCCACCGCGTAGGACAGGCGGACGCCGAGCGCGCGCACTTCCATCGGGAACATCTCGGCCTTGATCAGGCCTCCGATCGAGGTGTACGGGCTGACGATCGCCAGCGCGATCATGATCAGCACGCAGGCGACCACCGGATTGCCGACGCCGCGCAGCGCATACATGAGCGGCGCCGTGCCCACCTCGGCCGCATCGAGCCGTTCCGCGCCGGACTTCACTTCCGGGTTGTTTCACAGCGTCGGCGTGTCGATGGCGCCGGGCAGGACCTTGTCGGTGAAGCGCATGCGAACCTCCCGTCCGTGTCGTCTAGTCCGTGTTCCCGGGAGCGCCGGTGGCGGTGTCGGAGTCGCTGGCGCCGTGCGCGGACGGCTCGGCCAGGCCAGGGTAATCGTCGTCCAGCGCCAGCGGCACCTGCAGGCACACGCTCTGGGTAGGCAGCACCTCGGTCCAGTCGCGGATCAGGTCGCGGTAGGCCTCGCCCACGGGGCGCAGGTTGCGGTCGAGGTCGGCCAGGCCGAGGCGTTGACGTGCCCGTTGTTCTCGCGCAGGCTGGTGTCCCAGTCGACCTGGTCGGTCAGCGAATACCAGGTGAAGCCGACCAGCGGCACGCCGTTATTGCGCACCCGCAGCACGTTCGCCCATTCCTTGCGCAGCCAGCGCACCGCCTCGTCGCCGTCCGGCCCCTGGCACAGGTTGGTCTCGGTGTGCATCACGGGCAGGCGGTAGCGGTTGTAGTACTGGTGGGTGATGACCGCATAGCCGAAGATCTCGCCGGCCGCCGTGCTGCCGCCGTCGGCGCAGACCAGGTGCTCGTTGGTCTGGTAGTAGTCGTTCCCCAGGATGCAGTGGTGCTTCAGGTTGTTGTTCAGGAAGAAGTGGTATTCGTCGCGCGTCATGCCGTTGTCGAGCAGGTACTCGTACATGGTGGAGTCCACCCGGCGCCCGTAGTTCAGGTCCAGCGACAGGAAGCGGCGCGCGTTCATGGTCTCGGCCGGCCCGATCGCCTTGGGCGAGCGGGCGTGGAAGTATTCGCTCGATTCGCTCTGGATGAACAGGGCGTCGGGGCGTACCTCGAGGATGGCGTGCATGGCGAGCAGGTTGGCCTTCACCAGGTGCTTGAGGGCGGTGACGAAGGCCCGGTCGCTGCGCTGCTGCTCGTTCCACCAGCCGTACAGGGCGGAGAACAACGCGCAGATCGACATCTCGTTGACCGGCGTATAGAGCTGGATCCAGGGATGGCGCCGGGCGAAGGCGCGCGCGTA
Organism: Massilia sp.; assembly: GCA_032115075.1. Lineage (GTDB taxonomy): Bacteria > Pseudomonadota > Gammaproteobacteria > Burkholderiales > Burkholderiaceae_D > Telluria. The sequence goes on from DAMCRY010000033.1 coordinate 3,104, forward strand.
GTCGGCGAAGATGGCGGGGAAGTCGGGATTCTGGAAGTTGCCGAGGAAATCGGGCAGGCCGAAGTGGCAGAGGTCGACGATGGCGACCAGGTTGCGGCGGCGCAGCTCGGGAAAGACGTCGTCGGCGAAGGACCAGTCGTAGCGCCCGGCGCCCACCAGGGTCGTGTGCAGCGGCGGGCCGTAGCGCAGGAAGCGGATGCCGATTTCCTGCACCAGGTCGAAATCGCGCCGCCAGTAGCGGTAGTGGCCGCACTTGTCCATCTCGTCCATGCGGACCCGGCCGCCGTCGATGGTGGGGATGCTGTTCTCGATGCCGGTGGCGAAGAGGAATCCGGGCTGGTTCGGTAGCATGGGCGCTCCAGGAAGAGAAGCACTGCGGAGAAGCACTGCGGAGAAGCATTGCGCTCTGCACAGGTGCCGATCATATACCTTCAGGGCGAGGTGTGCCCGGCGCGGCGCCGGCGCAGGGTGTCGATCATGAACAGGACGATGCCCAGGTTGAGCAGCAGCAGGCACAGGGGGAGGGGGCCTGGCTTGTAGAGCAGCTCCCTGCACTCGAAAGGCAGGTAGATGGCGCCGCTGGCGGCCGCGAAACCTGCTCCCCAGGCGCGCTCGAACCACAGGCCGTAGGCCTCGATCATGCGCAGCGCCGCATAGGCGATGGCGGCGCAGGCCAGCTGCGGCAGGCGGGCGTCGTCGATGTGGCCGGCGTATTCGATGAAGACGCGCGGCGTGCCGGCGGCCGGGTTGAGGTGGGTGTGCGCCACCAGTTCCTCGGCCAGGCGCTGGAGGTCGCGGTGCAGCAGCGCGAACAGGCCGAAGCCGGTCAGCAGGACCACGGCGCCCTTGGCCGCTTCCAGAAGGGCGATGGTGCGGATCCCCTGGGCGCGGCGTATCCCCGGACGACTAGGCGGCCGCCGGCCTGGCCGGCCGCAGGGCCCAGGGCAGGGCGTTGTGGATGGTGGTGGCCGCCAGCGCCGCCTGGCCGGTGGCCACCGCGATCTGGTTCAGGCCGCGCGTGACGTCGCCGATCGCGAACAGGCCCGGCACCTGGGTGCGACAATGGTCGTCCACCAGCAGCTTGCGGCACTCGACGGTCTCGGCGCCGAGCCCGCTGGCCAGGTCCGAGCGGGCGTTCTCGCCCAGCATCGGATAGAACACGTCGCAGGGATAGTCTTCGCCGTCCTTGGTGTGCAGGACCGGCTTCATGTCCTCGCTCATGGTGACGCCGACCAGCGGCGACTCGACCAGCCGCACCTGCGCGGCGGCGAGCTGCTGGCGTTCCTCGTCGTTGAGCGTGGAGACCGGACCGCGCTCGAACAGCAGCACGTCGGCGCTGAAGGTGCGCATGAACAGGGCGTGGCCGACCGGGTTGATCTCGGAGGTGACCACGCCGATGCGCTTGTCGATCACGTCCCAGCCGTCGCACACCGGGCAGAGGCGTACGGCGCCGCAGCGCACCGCCTCGTCCCAGCGCTCGACCGGCATGCCGGCATCGGCCACGCCGGTGGCCAGCAGCACGGTGTGGGCGCGGATCTGGCAGGGTTCCGCGCCGTCCGCGGGCGCGTAATCGCCGACGAAGATGCCGTCTTCCAGGCGCAGGTCGAGGATTTCCCCGGGCATCACGCTGCCGCCGTAGTTGGCGAGCTGGGCACGCAGGTTTTCCAGCAGCTGCAGCCCGTTGACGCCGTCCGGGAAGCCAGGATAGTTGTGCGAGACGGGAATCCAGGACAGGCGGCTGTTGCCCTTGTCGACCAGGGCGATGTGGCGGGTGAAGCGGCGCAGGTAGACGCCGGCCGTGAGGCCGGCCGGGCCGCCGCCGATGATGAGGGTGTCGAAAACTGTGCGGTCGCAATCCATGCGGCGATTATGCGGGGCGCGGGCAGGCGGCCGCTATCGGCGCGCGGCCCAGCCCAGGGTAAGACGCGGCTTACACTACAGCGCGCACTACAGGGACTTCCCGCCCGCCGCCTCCGGCTGCAGGGTCACGTGGTCGATCCCGTGGCGTTCGCGCAGCATGGCGCGCACGTCCGCCAGCACCGCCGGCCAGCGCGCGAGGCTGGCGATTTCGAGGTGGCCGATCAGGGCCGGGTGGCCGGGCGACATGTCCCAGACGTGCAGGTCATGCACGTCGAGCACGCCGTCGATCGCCTTCAGGTCGGCGCCGACTGCCAGGTAGTCGATCTGCTGCGGCACGCCTTCCATCAGGAAGTGATAAGACTCGCGCAGGATGCCGCTGGTGGAGCGCAGGATCAGCGCGGCGACGAACAGCGACAGGATCGGGTCGACCCGCACCCAGCCGGTGAGGTAGATGATGGCGCCGGAGGCGATCGCGGCGACCGAGCCGAGCAGGTCGCCCATCACGTTGACGAGGGCGGCGCGGGTATTGATGCTCTGGTTGTCGCGCGACAGGAACCAGGCCACCAGCAGGTTGATCGCCGCGCCGATCGCCGCCACCACCAGCACCACGCCGCCTTGCACCGTCTCCGGATGCAGCAGGCGCTGCACCGCTTCCCAGCCGATCCAGGCGACCAGGGCCAGCATCGCCAGGCTGTTGACGAAGGCGGCCAGGGCCTCGGCGCGCACGAAGCCGAAGGAATGGCGGCGCGAGGGCGGGCGCTTGGCGATCAGCTGGGCCAGCAGGGCCAGGCCGAGCGCGGCGGCGTCGGTGACCATGTGGCCGGCGTCCGAGATCAGGGCCAGCGAATTCGAGACGAAGCCGGTGACCACCTCGATCACGGCGAACAGCAGGGTCAGGCCGAGCGCGACCGCCAGGGTCGCCTGGCTGCGCCCTTCGATGGTGTGGGCATGGCGCGCATCGCCGTCGAGGTGGGCGTGCAGGTGGTCGGAAGAGGGCTCGGCTGGATGGGCTGGCATCGCTTCTTCGTTCCTCTATATGGTGATGGAGACAGGATGGCAGTGTAAAGCAAACACGGTTCACGGTCCCAGGCAGGCTCGCCAGGAAAGTTTTTCCGGAACAAGCTTGCTTATCGCGTCTACGGTCCTTATAATGCGTGCATCGGGCGGTTAGTTCAGCTGGTTAGAATACTTGGTCGACATCCAAGGGGTCGCAGATTCGAATTCTGCACCGCCCACCAGAACATCAAGACATGTGCGGGGAACTGAGGTTTTCCGCTCTTGTCGTCAGTAAGAGCGAGAAAGGCACATACGGTTATGACACCGCGAACTACAACCTGGTTGTGGGGGAATCGCTAGACGCGGTACGGTGGCCTTTTGTCCGAAGAAACTCGACAACACTGAAGAAAACGCGCCTGGTGCGCGTTTTTTTTCGTCCCGAATTTTTCAGTTTCAAATTTATTAATCTTTGCGGGCGCATGGGCGCCGATTGGAGATCAACATGTTGAACGTACGACTTCCGGACGGCTCGAGCCGTCAATTCGAAGGGCCGGTGACGGTCGCCCAGGTGGCCCAGAGCATCGCCCCGAGCCTGGCCAAGGCCGCGCTGGCCGGCAAGGTCGACGGCAAGGTGGTCGACACCTCCTTCCTGATCGAATCCGACGCCGACCTCGCCATCGTGACCGACAAGGATCCGGAAGGCCTGGACGTCATCCGCCACTCGACCGCCCACCTGCTGGCCTACGCCGTCAAGGAACTGTTCCCGGAAGCCCAGGTCACCATCGGCCCGGTCATCGAGAACGGCTTCTACTACGACTTCTCGTACAAGCGCCCGTTCACCCCGGACGACCTGGCGGCGATCGAGAAGAAGATGCAGGAGCTGGCCAAGAAGGACGAGCCGGTCACCCGCAGGGTGCTGCCGCGCGACGAGGCCGTGGCCTACTTCAAGTCGATCGGCGAAGACTACAAGGCCGAGATCATCGCCTCGATCCCGGCCAACGAGGATGTGTCGCTGTATTCGGAAGGCAAGTTCACCGACCTGTGCCGCGGCCCGCACGTGCCCTCGACCGGCAAGCTGAAGGTCTTCAAGCTGATGAAACTGGCCGGCGCCTACTGGCGCGGCGACTCGAAGAACGAGATGCTGCAGCGCGTCTACGGCACCGCCTGGACCAGGAAGGAAGACCAGGAGCAGTACCTGCACATGCTGGAAGAAGCCGAGAAGCGCGACCACCGCAAGCTGGGCAAGCAGCTGGACTTCTTCCACTTTCAAGATGAGGCCCCGGGCCTGATCTTCTGGCATCCGAAGGGCTGGACCATCTGGCAGCAGGTCGAGCAGTACATGCGCAAGACCTACCAGACCACCGGCTACAGCGAAGTCAAGGCGCCGCAGATCATCGACGTCACCCTGTGGCAAAAGACCGGCCACTGGGACAACTATCGTGAAAACATGTTCACGACCGAGTCGGAGAGCCGCACCTATGCGCTGAAGCCGATGAACTGCCCGGGACACGTGCAGATCTATAACGCCGGCCTGCGTTCCTACCGCGACCTGCCGCTGCGCTACGGCGAGTTCGGCCAGTGCCACCGCAACGAGTCCTCGGGCGCGCTGCACGGCCTGATGCGCGTGCGCGGCTTCACCCAGGACGACGGCCACGTGTTCTGCACCGAAGAGCAGATTGCCCCGGAAGTCGTGGCCTTCCACGCCCAGGCGATGAAGGTCTACGAGGATTTCGGTTTCGACAACATCGACGTCAAGATCGCCCTGCGTCCGGAAAACCGCATCGGTTCCGACGAAGTCTGGGACCAGGCCGAGGAGGCGCTGCGTTCGGCCCTGCGCGGCTGCGGCGTGGAATGGACCGAGCTGCCGGGCGAGGGTGCCTTCTACGGCCCGAAGATCGAATACCACCTGAAGGACAGCCTCGGTCGTCCGTGGCAGGTCGGCACCATGCAGGTCGACTTCTCGATGCCGGGCCGCCTCGGCGCCGAGTATGTCGCGGAAGACAACACCCGCAAGGTGCCGGTCATGCTGCACCGTGCGATCGTCGGTTCGATGGAGCGCTTCATCGGTATCCTGATCGAGAACTACGCCGGCGCTCTGCCGCTGTGGCTGGCGCCGGTGCAGGTCGCGGTCTTGAATATTTCGGATGCGCAGGCAGATTATGTGAAGGAAGTCGAAGCCAAGCTGCGCGCGGCAGGCATCCGTGTTCACGCTGATTTGCGGAACGAGAAGATTACTTATAAAATTCGCGAGCATTCCGTCCAAAAACTGCCGTACATTCTGGTAGTTGGCGACAAGGAGCGCGAAGCGAATACGGTGGCCGTGCGTGCCCGCGGCAATGTCGATCTCGGCGTGATGCCGGTCGACGCGCTCGTGGAGCGCCTGGTGGGCGAAATCGCCGCCAAGGCGAAATAAGCGAACAGTGCGATAATGAGCGCCGGTCGAACTCAATACATTCAAAGGAAACAAAATAGCTACTGACAAACAGCATCGCATCAACGGCGAGATCACCCATCCCGAAATGCGCCTCAACGGTGTGGACAACGAACCGCTGGGCATCGTAAGCCTGGCGGAAGCGTTCCGCATGGCCGAGGAAAAGAACGTCGACCTGGTGGAAATCGCGCCGAACGCGGTTCCGCCGGTCTGCCGCCTGATGGACTACGGCAAGTTCAAGTACTCCGAGCAGAAGAAGGCCCATGAGGCCAAGCTGAAGCAGAAGATCATCCAGGTCAAGGAAGTCAAGTTCCGTCCGGGTACCGACGAGGGCGACTACAGCATCAAGCTGCGCAACCTCATCAAGTTCCTGGAAGACGGCGACAAGACCAAGATCACGCTGCGCTTCCGCGGCCGCGAAATGGCGCACCAGGATATCGGCATGCGCATGCTCGAGCGCCTGCGCGGCGACCTGGAGGAATTCGGCCAGGTCGAGCAGTTCCCGAAGCTCGAGGGTCGCCAGATGATCATGGTGGTCGCGCCGAAGAAGAAGAAGTAATCCCGCAAGGGGTCTTCGCGCTTCACGCGTCGTCAGATTGCCGGGCCGGGTCCGGGTTCCAGCGCAGGCTGGGCCCGGCCCGGCCTGCGTTCGTTCGTACGCCGCGGCGCGCGTGCGCCACAAAACCCTGTCCGCGCCCCAACAATTCCCCGCAAACCTGTGCTATCATCTGCGGTTCCTGTTTTTCAAAAGCAGGTTGTAGTCGGCAGGCAGGAACGTCGGCTGCAAGACAAGTGAAAGCAGGCATCCAAGAGCGGCGTTGCCGCCACCTGCAATCCTGTCGTATAGAGGCTGCCTTTAAACCGGCAGAATACTATGCCAAAAATGAAAACCAAAAGCTCCGCGAAGAAGCGTTTTCGCGTGCGTCCGGGTGGTACCGTCAAGTCGGGTATGGCGTTCAAGCGTCACATCCTGACCAAGAAGACCACCAAGAACAAGCGTCAACTGCGCGGCACCCGTAACATCAATGCGTCCGACGTCACGAGCGTCTACCGCATGATGCCTTCCGCTTAATCTCACTAATCATCTACAAAGGGAGCTACCATGCCTCGAGTAAAACGTGGGGTTACTGCACGTGCCCGTCACAAGAAGGTCCTTGAACTTGCTAAAGGCTACCGCGGCCGTCGCAGCAAGGTATTCCGTATTGCCAAGCAAGCAGTCATGCGCGCTGGCCAGTACGCCTACCGCGACCGTCGTAACAAGAAGCGCGTCTTCCGCGCCCTGTGGATCACCCGTATCAACGCGGCATCGCGTTCGCACGGCATGACCTACAGCGCCTTCATGAACGGCCTGAAGAAGTCCGGGATTGAACTGGACCGTAAAGTCCTGGCCGACATGGCTGTGCACGACAAGCCGGCATTCGCCGCGATTGTCACCGCCGCCAAGGCCAAGCTGGCTGCCTAATCAGCAGATAGCTAGCAAGACCAGTGTTGTGCTCAGCCACTGAGCGCAACGCGAAGAGAGCGGGGCACGGTTGAACAACCTGTGCCCCGTTTTTGATTGTGGCTCCTGCCACCCCCAGACAGGAAAAGAACAAGATGCACTCGCTGGAAGATCTCGTCTCCGCCGCGCAGGCCGACTTCACCGCCGCGCCCGACGCCGCCGCGCTCGAAAACGCCAAGGCCAAATACCTGGGCAAGACCGGCCAGGTCACCGACCTGATGAAGGGCCTGGGCAAACTCGACCCTGAACAGCGCAAGGCGCAGGGCGCCCTGATCAATGCCGCCAAAGAAAAAATCGAACAGGCACTGACCGCCCGCCGCGACGCCCTGGCCAACGCCCAGCTGGAAGCGCGCCTGAACCTCGAAGCCATCGACGTGACGCTGCCGGGCCGCGGCCGCGCCAAGGGCGGCATCCACCCGGTGATGCGCACATGGGAACGCGTCGAACAGATCTTCCGCTCGATCGGCTTCGACGTGGCCGACGGCCCCGAGATCGAAACCGACTGGACCAACTTCACCGCACTGAACAGCCCGGAAAACCACCCGGCGCGTTCGATGCAGGACACTTTCTATATCGAGGGCAATGACAGCAGCGGCAAGCCGCTGCTGCTGCGCACCCATACCAGCCCGATGCAGGTGCGCTATGCGCGCACCCATACGCCGCCGATCAAGGTGATCGCGCCGGGCCGCACCTACCGCGTCGACAGCGACGCCACCCACTCGCCGATGTTCCACCAGGTCGAAGGCCTGTGGATCGGCGAAAACATCAGCTTCGCCGACCTCAAGGGCGTCTACCTGAACTTCGTCAAGGCCTTCTTCGAGACCGACGACCTGCAGGTGCGTTTCCGTCCGTCCTACTTCCCGTTTACCGAACCGTCGGCCGAGATCGACATCGCCTTCGGCTCCGGTCCGCTCAAGGGCCGCTGGCTCGAGGTGTCGGGCGCCGGCCAGGTGCATCCGACCGTGGTGCGCAACTTCGGCCTGGACCCGGAAAAGTTCATCGGTTTCGCGTTCGGCTCGGGCCTGGAGCGCCTGACCATGCTGCGTTACGGGATCAACGACCTGCGTCTCTTCTATGAAGGCGACCTGCGTTTCCTGAAGCAGTTCAATTAAACCTCGCGGCAAGAAGAAGGACAACAGAATATGCAATTCTCTGAAAACTGGCTCCGTTCCATGGTCGATCCGAAGATGAATTCGGATGAGCTCTCCCACCTTCTGACGATGTCGGGCCTCGAAGTCGAGGAAGTCGAAGCCGTCGCCCCGCCGTTCTCGAACGTGGTGGTGGCCGAGGTCAAGGAAGTGGCCAAGCACCCGAACGCCGACCGCCTCAACGTCTGCCAGGTGGACGTCGGCAGCGGCACGCTCCTGAACATCGTCTGCGGCGCGCCGAACGTGCGCGCGGGCATGAAGGCGATCTGTGCCAAGGCCGGCGCCGTGCTGCCGCCGGGCGCCGACGGCAAGCCCTTCGAGATCAAGGTCGGCAAGCTGCGCGGCGTCGAGTCGCAGGGCATGATGTGCTCGGCCAAGGAACTCAAGATCAGCGAAGAAAGCAGCGGCCTGATGGAGCTGCCGGAAGACGCGCCGGTCGGCGCCAACATCCGCGACTACCTCGGCCTGAACGACCTGAAGTTCACCATCAAGCTGACCCCGAACAAGGCGGACTGCCTGTCGGTGCTGGGCGTGGCGCGCGAAGTGTCGGCCCTGACCGGCGCCCCGCTGCACGTGCCGACCACCCGCCTGGTTCCGGTGAACCTCGACGAAACCCTGCCGGTGAAGATCTCGGCCCCGGACCTGTGCGGCCGCTTCTCGGGCCGCGTGATCCGTGGCCTGAACGCGCGCGCCGCGACGCCGGAATGGATGAAGCGCCGCCTAGAGCGCAGCGGCCAGCGCTCCGTGTCGGCCCTGGTCGACATCTCGAACTACGTGATGCTCGAAGTCGGCCGTCCTTCGCACGTCTTCGACCTGTCGAAGATCCACGGCGGACTGGACGTGCGTTGGGGCCGGAAGGGCGAGACCTTGAAGCTCCTGAACGGCAATACCATCGAGATCGACGAATGGGTCGGCGTGATCGCCGACGACAGGGAAATCGAATCGCTGGCCGGCATCATGGGCGGCGATTCCACCGCCGTCACGCTGGATACCACCGACATCTACCTGGAAGCCGCATTCTGGTGGCCGAACGCCATCCAGGGCCGCGCGCGCAAGTACAACTTCTCGACCGACGCGGCGCACCGCTTCGAGCGCGGCGTCGACTATGCGACCACGGTCGAGCACATCGAGCGCATCACCGCGCTGATCGTCGAGATCTGCGGCACCGCCGAGACGAAAGTGGGTCCGGTGGACGACCAGTCCGTGAACCTGCCGCGGCCCCAGCCGGTCGCGATGCGCACCGCGCGCGCCGCCAAGGTGATCGGCGTGCCGCTCACCGACGAGGTCGTGGCCGACATCTTCACCCGCCTGCAGCTGCCGTTCACGCACGAAGCCCGTAGTGACGGACCAGGCGTGTTCCACGTCACTTCGCCGTCGTACCGCTTCGACATCGAGATCGAGGAAGACCTGATCGAGGAAGTCGCGCGCGTCTACGGCTTCGAGAACATCCCGGCCAATCCGCCGGTGGCGCCCAGCGCCATGCTGATCGAGCCGGAAAACACCCGCTCGCTGTTCGCGATCCGCCACCAGCTGGCCGACCTCGGCTACCAGGAAACCGTCAACATGAGTTTCGTGGAAGCACAGTGGGAGCAGGACTTCGCCGCCAACGACGCGCCGATCCGCCTGCAGAACCCGATCGCCAGCCAGATGAGCGTGATGCGTTCGAACCTGGTGGGCAGCCTGCTGGCCAACGTACGCTACAACGTCAACCGCAAGGCCGGCCGCGTGCGCGTGTTCGAAGTCGGCGCCGTGTTCAAGCGCAATGCCGATGCCGTCGACGGTCCGCTGTCCATCGCCGGCTACGACCAGCCGAAGCGCGTCGCCGCCATCGCCTACGGCCCGGCCGTGGACGAGCAGTGGGGCGAGAAGACCCGCGCGGTCGACTTCTTCGACGTCAAGGCCGACCTGGAAGCGCTGTTCGCGCCGCGCACGGTGCGCTTCGTGAAAGGCGAGCATCCGGCCCTGCACCCGGGCCGCAGCGCGATCGTCGAGCTGGACGGCAAGCCGGTCGGATTCATCGGCGAGCTGCATCCGCGCTGGCTGCAGAAGTACGACCTGCCGCAGGCGCCGGTGCTGTTCGAGGTGGACGCCGAGGCGCTGCGCCAGCGCGCCGTGCCGCGCTATGCCGAGATTTCGAAGTTCCCGGGCGCCACGCGCGACCTGGCGCTGGTGGTGAAGCAGGGCGTCGCGGCACAGGATGTGCTGGACACCTTCCACGCTGAGATCGCCTCGAATCCGCTCGGCAAGATCGTGCAAGCCGTTGTTTTGTTTGATGAATATCGCGGCAAGGGCCTGGAGACGGATGAAAAAAGCCTTGCTTTCCGCTTTAGCTTGCAAGATACTCAATCGACGCTGCAGGACGAAGCGGTGGATGCCATCATGGCCGCCATCGCCAAAGCCGCGGAACAACAAGTCGGCGCAAAGCTGCGTGCATAGCGATGGCCCGCCATCGCTCTCCAAAACATCGTTTTACTTGAAGGTAGGGCTTCAAAATTAATAACAACGACGTTGATTCGGCCGTTTTCCAGGAAGCGCTGGCGGCCGATCTGCATCGCGCGATGCAAGTTGCGCGGGTGCGGAAGGAAGCGGAACAGGAACTGCCGACCCTGACCAAGGCCGAGCTGGCCGAACTGCTGTTCGAGCAGGTCGGCCTGAACAAGCGCGAAGCCAAGGACATGGTCGAGACCTTCTTCGACGAAATCCGCAACGCGCTCGAACGCGGCGAAGCGGTCAAGCTGTCGGGCTTCGGCAACTTCCAGTTGCGCGACAAGCCGCAGCGGCCGGGCCGCAACCCGAAAACCGGGGAAGAAATCCCCATCACGGCGCGTCGCGTCGTGACTTTCCACGCCAGCCAGAAGCTCAAAGGAATGGTCGAGGAGACCAATCCTCCGAGTAACTCGCTGGCCCGTGCTGCCTGAGAGTTAGATGACCGACCGAGCGAACAAACCTGAACCGGCCGTGCTGCCGCCGATCCCGGCCAAGCGCTATTTCACGATCGGCGAAGTGAGCGATCTGTGCGGCGTGAAGCCGCACGTATTGCGCTACTGGGAGCAGGAATTCACCCAGTTGAAGCCGGTCAAGCGCCGCGGCAACCGCCGCTACTACCAGCACCACGAAGTGCTGCTGGTGCGGCGCATCCGCGAGCTGCTCTACGAGCAGGGATTCACCATCAGCGGCGCCCGCAACCGCCTCGACGGCCGCGGCCACGAGATCGCGATGCCGGACGAGGAACTGGCGCCGGAACCGGCAGCGCCGGCGATCGACGTCGAGAAGGTGCGCGCCGAGCTGCTGGACATCCTGGCGCTTCTCAGGCACGGCACCGGCGTCGCCTAGCGCGGGCACACCGACCGGCTTCCACCGGCCGCCCGTGGTTTTTTCATCCAGTTGTCGATTCGGGTCCCGGAGAGGGGCGTCTTGCATGGCGGCTGCTTGCCCTGGCCGCAATAATGCAAACTCAGCAAGTGTGCGCCTTGAAGCCTTGCGCCGTAGTGTTAGAATGTCACCTGCGGTCATGCTGACATCAACGCATGCAAGCCGGGGCGTCGTGACGGACCCGGCACTTTCCTGACCAGGGAAAATTTAAGGGAAGACAATGATACGCGTTGCCATTTGTGACGATCACCAAATAGTTCGAGCAGGGTTCAAGCAGATTTTCTCGTCGTCGGGCGAATTCGAAGTCGTCGCCGAAGGCGCAACCGGGCGTGAAGCCCTCGACATCGCCCGTCGCGAGATCTGCGACGTGCTCCTGCTCGACATCGCGATGCCCGACCAGAGCGGCATCGACATCCTGCGCACTATCCGCCAAGGCCAGCCCAACCTGCCGGTGCTGATCCTGTCGGGATATCCGGCGCAGCAATACGCGCTCAACCTGTTCAAGATGGGCGCCAACGGCTACCTGAACAAGGAATGCGAAGCCGACGAGCTCAAGACGGCGGTCCGTACCGTGTACCAGGGCCGCCGCTACGTGAGCTCGACCGTGGGTGAACTGCTCGCGCAAAGCTTCGACCGCGATCCGAACACGGCGCTGCACACCGAGCTGTCGGACCGCGAGTTCCAGGTGTTCCTGCGCCTGGCGAAGGGCGCCACCGTATCCGACATCGGCAACGCACTGTCGCTGTCGATCAAGACCGTGTCCACCTACCGTACCCGCATCATGGAAAAAATGGGCCTGCAGTCGAACAGCGACCTGACCTATTACGCCATGAAGAACAACCTGCTCGACTGAGCCGTCCCACCGCGCCGCGGCCCTGCCGTGGCGCGCGTTCCTCCGTTCCAGCCCGGTTTCCTTGCGCAGTGCCGCGTATCGTCCCGCTCGCCCGCCCGACCGCCAATGCCGCTTGAATTGCCGTCAATACAGGCGCATACTGCCGGAGCTTGCCATGTCGGCGAGGTCCGGTCCCCGCGCTAAGCTTCTCTTCAGGCAAGGGCTGTACCTTGCACGCAACCCAACCGTGTCGTCGCGCCACGCCGCGGTGCAACAATTCGCTAACGCGACTATAATCGTCCCGGACGGCAACAGTTGCGCGAAAGGAAGCCCATGTACTTTTCCACCGCCTTCGATGGCAAGCGATTGCGCGGACTGCCGCTCTCCAAGACCCTGTTATGCGTGGCCTGCGTGGTCATCCTCGTCATCAACGGCGTCTTCCTGATTCGCAATCTCGACGACTTGCGTTCGGCGAACGCGTTGCAGGCCCAGACCGCCCGTGTCTCCGATGAACTGCAATACCTGAACCTGCTCGTGACCGATGCCGAGAGCGGCTTGCGCGGCTATTTCCTGTCGGGTTCGGAAGTGAATCTCGGCCCGCTGCACGCGGCGCCCCAGCAGATCGACAACCAGTTGCGCGCCCTCGGCGTGCTGCTGGCCGACAATCCCTCGCAAACGAAGAACCTGGCGCAGTTGCGCAGCCTCGTGCAGCGCAAGCTGGGCCTGATGCATCAGGCGCTCCAGGTATACCGCCAGGGCGGCCTGGTCGACATCGTCGCGATCGAAGCCGCGGCCGAGGCGCGCGGCGAGATGGACGAGATCCGCCTGCAGACCGTGATCATGACGCGCGAGCAGAACGAACTGCTGGCGGCGCGCACCGCCGCCTTCTACGAGCAGTCGCGCCGCACCGTGCTGTCCGGCGTCGGCATCAATGTCGTGGCCATCCTCGTCATCCTGCTGTTCTATAACCTGGTGCAGCGCAGCTTCGGCCTGCGCCTGGAAGCCGAGCGGGCGCTGCAGCTGACCAACGACAGCCTGGAAGCGACGGTTGCCGAGCGCACCGAGCAGCTGTCGGTGCTGTCGCGCCACCTGATCCGGGTGTCGGAGGAAGAGAAGTCGCGCCTGGCGCGCGAGCTGCACGACGAGATGGGCGCCAACCTCACCGCCATCGGCATGGACATGACTTCGGTCACCGAGGGCTTGAAGGGCTCGCATCCGGAACTGGTGGCGATGCTGGGCCGCGCCCGCAAGACCCTGGTGGACACGGTGCAGCTGAAACGCCGCATCATCGAGAACCTGCGTCCGAGCCTGCTCGACAATATGGGCCTGTCGGCCGCGCTGCAGAGCTATTGCGCGGACTATGCGCGCGTGACCGCGCTCGACTGCGACGCCCTGATCGAGGCGGAAGCCGACGCGGCCGGCCCGATGCAGGCGATCGCGCTGTTCCGCATCACCCAGGAAGCCCTGAACAACATCGCCAAGTACGCCCAGGCGCGCACCGTCATCGTCAACCTGTCGCGCGAGCCCGACGGCTGGGACCTGGAGATCACGGACGACGGGATCGGCATTCCGGCGGACGCGATGGCCAAGTCGAAATCGCACGGCCTGCTCGGCATGCGCGAGCGCGCGCTGCTGCTGGGCGGCTCGCTCAGCGTCACGCGCGGGGTGAACGGCGTCGGCACCTGCGTGCGCGCCTGGATTCCGGCGGC
>DAMCRY010000034.1:0-16909 GCA_032115075.1 Massilia sp.
CGCTGTTCGTGGCGGCCGACCGCGCGATGTACGAGGCCAAGGCGAACGGGCGCAACCGCGCGCTGGCGGTGTGCGCGGGTTATGCGTGGGATGCGGTGCAGCACGCGCTGGCGCCGCAGCGCTGAGCCGGGACGCGCGCGCATCCGGAGTGGGGCCTGGGCAGCGGTCCGACGCGCCTGCGTGCAAGGGCTATAATTGTCCGAATATCCAAAGCGCACAAACCGGTTACCGACGTGAATCCCCATCTCGACCAGCTCCACCCCTACCCCTTCGAACAACTGCGCCAGCTGTTCAGCGGCGTGACGCCGAACGCCGCCCACAGCCCGATCAGCCTCGGCATCGGCGAACCGAAACATCCGACCCCGGCCTTCATCGAAAAATCGCTGATGCATGCGATGTCCGGCCTGTCCAGCTACCCCAGCACCCACGGCAACGAAGCGCTGCGCGTGGCGATCGCGGGCTGGCTGGAGCGCCGCTACGGCATCCCGGCGGTCGACCCGGCCACCATGGTGCTGCCGGTGAACGGTTCGCGCGAGGCGCTGTTCGCCTTTGCCCAGTGCGTCGTCGACGGCGCCCGCGGCGGCGCGCTGGTGATGAGCCCGAACCCCTTCTACCAGATCTACGAAGGCGCGGCGCTCTTGTCCGGCGCCCGGCCGTACTACGTGAATTCCGAGCCGGGCCGCAACTTCGCGCCCGACTACGGCAGCGTGCCGGAAGACGTCTGGCCGCGCGTGCAGCTGCTCTACGTCTGCTCGCCGGGCAACCCGACCGGCGCCGTGCTCACGCTCGAGGACTGGCGCGAGCTGTTCGACCTGTCCGACCGCCACGGCTTCGTGATCGCCTCGGACGAGTGCTATTCCGAGATCTATTTCGGCGCCACGCCGCCGCTGGGGGCGCTGGAAGCGGCGCACCAGCTCGGCCGCAGTGGCGGCGAGCGGCCGTACGCCAACCTGGTCGTGTTCTCCAGCCTGTCGAAACGCTCGAACGTGCCGGGCATGCGCTCGGGCTTCGTGGCGGGCGATCCCCGCTTGATGAAGAAATTCCTGCTGTTCCGCACCTACTGCGGCGGCGCCATGTCGCCGCCGGTGCAGGCGGCGTCGGTGGCGGCCTGGAACGACGAGCACCACGTGCAGGAAAACCGCGCGCTCTACCGCGAGAAGTTCCAGCTCATCACCCCGCTGCTGAAGGAAGTGATGGACGTCGAGCTGCCCGATGCCGGCTTCTACCTGTGGGCCGACGTGCGCCGCACCGGCCTGTCGGACACCGAGTTCGCACGCCGCCTCTACGCCGAATATAATGTGACGGTTTTGCCAGGCAGTTACCTTGCGCGCGAAGCGCACGGCGTCAATCCGGGCCGCGACCGCATCCGCATGGCGCTGGTCGCCGGCGTCGACGAGGGACTCGAGGCGGCCAACCGCATCGTCGAGTTCTGCAAGGGACTCGCGGCGCAGTAAGCGCCTGGCAGCACCGACGAATCAACCCAAGCAAAGAAGACCATCATGACTCAACAACTCCAGAACATCATCGACACCGCCTGGGAACAGCGCGCGGAAATCAGCCCGACCAGCGCCAGCGCCGAGGTCCGCGACGCGGTCGCCCACGTGCTCGCCGGCCTCGACGCCGGCACTCTGCGTGTGGCACAGAAGGACAGCGGCAGCTGGGTCGTGAACCAGTGGATCAAGAAGGCCGTGCTGCTGTCCTTCCGCCTCGAGAACAACGTGCCGGTCGCGGGCGGCGGCGGCATGCAGTTCTACGACAAGGTCCCGACCAAGTTCGCCGACTACAGCGCCGAAGACTTCGCCAAGGGCGGCTTCCGCGTGGTGCCGCCGGCCGTCGCGCGCCGCGGCAGCTTCATCGGCAAGAACGTGGTGCTGATGCCGTCCTACGTCAACATCGGCGCCTACGTCGACGAAGGCGCCATGGTCGACACCTGGGCCACCGTCGGCTCCTGCGCCCAGATCGGCAAGAACGTGCACCTGTCGGGCGGCGTCGGCATCGGCGGCGTGCTCGAACCGATGCAGGCCAACCCGACCATCATCGAGGACAACTGCTTCATCGGCGCGCGTTCGGAGATCGTCGAAGGCGTGATCGTCGAAGAGAACTCGGTGATCTCGATGGGCGTGTACATCGGCCAGTCGACCAAGATCTACAACCGCGAGACCGGCGAGATCAGCTACGGCCGCGTGCCGGCGGGTTCGGTCGTGGTCTCGGGCAGCCTGCCGTCCGCCGACGGCAAGTACAGCCTGTACTGCGCGGTGATCGTCAAGCGCGTCGATGCGCAGACCCGCGCCAAGACCGGCATCAACGAGCTGCTGCGCGGCGACTAAGCGTTACCCGGCCGGCCCCGCGAGGGCCGGCTTCGCATTCAAAGGAGACGATGCCATGGCCATGGACCGCCTGTTCCAGCTGATGAAGGAGAAGAACGCTTCCGACATGTTCTTCGCCGTGAACTCGCCGGTGCACATCAAGATCAACGGGAACCTCATCCCGATCAACCAGCATCGTCTCGAACCCGACAACATCCTCTCGCTGCTGTCCGAGATCGCCTCGCCGGAACAGATGCAGGAACTCGAGCGCGAGAACGAACTGAACATGGGCATATCGAGCCCCAACCTGGGGCGCTTCCGCCTGTCGGCCTTCCGCCAGCGCGGCTCGATCTCGGCCGTGTTCCGCTTCGTCCCGGCCAACATCCCGCCGCTCGGCGAACTCGGCCTGCCCCCGGTGCTGTCCGAGCTGATCATGGAAAAGCGCGGCCTGCTGCTGGTCGTCGGCGCCACCGGCTCCGGCAAGTCGACCACCATCGCCGCGATGCTGGACCACCGCAACGAAGGGCGCACCGGCCACATCCTGACCCTGGAAGACCCGATCGAATACCTGTTCAAGAACAAGAAATCGATCGTCAACCAGCGCGAGATCGGCAGCGACGCCACCAGCTTCGCCACCGCCCTGCGCAACTCGATGCGCCAGGCGCCCGACTGCATCCTGATCGGCGAGATCCGCGACAAGGAAACCATGGCGGCGGCGCTGGCCTACGCCCAGTCCGGCCACCTGGTGCTGGCGACCCTGCACGCCAACAACAGCTACAACGCGCTGAACCGCATCATCAGCTTCTACCCGATCGAGAACCGCGCCGCCCTGCTGCAGGACCTGGCTTCGAGCGTGAAGGCGATCGTCTCGCAGCGCCTGGTCAAGTCGGCCGCCGGCGGCCAGCGCCAGGCCGCCGTCGAGGTCATGCTGAACACCCGCTACATCGCCGACCTGATCGAAAAGGGCGAGATCGGCCAGATCAAGGAAGCGATGGACAAGAGCCTGTCGCCGGGCTCGCAGTCCTTCGAGACCGCCCTGCTCAAGCTGGTCAAGGACGGCCTGGTGACGCAGGAGGAAGCGCTGGCCAATGCCGACTCGGCCACCAACCTGCTCTGGCTGCTCAACAACGGCCCCGAAAGCCAGGTGCAGGCGGAGGACGAGAAGAAGCCCGCGGCCGACCAGGCCGCCGGCGCCCAGGGTGCCTCCTTCACGGAGTTCACCCTCGATTCCTGAGGCCGCATGTTCGAGCTCAGCCAGCTGCGCTGCTTCGTCGCGGTCGCCGAGGAACTGCACTTCAGCCGCGCGGCCGAGCGCCTGAACATGACCCAGCCGCCGCTGAGCCGGCAAATCAGGCTGCTCGAACACCACGTCGGCGTCCAGCTCCTGGAGCGCAACAGCCGCACCGTCCGCCTTACTGCGGCGGGCAAGGCCTTCTTCCCGGAAGCCGCGCGCATCCTGCGCATCGCCGAAGAGGCCATCTTCGCGGCGCGCCGCGCCGCCAAGGGCGAACAGGGCAACCTGGCGATCGGCTTCACCTCCGCCTCCGGCTACAGCCTGCTGCCCGAAGTCGTGCGCCGCCTGCGCGAGTGCGCGCCCGGGGTCTCGCTCACCCTCAAGGAGCTGGTCAGCACGGTTCAGGTCGAGGCCCTGAATGCCGGAGAGCTCGACCTCGGCCTGCTGCGCCCCCACCCGCTCGGCGGCGAACTCGACAGCCGACTCATCGCCCGCGAGTCGCTCATGCTCGCCATCCCCGAGGGCGAGGCCGAAGCCTGGCCCCGGGAGCCCACGCTGGACGACCTGCACGGCAAGCCCTTCGTCATGTACTCGCCCTACGAGGCGCGCCCCTTCTACCTGATGCTGAGCGAACGCTTCGCCCGCGCCGGGGTCGTGCCCGACATCGTCGAGCACATCGGCCAGGTGCACACCATGCTGGCCCTGGTGCGCGCCGGCGTGGGCGCGGCCCTGATCGCGGAAGGCGCCTCGCGCCTGAAGTTCGACGGCATCGTCATGCGCCGCATGGCCACCGAGCCGGTCGAGATGGTGTGCGCCTGGCGCCGCGACAACGACAACCCGGTCCTCGCGCTGTTCCGGCAGCGTGTCCTGCCGGGTTTCGGCAGCAAGGTCGACAATCAGTAAGTTCCCGCTCGATCGATTCAATCAGTGAATCGATCACAACACTCTTTGATTTGGTCATGAATCGATCAAGGCCTATGATCGTTTCCAACAAAGCCACGCCGCATGCACGGCGGGCACGACAAATCAGGAGACAACATGAACAAGGCAACACTGCTGCTGGTCCTGGCCGGAGCGGCCGGGTCGGCGCAAGCCCAGACGCCGGTCACGATCTACGGGATCATGGACGCCGCCATCGTCGGCGAACGCGGCGGCAAGGAAGGTCCGGTCACCAAGCTCACCAGCGGCGCGGCAGCGGCGTCCCGCATCGGCTTCAAGGGCAGCGAGGACCTGGGCGGCGGCCTGTCGGCCTTCTACACGCTCGAGATGGGCGTCAAGATCGACAGCGGCCAGGTCGACGCCGCCGGCACGCTGTTCAACCGCCAGGCCCTGGTCGGCCTGCAGGGCGAGTTCGGCGCGGTCGCGTTGGGACGCCAGTACACGCCCTGGCACAACACCCTGGTGCAGGTCGTCGACCCGTTCAACACCGGCTATGCGGGCACGGCCAAGAACCTGTTCCCCCACTTCGGCAGCAATATCAGGACCAGCAATACGGTGACGTATTTCTCGCCGCGCGTGCAGGGTCTCGACGTGGAGCTGGCCTACAGCGCCGGTGAACAAAGCGATTCGTCCGCCAGGCGCCAGCTCGGCGGCGCCGTCGGTTTCGTACACGGCCCCCTGACCCTGCGCCTGGCCTACAACAGCAAAAACGGCGACGCCACGACCGGCTTTGTCCGCAGCCGCAACACCCTGCTGGGCGCCCGGTACAAACTGGAAGCCCTGACCCTGCACGCGGGTGTCGGCATCGACCGCGGGCCGGAAAGCGCGCCGCTCGGCAACCCGAACACCCCCTATGGCGGCGTGGCGCCCACGCCGTCGAGCGACGGCCGCGAAGCGCTGCTCGGCGTGACGGTGCCGGTCGGCGAGGGCAAGCTGATGGCTTCCATCATGCACAAGGACGACCGCACCGCTGCCAACCAGGACGGCAGTGCCTGGGGCATCGGCTACCTGCACGCGCTGTCGAAGCGCACCGGCCTGTACGCCGCTTACGCCCACATCCGCAACCGCAACGGCGCCGGCTTCACGGTGGCCAACAACACCGAGGCCGGCACCGGCAACACCGGCTACAACCTGGGAATACGGCACAGCTTTTAAAGGCACGCACAGACCGGTAGCATAAGCCGGCGCGGACCTCATGCAGAACCCGAAGGAACAACAGGAGACATTCGTGGAACAAGCACCAACCATGCTGGCCGCCAGCACCGCCAAGACGCAAACACGGCCCCGCACCCGCTGGCTCATCCTCGCCATGCTGTTCGCGGTCACCACGATCAACTACGCCGACCGCGCCACGATCTCGATCGCGGGACCCGAGATCAAGCGCGAACTCGGCCTCTCCGCGGTCCAGATGGGCTATGTGTTCTCGGCCTTCGCCTGGTCCTATGTGCTGGCCCAGCTGCCGGGCGGCTGGCTGCTCGACCGCTTCGGCTCGAAGATCACCTACTTCTTCAGCATCTTCCTGTGGTCGCTGTTCACCTTCTTCACCGGCACGGTCGGCTTCTTCGCCGGCGGCGCGGCGGTCGCCATGCTGTTCGCACTGCGCCTGGCCGTCGGGGCGGCCGAAGCGCCCTCCTTCCCGGGCAACAGCCGCATCGCCTCGAGCTGGTTCCCGACCCACGAACGCGGCCGCGCGGCCGCCATCTTCAACTCGGCCCAGTACTTCGCCACCGTGCTGTTCGCCCCGCTGATGGGCTGGCTGGTCCATGCCCACGGCTGGCCCAGCGTGTTCTACGTGATGGGCGCGCTCGGCATCCTGGTGTCCTTCGTATGGCTGAAGACGATTTACGGCCCGAAGCAGCACCCGAACGTGAGCGCCGGCGAGCTGCAGTACATCCAGGAAGGCGGCGCCCTGGTCGACCTCGAAGGCGCCCGCCACGACGCCTGCACGGCCCAGGCCAAGCCGGTGAACACGCTCGCCTGCATCCGGGAACTGCTGGGCAACCGCATGCTGTTCGGGATCTACCTCGGCCAGTACTGCATCACCACGCTGACCTACTTCTTCCTGACCTGGTTCCCGGTCTACCTGGTGCAGGAACGCGGCATGACCATCCTGAAGGCCGGCTTCGTCGCCTCGCTGCCCGCGATCGCCGGCTTCGTCGGCGGCATCGTCGGCGGCTGGATGTCGGACCGCCTCAGCAAGGCCGGCTATTCGCTGTCGGTGTCGCGCAAGGCGCCGATCGTGCTCGGCATGCTGCTCTCGATGAGCATGATCGCCTGCAACTACATCGAGACCGACATGCTGGTCGTCGCCGTCATGTCGCTGGCCTTCTTCGGCAAGGGCATCGGCGCGCTCGGCTGGGCGGTCGTGTCGGACACCTCGCCCAAGGAGGCCGGCGGCCTGAGCGGCGCCCTGTTCAACACCTTCGGCAATACCGCGGGCATCACCACCCCGATCGTGATCGGCTACATCGTCCAGGCCACCGGCTCGTTTTCCGGCGCCCTGGTCTTCGTCGGCGCCAACGCGGCCGTGGCGATGGCCTGCTACCTCTTCATCGTCGGCGACATCGGGCGTGTCACGCTCGTGAAGTCGCTCGCTTCCAGATAAACCACCACTTTCACAAGCCAGACACATCA
The DNA here is from genome assembly GCA_032115075.1 of Massilia sp. Classification (GTDB taxonomy): domain Bacteria; phylum Pseudomonadota; class Gammaproteobacteria; order Burkholderiales; family Burkholderiaceae_D; genus Telluria. The sequence goes on from DAMCRY010000034.1 coordinate 7,114, forward strand.
TGAAAACTACCGACTCCGGCGCTCCCGTCGTCACCAGCCTGCGCGTCGTCCCCGTCGCCGGCCAGGACAGCATGCTGCTCAACCTCTCCGGCGCCCACGGCCCCTGGTTCACCCGCAACATCGTCATCCTCACCGACAGCGCCGGCAACACCGGCCTGGGCGAAGTGCCGGGCGGCGAGAAGATCCGCCAGACCATCGAGGACGCGCGCCAGCTCGTCGTCGGCAGGTCGCTGGGCGACTACAACGGCGTGCTGAACGCCATGCGCCGCGCCTTCGCCGACCGCGACGCGGGCGGCCGCGGCCTGCAGACCTTCGATCTGCGCACGACCATCCACGCGGTCACCGCGGTGGAATCGGCCATGCTCGACCTGCTCGGCCAGTTCATGAACGTGCCGGTCGCCGCCCTGCTGGGCGAAGGCCAGCAGCGCGACGCGGTCGAGATGCTGGGCTACCTGTTCTACGTGGGCGACCGCCGCAAGACCGATCTCGCCTATCGCAGCGAACCGGATGCCGGCAGCGCCTGGTTCAGGCTGCGCAACGAGGAAGCCCTCACGCCGGAAGCCGTGGTGCGCCTTGCCGAGGCGGCGCGCGAGCGCTACGGCTTCAACGACTTCAAGCTCAAGGGCGGCGTCCTGTCGGCCGACGCCGAGATGGAAGCCATCGTCGCCCTGCACGAGCGCTTCCCGGAGGCGCGCTGCACGCTCGACCCGAACGGCGGCTGGCTGCTGAAGGACGCGATCCGCGTCTGCCGCGACAAGCACGGCATCCTGGCCTACGCCGAAGACCCCTGCGGCGCCGAGGACGGCTTCTCGGGCCGCGAAGTCATGGCCGAGTTCCGCCGCGCCACCGGCCTGCCGACCGCCACCAACATGATCGCCACCGACTTCCGCCAGATGGCCCACTCGATCCAGCTGCAGTCGGTCGACATCCCCCTGGCCGACCCGCACTTCTGGACCATGCAGGGCTCGGTGCGCGTGGCCCAGTTGTGCGAGATGTTCGGCCTGACCTGGGGTTCGCATTCGAACAACCACTTCGACATCTCGCTGGCGATGTTCACCCACGTCGGCGCGGCCGCGCCGGGCAAGGTGACGGCGATCGATACGCACTGGATCTGGCAGGACGGCCAGCGCATCACGAAGGAACAGCTGAAGATCGAGGGCGGCATGGTGCACGTGCCGAAGAAGCCGGGGCTGGGCATCGAACTCGACGAGGCCGAGCTGGAAAAAGCGCACCAGGCCTACAGGAACATGGGCCTGGGCGCGCGCGACGACGCGGTCGCGATGCAATACCTCGTGCCTGGTTGGAAATTCGACAACAAGCGGCCCTGCCTCGTCCGTTGATTTTCGTAAGGTGGGCGGGTCTTCCCGCCCACGCGTTCAGCCAGCCCGACCGCAGCCACGGCGCATCCGTGAGTCGAAGGCACGCACGGCAAAGCCGGCTACGCGCCCCGGACTACGCGCCCCGGGCTACGCGCCCCGGTGTCCCCTACGCTCCTCCTCTCCCCCATCTGTGTACAATCTTCCCCTGCGAAGCTTGTGCTATCCTCGCGCGTTTCCAAATTTCAAGTATCGCTCGCCCCGCTGCGAGCGCAACGATTTACGCCCATGACCATCACCCTCTACGGCATCCCCAACTGCGACACCGTCAAGAAAGCCCGCACCTGGCTGGCGGACAACGGCCACGACTTCACCTTCCACGATTTCAAGAAGCAGGGCCTGAGCCGCGAACTGGTCGCCGGCTGGCTGGAACAGCTCGACTGGGAAACCCTGGTCAACCGCAAGGGCACGACCTGGCGCAACCTCCCCGACGAGCGCAAGGCGCAGGTCAATGACAAGGCCGGGGCGCTGGAGCTGATGCTGGAGAACCCGTCGGTCGTCAAGCGCCCGGTGCTTGCCGGCGCCGGCCCGGTCTCGGTCGGCTTTTCGCCGGACATGTACGCTGCCAGGTTCGAGGCCGCTGCATGAAGCCGTCCCGTACCCTGCTGCTCACCGAAGAGCTGATCGCCCTCGACTCCATCACCCCGCACGACAAGGGCTGCCAGGAGCGCCTGAAGGAGCTGCTCGCGCCGCTGGGCTTCCACTGCGAGACCATTGAATCGAACGGCGTGACGAACCTGTGGGCGCGCAAGGGCACGACCTCGCCGGTGTTCGTGTTCGCCGGCCACACCGACGTGGTGCCCTCCGGGCCCGAACACCAATGGCAGTCCGCGCCCTTCACCCCGACCCGCCGCGACGGCAAGCTGTATGGCCGCGGCGCCTCGGACATGAAGACCTCGATCGCCGCCATGGTCGTGGCCTGCGAGGAGTTCATCGCGGCCCACCCGGGCCATAAAGGTTCGATCGCCTTCCTGATCACCAGCGACGAGGAAGGCCCGGCCGTGGACGGCACCGTGGTCGTCTGCGAGCGCCTGGAAGAACGCGGCGAAACCCTCGACTACTGCCTGGTCGGCGAACCCACCTCGGTGCATGTGCTGGGCGACACCATCAAGAACGGGCGCCGCGGCTCGCTCTCGGGCCACCTAGTCATCAAGGGCATCCAGGGCCACATCGCCTACCCGCACCTGGCGCGCAACCCGATCCACCAGGCCGCGCCGGCGCTGGCGGAGCTGGCGGCCGAGGTCTGGGACGAGGGCAACGAATACTATGCGCCGACCAGCTGGCAGATCTCGAACATCGCGGGCGGCACCGGCGCCACCAACGTGATCCCGGGCCACGTGACGATCGACTTCAACTTCCGCTTCTCGACCGCCAGCACGGCCGACGGCCTGGAAGCGCGCGTGCACGCCATCCTCGACCGCCACTGCCTCGACTACGCGCTGGAATGGACGCTGTCGGGCCAGCCCTTCCTGACGCCGAAGGGCCTGCTGTCGGACACCCTGTGCAACGCGATCCGCGAGGAACTGGGCGTGCAGACCGAGCTGTCGACCACCGGCGGCACCTCCGACGGCCGCTTCATCGCCCGCATCTGCCCGCAGGTGATAGAATTCGGGCCTCCGAACGCCAGCATCCACAAGATCGACGAACACATCGAGCTGCGCTACATCGATCCCCTCAAGAACATCTACCGCCGCACGCTGGAACAGCTGCTGGCGGCGTAACGAATAACAAAACGCCACCGGGAGAAGGCCATGACCAACACCACTTTCAGCACGCCGCGCGACCTGCTGCGCTACGCGATCACCCGCTTCAACGGCGCCAAGCTGTTCTTCGGCCACGGCAGCGCCGAGGCCTTCGACGAAGCCGCCTACCTGATCCTGCACACCCTCAAGCTGCCGCTGGACCGCCTCGATCCCTTCCTCGACGCGCGCCTGCTGCCGGACGAAGTGATCCAGGTGATGGAAGTGATCGAGCGCCGCGTGGTCGAGCGCGTACCGGCCGCCTACATCACCAGGGAAGCCTGGCTGGGCGAGTACCACTTCTACGTGGACGAGCGCGTGCTGGTGCCGCGCTCCTTCATCGCCGAGCTGATCCCGCAGACCTTCAGCCCCTGGGTGCAGGATCCGGAAAGCGTCGAGAACGTGCTGGAACTGTGCACCGGCAGCGGCTGCCTGGCGATCATGATGGCCGATGCCTTCCCGAACGCCGTGATCGACGCGGTCGACATCTCGAAGGATGCGCTGGCCGTGGCCGAGCACAACATCCGCGAATACAAGCTGGAGGGCCGCGTCAACCCGATCGAATCGGACCTGTACGAGCACGTGCCCTTCAAGAAGTACGACCTGATCGTCACCAACCCGCCCTACGTGAACAGCACCTCGATGGGCAAGCTGCCGCCCGAATACCTGCGCGAGCCGCAGATCGCCCTGGCGGGCGGCGAGGACGGCATGGACCTGGTGCGCAAGATCGTCGCCGGCGCCAGCGAGCGCCTGACGCCGGAAGGCGTGCTGGTGGTCGAGATCGGCAACGAGCGCGATTATGCGGAAGCGGCCTTCGGCCACCTCGGCCTGACCTGGCTCTCCACCAGCGCGGGTGACGATGCGGTGTTCCTGCTGACCGCCGAGCAGCTGCAAGCCCGGTAAGGCTTTGTTTTAACGATTTTCGCAGCGTGGGCGGGAGACCCGCCCACGCTGCATCACACCATAAGTTTTCATGATCCGCTTCCAGAACGTCAGCCTGATGCGCGGCACCAAGCCGCTGCTCGAAGATGCCGACCTCACCCTCAACCCGGGCGACAAGATCGGCCTGATCGGCGCCAACGGCGCCGGTAAATCGAGCCTGTTCGCCATGCTGCGCGGCGAGCTGCATCCGGACCAGGGGTCCATCGACTTCCCCGCCAAGTGGCGCATGGCCTACGTGGCGCAGGAGACCCCTGCCCTCGACCGTCCCGCGCTGGAGTACGCGATCGACGGCGACGCCAACCTGCGCAAGCTGCAGGCCGAACTCGACGAACTGGAAGCGCACCCGGACGCCGACGCCCACGGCATGCGCCTGGGCGAACTGCACAGCGCCCTCGCCGACGCCGACGCGTATACCGTGCAGTCGCGCGCCGAGCAGCTGCTGCTCGGCCTGGGCTTCTCGCTCGAGCAGATGCAGCAGCCGGTGGCCAGCTTCTCGGGCGGCTGGCGCATGCGCCTGAACCTGGCGCAGGCGCTGATGTGCCCTTCCGACCTGCTGCTGCTGGACGAGCCGACCAACCACCTGGACCTGGACGCGATCATCTGGCTCGAAGACTGGCTGAAACGCTATCCGGGCACCCTGATCATCATTTCGCACGACCGCGACTTCCTCGACGAGATCGTGAACGTCATCGTGCACATCGACGAGCGCAAGCTCAAGCGCTACTCGGGCAACTATTCCGGCTTCGAGCGCCAGCGCGCAGCAGGCCTGGTGCTGGCCGCCGCCGCCTACGAGAAGCAGCAGCGCCAGCGCGCCCACCTGCAATCCTTCGTCGACCGCTTCAAGGCCAAGGCCACCAAGGCGCGCCAGGCCCAGAGCCGCATGAAGGCGCTGGCCAAGATGGAAGAACTGGCCCCGCTGCGCGCCGCCGCCGAATTCTCCTTCGAGTTCCGCGAGCCGCTGTCGGCGCCGAACCCACTGCTGGTGCTGGAAGACGTCGACGCCGGCTATCCGCTGCTCGACGCCCACGGCGACCGGGTCGGCGGCAAGGCCATCGTCAAGCGCGTGAACTTCTCGCTGCAGATCGGCCAGCGCATCGGCCTGCTGGGCGTGAACGGCGCCGGCAAGTCGACGCTCATCAAGACCGTGGCCGGCGAGCTGATGCCGCTCGAGGGCAAGGCGACCCTGGGCAAGGGCCTGTCGATCGGCTACTTCGCCCAGCACCAGGTCGAGATGCTGCGCCACGACGAGTCGCCGCTGTGGCACCTGGCGAAGATCGCGCCGAACGTGCGCGAGCAGGAACTGCGTAACTTCCTCGGCAGCTTCAACTTCCCGGGCGATATGGTAACGAGCAAGATTGCGCCCTTCTCGGGCGGCGAAAAGGCGCGCCTGGCGCTGGCGCTGATCGTGTGGCAGCGCCCGAACCTGCTGCTGCTGGACGAACCGACCAACCACCTGGACCTGGAAACGCGCGAGGCGCTGACCATGGCGCTGGCGCAGTTCGAGGGCACCCTGGTGCTGGTCTCCCACGACCGCCACCTGCTGCGCGCCACCACCGACCAGTTCATCATCGTCGCCGACGGCAAGCTGCAGCCTTTCGACGGCGACCTGGACGACTACAAGGAATGGCTGTTCCAGACCAAGCTCGGCAAGGGCACCGACACCCTGCCGGCGCCAGTCCCTGCGAAGGACGGCAAGCTCGAGGCGCCGGCGGCGGCCCCGATCGACCGCAAGGAGCAGAAGAAGCTGGAAGCGGAAGCGCGCCAGCGCCTGGCCGCCCTGCGCAAGCCGATCGAGAACCGCGTCAAGCGCCTGGAAGAACAGATGGCCAAGCTGAACGCGAAGAAGGCCGACATTGACGCCCAGCTCCTGGCCCCGAGCATCTACGAGGCCGAGAACAAGGAAAAGCTCAAGCTTCTCGTGGCCGACCAGGCCTTCGCCTCGCGCGACCTGGAGCAGCTCGAATCCGAATGGCTGGAGCTGCAGGAGCAGCTCGAAGGCCTGGCGGCTTGAGCCTCGCGCCGAACCTCTCCGTCTGACCCATCCGCATCGCCCTGGGCCGGGGCGATGCGCGACCGTTGCCCCTTCCCTTTCCTGTCTTCCCATCCGCGAGCCGCAGGGCTTCGTCACGCGCCTGGCTTGTCAAAAAAGTCGATATAAATAGGAATCATTCTTATTCTCATTTATAATGTTTCCATTCTGCATATCTTTACGTTCTTTTTCGACTTTTTACACGGATACCGTATGCCTGCGCCTCACTTTGCCCTGCCGCTGTTCCGCCGCTCCCTCATCAGCACCGCCGTTGCCCTGCTGCCCCTCGCCGCCAGCGCCGACCCGGCGCCGCACGACATGGCGACGGTCGTCGTCACCGCGTCCGGCTTCGAGCAGAGCATCCGCGAAGCGCCGGCCTCGATCACCGTGCTCACCCGCGACCAGCTCGAGAAGGAGCGCTTCGGCAACCTGGCGCAGGCGCTCGAGAGCGTGGAAGGCATCGACGTCGGCGCGGCTGGCGACAAGACCGGTGGCCTGAACATCAGCATCCGCGGCATGCCCAGCGACTACACCCTGGTCCTGATCGACGGCCGCCGCCAGAACGCCGCCGGCAGCGTCACTCCGAACGGCTTCGGCGGCACCTCGACCAGCTTCATGCCGCCGGTCGGCGCGATCGAGCGCATCGAGATCATCCGCGGCCCGATGTCGACGCTGTACGGTTCGGACGCGATGGGTGGCGTGATCAACATCATCACGCGCAAGGTCGGCAAGCGCTGGCATGGCAACGTGGCGGCCGACTACACGGTGCAGGAGGAATCGAGCTTCGGCGACGTCAAGGGCGCCAAGTTCTACCTGAGCGGCCCGCTCGCCGCCGACGTGCTGGGCCTGTCGCTGCGCGGCAGCACCCAGCGCCGCGACGCCGCCGATATCCGGTACCAGAACCAGAATGGCATCGTAGCGCCGGCCATGGGCGCCAATCCGGTCGAGTCGACCATCCACAACCTCGGGGCGCGCCTGGCCTGGGCGCCCAGCCGCATGCACGAATTCACGCTGGACGCGGACAGCACCCGCCAGAGCTACGACAACACGCGCGGCCAGCTCGGCACCCTGGGCGTCCAGGGCGGCTACGGTCCGAAGCAGAAGTACAACCGCGACCAGGGCAGCCTGTCCTACCGCGCGCGCCTGGGCTTCGGCACCTGGGACAGCAGCTACATGGTCAACCGCACCGAGACCATCGGCCGCACCATCCCGCCGGGCACGCCCGGCGCCGTGGCCGGCAGCGCGCGTACGCTGGAAGTGGAGAGCCGCGTGTTCGACACCAAGCTGGTGGCGCCCTGGGGCAATCACCTGACCACCATCGGCGCCCAGCACTGGGATGCCGAGATGGTCGACGGCGTCGCGCCGCAGGCCTTCGCCTTCACGCAGAAAGCCCTGTTCCTGGAAGACGAATGGCGCATCGCGCAGCCGCTGCTCCTGACGCTCGGCGCGCGCTACGACGACCACAGTATCTTCGGCGGCCAGGTCAGCCCGCGCGCCTACCTGGTGTGGAACGCGTCGCCGCGCTGGACCGTCAAGGGCGGCGCCAGCCGCGGCTACAAGACCCCGCGCGTCGAGCAGCTGGCGCCCGGCATCAACGGCTTCGGCGGCCAGGGCACGATTCCCCTGGTCGGCAGCCCCGGCCTGAAACCGGAGACCAGCGTGACCACCGAGCTGGGCGTCTATTTCGACAACGGCGCCGGCTGGACCGCCAATGCCGCCCTCTTCAACAACGAGTTCAAGGACAAGATCACCACCGGCACCGGCCTGCTCAACTGCTCCTACCGGCTCGCGCCCGACCGCCCGGGCTGCGTCAGCTTCGGCAACTGGCCGAACGTCGACGCCTTCGGCCAGTCCACCAACGTGGACGAGGCGGTGACCCGCGGCCTGGAGCTCGCGACCCGCTTCCCGCTCGTCCCCGGCTGGGCCCTGAGCGCCAACTACACGTTCACGGACAGCGAGCAGAAAAGCGGCCCGAATACCGGCAAGCCGCTCGGCGACACGCCGGAACACGCGCTCAACGCGCGCCTTGCCTGGGACATCTCGGCGCAATGGAATGCCTGGCTGCGCCTCGAGGCCCGCAGCGAGCGCTTCCGCGATCCGGGCAGCTCGGCAGCCACCCGCGCGGCCAAGGCGGCGCTGGGCGACTACAAGGGGTATGGGATGCTGCACCTGGGCGGCAGCTACCAGCTGAACAAGCGGGTCGCGCTGAATGCGGCGATCTACAACCTGGCGAACAAGGACTTCATCGACTACCGTCCTTACGGGGCGCCGGGTACCGCAGCACCGACCTGGGGCAGCGTCTACGTCAACAACATGGACGGGCGCCGCCTGTGGCTGTCCGTGAGCGCGGACTTCTGACGAGCCCCTGCTCTAGGCGACCTGGCGGGGTTCGGCCGGCGCGACGGACATCAGGCGCTCGATGTCGATCAACATCATGCGCCGTCCCTTGTCCATGCCCAGGCCGATCAGGTAGTCGGCGTCGGGCCGTCCTCCCGGCAGCGCAACCACCTGCTCCGGGCGCAGGCGCACCACGCCGGTGACGCGCTCCACCACCACCCCGACCCTGCCTGCCGCCACCTGTACGATCACGACGTCGGTATCCGGCTCGGGCAGCGAAAAGCACGGGGCGAAGGCGGCCCGCAGGTCCATCACCGGCATGATCACCCCGCGCGACAGGGCGACGCCGCCGATGATCTCGCCGTCGCTGCAGAACCGCTCGAGCGAACGGTAGGCCTTGAGCTCCCGTACGGCCGCATAGTCGAGCCCGTAATCGAGCCCGCCCAGGGTGAAACCAAGGAACTGCCGGAATGCGGCGGGAAGGTGGTTCGACATGGTGGTTCCTTTCATCGGCACCACCTATCCTAAGGGCGGGATCGGATGAAATTGTTGACTACAGTCAACTTGCGCCCTGCGCCAGAACGTCCTGCGTCGCGATTGTCCGGGCGAACGCCGTCTTGCCTGCCATGCGCCGGCCGGAATGCTAGCCGCCTGGCGGCGCGACGTAGCGCTTGCCCAGCGCCACCCTGGCGACCGCTTGTTCGATGTGCTTGAAATACGGCCTTCCCCTGCCTTCGGACACGAAAAAGAAGTACTCGCCGTGGGCATTGCGCGCATAGCGGGTCACACTGGCCACGCGAATGCGGTGCCGGTCCTCGTACGCCACGCGCTCGGCGACGACCTCGGCCTCCCTGCCATCGAAGCACAGGGCCGGCGGCCCAGTCTCGACCCGGATCTGCCGGAATTCCGCGTCCGCCAGGCCCTTGACGTCCCGGCTGCCACGCACATACCGGTAGTTGCCGTAGCCGATCGCGGCGGCCGCCACGATCCATGCCGTCAGTGCAAAGGGTTCCATGGCGGCTCCGTTCAGGCCTGCAGCCAGGCCACCAGCGGCCCGTCGTTGGGATTGACCAGCACCTCGTGCAGCCGGGCGCGCGGCAGCAGCGACACCGCCTGGCTCTCCCAGCCCATGTCGGACGGGCAGCCTCCGACGCGGCGTCCGAGGTAGTAGCGCGTGCGGCTGCGGCTGCGCGTCAGGTCCAGCAGGAAGCCGCTCAGGACCACGCGCAGGCCGCTTTCCTCGTACGCTTCGCGGATCGCCGTGGCGCGCAGCGTCATGCCCGGATCCAGCGTCCCTTTCGGGAAGGTGGCCGGGTAGCCGCCGAAGCCGTTCGACGGGTGCACCACCCAGACCCGACCGTCGTCCTCGAGGA
>DAMCRY010000035.1:0-16690 GCA_032115075.1 Massilia sp.
CAACCGCAATGCGGCGAGCCAGTTCGGCGACGCCGACCTGCCGATGATGATGGCCGCCGCCGGCAGCATGAACGACCGCGGCATGCGCGAGGTGCACCTTGGCTAGTTTCGATTTCGACCAGGCCGAAGGCCTGCGCCGGATGCTGCAGGGCCCGCGCCCGCGCATCGTCACCTTCCTCTCCGCCACGCCCGAGGACGACAAGGGCGCCATGCTGGTCAACCTGGGCGCCTCGCTGGCCCAGACCGGCAACGAGGTCCTGATCGTCGACGCCTGCGAACGCGACTACGGCGTGGCGCGCCGCCTCGGCCTGAACCGCGGCGCCACGCTGGCCCACGTGGCGCGCCAGGAAGCCGCGCTGAACCAGGTGCTGCACGCGGTGCCGCAGGGCTTCTCGGTGGCGACCCTGGGCAGCCCGGCCGGCAGTGCGGCGCATCATGCGGAAACCCGGCGCCGCCTGGCGAAAACCTTCGACGTGCTGGTCAAGCAGGCCGGCATCGTGATGGTCGACGGCGAGCTCGGTCCGGACGGCGAATTCCCGCTGCCGCTGATGGCGAGCTCGGAGATCGTGGTGCAGGTCGGCACGTCGGCCGCCTCGATCACGAACGCCTACGCCCTGATCAAGCGCCTCTCGCAGCAGCTGGGCCGCCGTCCCTTCGGCATCCTTGTTACCGGCGCGACAGAGGCGGAGGCCAAGGTTGTATACGATAATATGTCTACCGCGGCAACGCGCTACCTGGCGGTCAGCCTGAGCTCGATGGGTTCGGTGCCGGCCGACGAGTACCTGCACCGCGCCGCGCGCCTCGGCCGGGCCGTGGTCGATGCCTTCCCGCTGGCGGGCGCATCGGTCGCCTTCCGCCGCCTGGCGGGCAAGTTCGCCTTGCACGCGATGCCCGGCCTGGGCAGGGGATGAATGCAGGGAAGCGGTTTCAAGTAATACACGAGCAGAAAAGAAGAAAAGCTAACGCATGTACACGGTCAAAGGGAAAGCGGACAAGAACCATTTGCTGACGGAGCACATGCCGTTGGTGAAGCGTCTTGCCCACCACATGAAGGCCAAGCTGCCGCCTTCGGTGGAAGTCGATGACCTGGTCCAGGCGGGCATGATCGGCCTGCTCGATGCGATCAACCGCTACGAGGACAACCACGGCGCCCAGTTCGAGACCTATGCGGTGCTGCGCATCCGCGGCGCCATGCTCGACGAGCTGCGCAACAGCGACTGGATGCCGCGCTCGACGCGCCAGAACATGCGCAAGGTCGAGGCCGCGATGGAAGCGCTGCAGCAGCGCCTGGGCCGTCCGGCCAGCGAATCCGAGATCGCCAAGTCCCTCAAGATGTCGCTGGCCGACTACCAGGAAATGCTGGGCGATTCCGGCGGCCACCAGCTGGTCTACTACGAAGACTTCCACGACAGCGAAGAGGGCAGCGACGGCTTCCTCGACCGTTATGCGGTGGACGACGCCGATCCGCTGCGCAGCCTGCTGGACACGGGCTTCCGCCAGGCCGTCATCGACGCCATCGACAACCTGCCGCCGCGCGAGAAGATGCTGATGGGCCTCTACTATGAGGAAGAACTGAATCTGAAGGAAATCGGCGCCGTCATGGGCGTCAGCGAATCGCGGGTGTCGCAGCTGCACACCCAGGCGGTATCGCGGCTGCGCGCCGCCCTCAAGGAGCAGTTGTGGACTGGGCCAGCGTAGCGGGGCTGGTGCTCGCGATTGCGGGCATCCTGGTCGGCCACACCCTGGACGGCGGCAAGTTCGCCTCGCTGGTCCAGCCGGCCGCCTTCGCCATCGTGGTGGTCGGCACCTTCGGCGCCGTGCTGCTGCAGAGCGAACGGCGCAGCTTCATGATGGGCCTGCGCATGCTGCGCTGGGTGTTCTTCCCGCCGCCGTCGGGCCGCCAGAAACTGTCGCAGGAAATCGCGCTGTGGAGCCTCTCCGCGCGCCGCGACGGCCTGCTCTCGCTCGAGCAGTACATGGGTACGAAGGACAGGTTCGTCCAGAAGGGCCTGCGCCTGGTGGTGGACGGCATCGCCCCCGAGAAGATCCGCAGCCTGCTGGAAGGCGAGATCAACGCCTACGAGTTCGCGCAGCGCCAGGCCGCGCGCATCTGGGAATCGGCGGCCGGCTATGCGCCGACCATCGGCATCCTGGGCGCCGTGCTGGGCCTGATCCACGTGATGGAAAACCTGTCCGATCCCTCGCGCCTGGGCTCGGGCATCGCGATCGCCTTCGTCTCCACCGTGTACGGCGTGGGCCTGGCCAACCTGTTCTTCTACCCGGTCGGGAACAAGCTGAAAGCCATCGTCAGCGACAAGGTGGGCCAGTACGAGATCCTCGCCGAAGTCTTCCACGACCTGGCCAGCGGCGACCACACCCGCGTGATCGACGAGCGCGTCGCCAGCCTGCTGGCGCGGCATTGAGCAGCAGGCCATGGCGCGCAAACGCTACGACGAGCATGCAGGGGCAGGCGCCGGCGAGCACCACGAGCGCTGGCTGATCTCCTACGCCGACTTCATCACCCTGCTGTTCGCCTTCTTCGTCGTCATGTACGCGATCTCCATCGTCAACGAGGGAAAGTACGCGGTGCTGTCCGAAGCGCTGGGCGACGCCTTCGGCGGACGCAGCATCGCGCCACAGGCGCATACCAGCGTCGAGCCGGTGCTGCCGCTGTCGCACATCGTCAACCGCAAGCGCCTGGAAGCGGCGCGGCGCGAGCGCGAGCGCATGGAAACGCTGGCCAGGGATTTGACGGCGACCCTGATGCCGCTGGTGAAATCGGGCCAGGTGCGCGTCACGCAGAACGCGCGCGGCATCAGCGTGGAACTCAACGCCAGCGTGCTGTTCGACCAGGGCCAGGCCGTGCTGCAGCCCGATGCGCGCGAGGTGCTGGGCGAGGTGGCCGGGCTGCTCGAGAACGATCCGCACCGGATCGAGGTCGAAGGCCATACCGACGACCTGCCGATCACGAATGCGCAGTTCGCATCGAACTGGGAACTGTCGGCGGTGCGCGCGGCCAGCGTGGTGCGCCTATTCATCGAGCAGGGCGTGCGCGACGTGCGCCTGTCGGCGATCGGCCATGGCGCCACCCGCCCGGTGGCGCCGAACGACACGCCGCAGAACCAGGCGCGCAACCGGCGCGTGGCGGTGATGATCCTGGCGGAGACGCCGGCGCCGCTTCTGCCACAGTAGAAACAAGCATGAAATAAACTGTCGTTTTGCCTGCCTGTATGAAATATTCTTTCATGGGAGCGCACATGCATGTCAAACCACATTTCTTGCGTTCGGTTCCCTTGCTGGTCTTCGCGCTGGGTGGCCTGGTGAGCGCCGTCGGCGCGGTGGAACAGGTGGAGCCGGTGCGCCACCAGCTCGAGGTCGAGACCGGCGAGGGCAGGGTGCGGGTCCGCCTGACCGTCGAGAACCGCGGCGAGACCACGATCTGGGTCCCGCGCGAAGTCGCCGCCGAAGACGAGCTGACCGGCCGCCGCTTCGACCTGCGCGACGCCACGGGCAAGCCGCTCGACTACACCGGCATGATGGTCAAGCGCGGCGCCCTGACGGCCGCCGACTGGCAGGAAGTGAAGCCGCACACCATGCACATGAACACCATCGACATCACGGCGGCCTACGCCTTCGGGAAGGGCAGGCAGGGCTACGAGATCCGCTACGATGGGCCTTACGTGAGCGACCTGGACCGGCTCGACGCCGTCGGCCGGAGCCCCGCTGCACCGGTCAGGTTCAGCTTCGGCAGATAGCGTCGCGTCCGGGACCGTACCGGTCCACGATTCAAGCCAGCAGCGTCCGCACCCGCTCCACGACCCGCCGCGCACTGCCGTCGTCGATGTAGTCGAAGAACATGCGCAGGACGGCGTCATAGTTCGGATGGCGCGCGGCGGTGCCCGCGAGCGCCGCGTCGAGCGCGGCCAGCACACCGTCGAAGGACTGGTGGATCGGCCCGGGGAAGACGTCGTCCAGGTGGTAGAACAGGCCGCGTTCCTCGCCGTCGTAGCGTTCGCGGTCGTAGGCGAAGCTGATCACCGGCCCGCCGGTGAGGGCGTATTCGAAGCAGCAGCCCGAGTAGTCGGTGACCAGCACGGCTGTGTGGCGGTACAGCACCTCGATGTGCGCATACAGCTGGTCGCCGAGCGCGATGGCGCCCACCGCAGCCAACTGCGACGAATACGAATGCGCCGTATCGGCCAGGTGCTCGCGCACGCCCAGCACGGCGCCGTGCCGCTCCAGCACCTGCGACAGGGCGTCCAGCTCGTCCTGGCTGAACCGGTAATAGGCGTCCTTGTCATTGCGGAAGGTGGGCGCATACAGCACCAGCCTGCGGCCAGCCAGGCGGGCAGCCAGGCGTTCGGATTCCCGCCGCAGGTCGGCCGGCAATGCGTCGATGCCGCGCAGGATGAAATCGTTGCGCGGCAGGCCGGTCACCCAGACGTCGTTGTATTGCAGCGGGTAGAAGGCCGAGGCCATCGCCATCCGGTCCACCCGCGACGAGGCGATCACGGCGTTGCACATCCGGTGTTCCCGGGCCACGTACTGCAGGTTGGCGCGCTGGTCGAGCGAAGCGAAACCGACGCGCTTGAGCGGGATCCCGTGCCAGAGATTGATCAGCAGGTGCCGTCCCTCGGCGACCGGATACACCAGGTTGCTGCTCGGATTGTGCTTGATGAAGGCGACCCGCGAGCCGATCAGGAGCTCCTGCGCCAGCCGGCTCTTGAGCGGGGCAACCGCCACGTTGACGCCGTCGACTTCGATGCGCCTCGAACGGGTCAGGATGATCTTGCGGATCGACGGGTCGTTCTTCACGGCCTCGAACACGGCGCGCTCGTTGCCCGAGAAGGTGTGGTTGTAGGCGCACACCGGGAAGACCCACCAGTCGTCGTGCTTGGGCGTGGCGGCGTCCAGCGCCGCGAATTCGGCGTCCGACAGGAGGGCGGGCCGCGCCGGCCGGCCCTGTTCGTCCAGGTAGACGGTGAGGCTCTCGAACAGCTTTTCCTGGTCGGCGACGCGGTCCAGGTGCGGGTCGACCAGCGAGATGTCGGCCGATGGCGCCGCTTCCTGCATCATCTGCTGCCAGTACGCCAGGCCCGGCGCCATATAGGGGTTATCCGTCAGCAGCGAGCGTTTGAGAAGGGGGAAGCCTTGACGGATCAGTTCGAAGTGGTTCAGCGACAGGACCGGGTGCAGCGGGTACAGGCGGTCGATGAAGGTGGCGAAGGGATGGCCGCCATGGATGAGCAGGCGGGTCAGGCCGACTGCGTACTTCTGGACCACGAGCTGCTTGCGCGGCTGGGGCGTGACGGCGCCCAGCAGCCTGCGGAAATCCGGATCGGCCAGCACCGGCTTGCGGAACACCAGGAAGTACGGGGAGAGCAGGAAATCGTAGGTGGCGTCGCGCTCGAAGGCATTCAGCAGTTCGCTGCGCACCGTCTCGACCGGGATCGCTTCGGCGAAGTGGTTGGCAGCGGCGTCGCGGCTGCCCCAGGTGCCCTTGGTCGCCTGCAGGCCCCACCAGTCGCAGGCCGCGGCGTCCATCTTCGCGAACACCCCGTCCAGCGGACAGATGCAATAGCAGCTGTCATTGACGAACATCAGTTCGTCGTACGCCTCGAGCGCATCCCAGCCCACCAGCTCGGTCGCAAGCGTGCGGTAGGAGCCGAAGTCGCGGGCGCCGTGGCGGACGGCCCAAGCGCCGCGCACGTAAGGCGCCAGCTTGTCCAGTTCGCCCGGCTCCATGGCGTTGTCGGCCAGGTAGAACACGTCGGCGAAACGGGCCAGTTCCTTTACGTAGGCGACCACGTAGTCGTCCACCATGCCGTGCGGATCGAAGCCGGCGAACAGGCAGGCGCGCCGCAAGCGCCCGCGCTGGCCGGCGTCGTAGCGCAAGCCTTCGCGAACGAGGTTGACGTCGGCGGCCGGCGGGCGCGTCAGGTTGCCCGCCTGGCGTCCCGCGATTTCGTAATGCAGCAGCGGATTGACCTCGTCCTGGCCGGCCAGATAGGTTTGCTGGTACCACGCGATGTCGAAGCCGGCGGACGGCTTGCGCAACTCGGCGAAGCCGAAGCGGCAGAAGTGATCGCACGGATCCATCCCGCTGCGCGCCACGTCGGGGTTGTTCTCCAGGTAGAACTGCCCGTCGAAGCAGGCGCTGTTGCGCACCACATCGTAGGCATTGGACGCGGAACTTCCGGTCATGTGGACTCCTTTTACAATATGCGAATGGACAGGAAGTTGCGCAGCGAACGCATGCGCCCGGTCGTCGAGACGCCGCTGGCGCGAGAGGGAATGGACATTCTAGCGGACGTCCGTCTGCGGTACAACGCGCTGCCGGGCTGCCGGCTGCGCTCACGGCCGCAAACGCCGCCTCTCCCTTCTTCCATGCGCAAGATAATGCTGCGCGGGATCGACGCCGGCCGCCGCCACGTCCGGATTGGCCAGCAGGTACAGCCGCGGATCGAAGACCTCGTCCTCATGCCAGTGCGTCTGCCCCGGCGTGGTCGCTTCGATGAACCGTGCCGGGACGGTGTGCCCGGCGACGCGGTTGCGGACGGGCCGCCCGGTCGCGATATTGGTCAGCGTGCGGAACGCGATGCTCCCGTAGAACGGGTCCGACATCATCGGCGTATAGTAGGCGCAGTCGTCGAAGAAGTAGTGGGTGACCTGCGACCAGCGGGTGCGCGCCGGATCGAGCTGCTTCGTCCCGCCATGCATCAGGTTGGCGGCCCAGATCAGTGCCTGTCCCTTCTTCGCATGGAAATACTCCGGCTTCGCGCCATGCGCCTCGACCAGGTCGCGCCACATCGCCTCGTAGATTGCCTGGGTCGGCGTGCCGTCCGTCTCGGCGATGCACTTGCCGATGTGCTCATTGGTGTAGATCGGCCAGCGGTGGCTGCCGGGGAAATACATCAGCGGGCCGTTGCTCTCGTCGATGTCTTCCATGGCGACCCAGACGCCGCACATGAAACGCTCGGGGCTGGAGCTGAAATGGATCGAGTCGGTGTGGAAGTGTTGCTGGGTGCCGACAGGGAAGTTCAGCGTCTGGAAGGGCCAGGCCTGGCGGCCGTAGAGCCGCGAGAGCAGGGCGACGATGTGCTCGTTGCAGGCGATGCGCTTGACGTCCTGCTCGAAGGTCCAGGCATCCTGGACGCGCAGGCTGATGCCGGCCTTGTGGCCATGCTCGCGCCAGCCGTCGAAGTCGTAGTGGACGTGCAGACTGGCTTTGACCGCGTCTGCCATCCGGTCGAAATCCGGATCGGGAAAGTCGATGACTGCATACCCTTTGACCGCAAGGTCGAGCGCGACGCGCCGCGTTTCGTCGTCCGTTCCGGGCTCGGCGAATATCCGGGAGAAAAACGGGGATTCGACGTGGGGGACGCCCGGGAGGGCGCTGGTGATCTCGTCTGGCATGGCGGAGCTGATAAGAAGAATGATGGACGCGGGTGGCTGCAGACAAAGTGCTGCGTCAGTGCCGCCCGCCAAGGCTATGAATTCAGGCTCGCATCCAGTATTTCACGAACTTGAGCGGGAGAAATGCTAATCGTGAAATTTGCAGCCCGTTGGGGATTGAACATCTCCGGAATCAGAGCGAGGACTTGCTCGTCGCTGCAGTAAGCACGCACCTGTTTTCCCAAGGACAGGCTGGCGAACATGGTTTTCAACCGCAAGAGCAGGGAGGGCGGAACCGGAAATGACCAGGCAGATTCCCTTGCCACCAGTTCGAGCAGTGCGGCGAGCGTAAAGCTGCAGGCAAGTCCGTGCGGCACACCGTAGCGCGCGGTCAGCGGATAGGAAATGGAATGGGCAATCGCCGTCCTGTTCTGGCTGATCGCCAGGCCTGCATACAGGCTGGCGACCTGCAGCGCTTCCCGCTTCTCCAGATCGACCGGATCGTCCAGGACCCCTTGCAGGTTCGCGCAGACCATTTCCAGGGCCTGCACCGCCAGGCTTCCGGCCAGGGGAATCGTATTGACGTTCCACAGGGTTTCGAGTGCGTGCGACGATGCATCGAGCGCGCCGTGCAGGGTTTGCTGCGCGGGCAAGGTGCGCGTCAATTCGGGATCCAGCAAGGTCAGGCGAGGATACAGGGCCGTGTGCATCAGCGAGAACTTGGCCGATCGATCCCACACCGTGGCGAAAGGCGTCACGTCGGCGCCCGTGCCGGCTGTCGTGGGCATGCATGCCAGCGGCAGGCAGCGAGAGAAATCGAGTGCTTCTCCGTGCCGCAGATGCTTGCTCAAGGCTTGCGGGTCGCTATTGCGCAATACCGCGCTCAGCACCTTGGCGGTGTCGATGACGCTCCCGCCGCCGAGTGCGACGATGCCGTCGTACTCGTTCTTCCGCAACGTCGAACACTGCAGTTCCAGGGCATCGAGCTGCGGATTCGGAGCGCAGGTGTCGACCGTCCAGCGATACGTCTCGCCGGCGTCGCCGGTGATCGCGGCGACGCCGCCGCGGCGTACCATGCCGGCCGTCGTCAGCAACAGGTAATGCCCCGGCGGCAGATGCTTCGCCAGCTGCCGTGAGGTACCCGCCCCGGCGACGATCCGCACGGGATTGAAGAATTCCCAGGCCATCAGTTCACACCGATGTGGGCCATGAACTGCTGCTTGTTCTGGGCCGGCGTCGACGTAGGACGCCCGAGATCGCTGCGCGAGCCGGCCGCCAGCAAGACCTCGACAAAGTGGGGCCCTTGCTGGTCGAGTTCGCCAAACGTTTGCCGCAGCGAGGCCAGGTCGTCGACCCGGTGATAGGACGCATAGCCGCAAGCCCTGACGATGGATGCGAAGTCGACCGTGCGAGCCACCGTCGGCTGTCCACCGACCGACTCGTGCGCGCCGTTGTTCAACAGCACGTGGATCAGGTTGCGCGGCTTGGCATCGCCGACGATGGCCGCGGCGCCGAGATGCATCAGCAGCGAACCGTCGCCATCGAGGCAGACGACCCTGCGCTCAGGCCGGGCGAGCGCCACGCCCAGCGCGATCGACGACGTGTGGCCCATGCCGCCGACGGTCAGGAAGTCCCTTTGCGCCTCCCCGCGGCGCTCGCGCAATTCGAACAGCTCGCGGCCCGCCTTTCCGGTCGTGGCGATGACGATATCCTCGGGAGACGTGCATTCCAGGACGCATCCGATCGCGTCTTCGCGTTTCAACGATGCATCAGTCACCAGCTCCGGCGCGCTGACGGCATCGAGGCTGTTGGCCTTTACCAGCAAGGCAACCGGACCGCTGTTCTGCTGCATCGTTTGCCAGGATTCTTCCAGAACCTTGTCGATGTCCGCGGTACTGTCGACGACCCAGTAGGGAATGCCGAGCAGGTCCAGCTGTCCCGCGGTGATCCGGCCCTGCTTGACGTGCTGCGGCTCGTCTTTCTTGCCCGGTTCTCCGCGCCAACCGACAATCAGGACCATCGGTATCGCATAGACCTCGCGGTCCGCCAGCGACGTCAGCGGGTTGATGCAGTTGCCCAGCCCGGAGTTCTGCAGATAGACGACCCCCGGGTTTCCAGTGGCCATGTAATGCCCCATCGCCAAGGCAACCGCATTGCCTTCGTTGGCGGTAATCATGTGCTCGGCGGGGGAGAGCTCGCGCAGCAGGTAACTGCTGAGACTTTGCAGCAGGGAGTCGGGTACGCCCGCAAACAGGCGCGCACCTTTCTGGCGCAATCCTTCGACCAATGCTTGTGTGCTGATCATCTTAGTTGGTACCCGGAATCAGATTCAGAATGTCGGAAATGGACATCATGCCGGTTTCGGATTCCAGCGCGCGGCTGTGGGTGAGAATCGATTCGGCAGTCGCACGCATGGCCGGATAGGCGCTGCGCAGCAGATGGTTGGCGTAGATCACGACGTTGACGCCATGCGCCGCCAGCTCGTCCTCCGTCGTCTGGCGATAGCTCGACGGCACCGCAACCAGCCAGCGGCGGTTCGGCAGGGCATTGTAGCGCTTGCAGAACTCGAAGATCTCGGCGGGATCCTTCTTGCGCGAATGGATCATGATGCCATCCGCGCCCGCCGCCAGGTAGGCCTCGGCCCGCGCCATCGCGTCGTCCATGCCTTTGTCGAGGATCAGGCTTTCGATCCGCGCGATGATCATGAAGTCTTCCGAGGTCTGCGCCGCCTTGCCCATGCGGATCTTCAGCGAGAATTCCTCGATGCTGTCCTGGGTCTGCGCGACGTCGTTGCCGAACAGGGAGTTCTTCTTCAGCCCGGTCTTGTCCTCGATGATGACGGCCGAGATGCCGAGCCGCTCGAGCGTCTTGACGGTGAACACGAAGTGTTCCGGAATGCCGCCGGTATCGCCGTCGAACACGATCGGCTTGGTGGTCACCTCGAGGATTTCGTTCAGCATGGCGACCCGGCTGGAAATGTCCACGGCTTCGATGTCGGGCTTGCCGCGCGCCGTCGAGTCGGTCAGGCTGCTGCCCCACATGCCGTCGAACTCGCGCGGGCCGGACTCGGTCTGCACCTTCGTATGCTCGACGATGGAGCCGGTCAGGCCGTTATGGGCTTCGAGCAGGCGCACGATCGGCTTGGCTTCGAGCAGGCGCTTGAAGGTCTTCTGGCGCCGTTCGGGCGTGCTGCCGGTCTCCTTCAGGGCCGCATGCAGGCGGGTCGAGGAGATGCCGGGCGTGTACGGGACCTCGACCAGCTGGCCGCCCCATTGGGCCAGCGTGTCGATCACCGCCTGGCGCGTGCTGCGCTGCACGCCGTGCTGCCAGTCGTCGCCGTGGACGACGTAATCGGGCTTGTACTCCAGCAGGTTGGGGCGGTAGTCCAGGGTGTGCTGGGGCACGACATTCGTGACGCCTTTCAGCGCGCTGACGACTGCGTGTCGTTCTTCAAAGGTCATGTAGGGCAGGCGCTTGTAACTGGCGATCGCCGCGTCGGTCAGCAGGCCGATGGTTACGTCGCCAAGTTCAGCGGCGCGTTTGATGACGTTGAGGTGGCCTGGGTGGACCAGGTCGGCGCTCATGCCAACGTAAACAGTTTTATTCATAATTTGACCTTCATAAATTTCTCCCTTGTGGGTAGAAGAATAAGCCATTGGACAAGTGTCTGGAATTACGTGGCAGGTAGGCCGGTTGCACGGGATGCTCAAGGCCGCAGCCGCCGCTTCTCGCGACTGCCGTGCAGGAGGTAGTGCTGCGCGGGATCGACGCCTGCCGCCGTCACGTAGGGTTGGAAAGCAGGTAGAGCCGCGGATCGAAGACCTCGTCCTCCAGCCAGCGCGCCTGTCCCGGCGTGGTCGCCTTAATGAAGCGGGCCGGCACTTCGTGCCCGGCCACGCGGCTGGGAACGGCCTGGCGGACGCGATATTCGTCAGCGAGCGGAATGCGATGCTGTCCCCGTTTGGAAATGTTAGCTTGCTTTCTCGGATTAATTTCGCTTAAAGGCTTTTGAAACTAATTGCGTTGTTGTCGACTGCATATGGCAAACCACGTCTTACCAATGAGTCCAAAACAGATCCGATATCAAGCGCTACACCACCGTGTTCTCTAATTAGGGAGCAGTAGTATTTTCCGATTATCCCAGCACCTACGAAAAAGAGTTGTCCGCTCACATCTCCCATATTGATTATCTGGGTCTCAACATATCGGTAAAGATCGGGATAGTGGCCCATACCTTTCTCGCCACGCCAAGTGTAGTGGCCGGGCACCTTGATCCAATTAATATCTACGCCAAGCGCGCTCCCAAGTTCGTGCGTAATGTCCCAAGGCCCCACAACATGTACAACCTCTGCATGGGCGGCAGCACTTTTTATGACCTTTCCGCGCGCAGCGAGAAGCTGGAAGACGTTTGTTCCGACAATATCAGAACTCTGCAAATGCTGTGTGAACGTTATTCCATAGTTTAATGCACATGCATAACCTACCAGTCCTGTTGATGGAGCGTTCTCATGTCCATTGAAGAATTCACTTATTGGCAGTCCGACCATGTCAGTTTGGCGGAGAGACTTCACTAAGAGACTACGAAGTTCGCTCATCGCCGATTTGATCCAGATGGCTGGATTTGCATCCTTAAGTCTTTGCATCGACTCTGGGCCGAAATGGTAATAGAGAACTTCGCTGAGCACTTCCAGGTCGGAGAAAAAATCCGGGTAGCCAAGAACTCGTCCTTCACCATCGCCCAATCGCACAACAGAAAAAGGTTGTTTTTTTATGAGCGCCGAATTCACTCTACTTTCCAGTTCAATTATCCGGTCGTCTGTCAGATAATCTCCGGAGAGCCCAAGGGTTTTGCTGGTTAACTGCGCAGGGAGTAATAAACGTTTTCTTCCTTGCAATATGTCGTCATCTGCAAGAAAGCGCAGTTGTTCTAAAATGCCAAATGTCGGAGAGTGCTCATCAAAACTCTGGGTAAAATGTCCGAGTTCAAGTTTCAGGGTGACTTTAATCTTTAGGATAGATGGGGTTTTGAACGATTGAATAGGAATTCTAAATTCAATGCCACCTTGCAAGTATGTCGAACTGCTAGCCAACAATACATCTTGCCAACGGACTTCAATATCCGCTTTGGCATTAGTTAGTGTTGTTCGTGGTGTAATGCGAAAAGACAAGAAGCCAAACGGGATTTTCAAGGTATCATCCGAAATTGGCCGCAGCTCCATCACACTTTCACCTGCGTCCAAGTGAATAGTGCCAACGTCGTCAATTGTGCAATTTCTGTGACTCTTTGCAGTTAGTTTGAAAACACTCATATTGATCTTCCGTAAGGCTATAGGCACTTGAAATGTCGTATTTGCAGTGGCGTGGATGGCGCAAAAAATTCGCAGCAAGCGCTTCTCATACTCTACTGCTGCGAGAATCGAAACCAGCTTTTCCGTAATTCGCCAAACTAGCGCCGCTGCATTATTCTTTGCGATAATCAGCTACTCGGTCCTACATGCTGAGCGGGAACAAAGCATCGTTTTCAAGACTAGGGTATAAGCCCACCATGTTGAGCGAGCTCGCCATCATTTCTCTTCCACGCGCAAACGAGAAGGCTTGGCTCGCATACTCGCGTGCGTTCTCGCTGACCTTTTTCCAGGTTTGTTCCTCAGAATACAGTCGAACGATAGCCTCGGCCCATTCAACCGGCTTCTTTGCGATCAATGCTTCATGATCATGCCGCGCGCCCGTTCCTTCTGCCGCAGTTGGCGTGAGCACAGTCGGTACACCGCTGGCGAAGGCGCCGATCACTTTGCCTTTGATTCCGGCGCCACTCAGCAGGGGTGCAACGAAAACGCGCGATGTGTCGTACACCTCGTCTGTGGACTTCACAAACCCTTTGATGATCACATCGTCGGACGCCAGACGCGCGAAGCGGTCGGGCGGGTTGCTGCCATAAACCAGGAAGCGAACGCCGGGGAGCCGGCCTCGGAGAATCGGCATGACTTCCTTCACGAACCATTCGACGGCTTCGATGTTCGGTGTATGACCGAAGCCCCCCAGGAAGGAGATATCCTTGCGTGTCCCAAAGGCCGGAACTTTCGATGGAACCTCGACGATCCACGGGTTCAGCGACAATTTGGTCGAGTTGAGATTATGCGACTGGATCACGGCATGTTCGACCTCGCTGTACGAAACAACGAGGTCGACTTTCCGCATGACCGCCAACTCAGCATCCCGCGTCTTCGTCGCCTGCTGGACCGCTTGGTCGTCTCCGGCTGAGATTGCCATCCTCAGTTCTCGAAGGAAGTGCAGGTCATGAATGTTCAGGATCGTCTTCGCGCGGATGTTTCGGCTGCGGATGAAATCAACCAACTGGGTAGCGACGCCGTAGCGCGCAATGTAGATGAGATCGAATTCATGGCCGCGCTTTTCCAATACCTCATGCATGCTGGTTGCGAATGGCGCGTAGACCACCTCCACCCCCATCCGCTGGAGCGCTTCAGTATAACCGGCCATGTAAGCCATGTTCGAGGGAACGAAGGTGACTTTGAATCCCAGCGATTGCAACAGGCGTAGTTCTTGGACGGCGGCATAGCTGCCGGCATCCCGGTCCGGTGTAAGTGTTTGCGCGTCGAAAACGAGGACGCGGCCATTCACCTGTCGGTCCTGGACGACACGCGGTTCGTCGCGCCCCATGACGCCGTTATGCCTGAATGCGGACGTCCAGCGAGCGCGAAATTTTGGTTCGTTGATCAGTTGGTGCCGCTTCACACCCGAAGCGGTGCTCGATCCATTCGACTGCCCTTCATAGTGGACGACTTGGCAGAACGGTGTGTACACGGTCTTGTAACCTGCCGCGCGGACCCGGAAGGACAGATCGGTGTCTTCGTAGTATGCCGGCACGAAATGGGTGTCGAAACCGCCGAGCTCGGTCCATAGGTCGCGCGGAAGCATGACACATGCGCCTGTAAGGTAGTCGACCTGCCGTACGTAGTTGTACATCGGATCGCTGGCGTTGCCGTTGCGCCCAACATTCCATGCATCGCCATTTCCCCAGATGAGGCCCCCGGCTTCCTGAAGCGTGCCATCCGGATAGATAAGCTTCGCCCCTACTGCGCCGACTTTGTCGAACTGACCGAATGGCGCCAGCAGCTCATCAAGCCAGTTTGCCATCACCTCGGTATCGTTGTTCAGCATGACGACATATTCGCCTTTCGCCACGCTTGCGCCACGATTACTGCTGAGAATGAAACCCTGAGCCAACTCATTCCGAAGCACCGTCATGCCTGAAACGAGCTCCTCGATCCCGGTCGTCTGGTCGCTGGATCCGTCATCGACGAGGATTACTTCATAGCTGGCAGAATTCGATGCGCCCGCAATCGAGGCCAAGCAGTTGTAAGTAACCTCGAACTTGTTATGTGCCGGGATTACGATTGACACCTTTGGCGCGGCGACCTTTGGAAATGCCAGCGGTTCGTATTCACGGCGGCGTTCGATGCCACTGATAACCTGTTCGTGCGAGAGCAGGAGTTGTTCCAGTTTCGTGCGGATCGGATCATGCTTCGATCCGGGGGTATCGCCGGAATCGAGCAGCGCGTGCAAGTTTTTTCGCAACGCTTCATATCTCAGTCCTGCTATAGGCGAAAGGTGCGCTTTCAGGTACCCGCCCGCATATTTTTGCAGGGACGAAAAAGGCGTCGAGATTGCAGGCGTAATCGCAATCATTTCACCCATGTCGTGCAGGTAGTCGGGGATTTCCCCGGTAATCCGGTGCAGACCCCCATCCAGATACTCTGGCGGAATTGGTGCATGGAAGCGACCACTGCGGCCGTCAGCAAGCTGACCGGTCGCAGCAAAATCACCCAGGATTTTGTCGTCGATCCTGATCCGTACGTTGGCCGGGATACGCCCTTGATCGGAAAATGCCCAGCCGGTAATCGTCGTCCCGTCTATTCCCTCGAAACCGGAGCTGATTTGCGGACGAACCGTCGTCAGGCTCGTCTCGCCGTTCAGAACGTGATTGTATTCGCGTACCCGTGCAGTGAAAGTATGCATTTTCCCGTCGAATACTCGCAGTGGAAGTTTCGCGACAAAGCCGCAATATGCGTTCTCGATTCCCACAGCGGCGACGTCGGGCCTATGCAGCGAGGTGTGCGTGATCGCTACCACTTCGCCATCGCAAACAATTTCAACGGAAAGTGCTTTCTGGGGATTACCCGGGCAGGTAGCCCAGCCGAACGCATAGATTCCATGAATTGCATCGAGATGGCCAACTACCGTAGGCGACGGGATATTCTTGGTTGTCATTTCAGCTTCCTGTTTTGATGTGTTGGTCGGAAGCCTGAGGCTTCCTGTGAACCGTCTGTTTTTCTTGGCTTATGGCGTTGTCACGCAGGGCATGCCGGGGACTCAAATCCCATGATCCTTGGAGCACGACTCCTCGGGCCGAGCGCCAGTCCCCCAAACGCATGGCTATTCGGATCCAGATTCAACGCCGGGTGATACGCCGGATCGCGCATCAAGACATGCCCCCATTTCTGGCGCAGCTGGTCCACCTCGCGCTGCGCCCGCGCCTTCTTCTGCGGCGTATCCTCGTGCCCGCGGCTGGCCGACTCCGCATGCAGCAGCTTCGCATGCGGCGTCCACACGATCGCCTTGCCCGATGCGCGCACCTTCAGGCACAGATCGACGTCGTTGAAGGCTACCGGAAACGCGTGCGCATCCATACCCCCAAGCTGGAGGTAATCGTCCTTGCGCAGGAACAGGCAGGCGGCCGTGCAGGCGCTGACCTGCTGGACCAGCTGGTTGCGTCCGTGGTCGCCCCAGTCGGCATCCGCGAGGCGGTTGCCGAAGTGGCCGGCGACGTTGCCGACGCCGAGCAGCACGCCGCCATGTTGCACCATCCCGTTCGGCCAGAGCAACTTGGCGCCGACCGCACCGACGTCTGGGCGCAACAGCTGGGCGACGATCTCGTCCAGCCAGCCTTCATGCAACGCCTCGATGTCGTTGTTGACCAGGCCGACGATGTCGCCGCTGGCCTGGGGGATGGCGCGGTTGTGCAGGTCCGCGTAGTTGAAGGGGCCGGGCATCGGCAGCACGCGCACGCCCTGCTGCGCGATGCGGTCGAAGTAGGCGTGCGTGGCTTCTTCCACCGAGCCGTTGTCGATCACGATGATCTCGAGCTTCGGCCAGTCCGTGCAGCGCCGGATGGTGTCGATGCAGCGCTGCAGCAGGTCGGCGCGGTCGCGCGTCGGGATGACCAGGCTGACGGCCAGGTCGCGCGCGCCGGCCGGCAGCGGATGGCGCACCCGGC
>DAMCRY010000036.1:0-16626 GCA_032115075.1 Massilia sp.
GCGCGTGCGCGCGATCGGCGAGACAGTCCAGCTGGACCTGCGCCGCGCCGCCGGGGCCACCGGCAATGCCTTCCTTCCCGACCTCTCCGTGGCGGCGCGCGCCGGCCGCCGCGTGCGCCTGGACTATGCCGACGCCAGGGGACAGGCATCGATGCGCGCGCTCGATCCGTATGGGCTGGCCTACCACGGCGGCTGCTGGTATGCGGTGGGCTGGTGCCACCTGCGCGATGCGGTGCGCTCCTTGCGGCTTGACCGCATCCGCGCCCTGGCGCCGCTCGACGAATCGTTCGCGCGGCCGCAAGGCTTCGACGCACTAGCCTGGCTGGTGCGCGAGGTGGCCACCCTGCCCCGCGCCTGGACCGTCGAGGTGTTGCTGAAGACGACCCTGGAAACCGCACAGGCGCAGTTCTTCGACACCATCGGGGTGTTCGAGCAGGCGGAGGATGGGGTCGTGATGCACAACCAGTCGGACGATATCGACTGGTTTGCGCGGCAGCTGGCCAGTGCGCCGTTCGGCTTCGAGATCAGGCGGCCGGCGCAGCTGCGCGAGGCGGTGCGGGCGTGTGCGCAGCATCTGCTTGCGCAGCTCTAGCCCGGGCCAGCAGGTATTCCCGCGCATTGTTGTGCGCCGCAAGAACTCGCCTCCTGTGCGCTCAAGGATGGGTCGATAACATTCGGTTCTTGATCAAGAAATCGAAGGTCCGCGATGGCTCGATCGGTTGCGGTCCTTCGTGACAGTCCGCGATTTTTCGGCAGTGTCGACCTGCTATGCTGAGCTCAAGGGCCGAGTTCGCCCAGAAGCGGACATTTCGGCTGAGGTTACACGCAAGCTGTGCTTGCCACTATCTTTCATGGCGAAGGAAATAGTATGACAATAATGGGATTTACTTTCGGAGTGATCGGGTTCGTTTTTGCTTTGATTTCCTATTCTCGTCTAGATAAATTGGAGAAGCATTTGAAGGAAAAAGGGGTCCTGGAACAGAGCTTCAAATCCGACGAATAGAACAGGTAACAAGATGTGCGGGAAGGCCTGCCATGAGGGACCGCAACCGGATCGAGGCCGATCAACGATCGGCGTCCCGTTGTCCTGGACGCAGAGCACGCGGCCGCGTGGCTCGATCCCGCGACACCATTGAAATGGTTGAAAAAATCACCAGATTATCCACTGCAGGGCTGAACGCATTCGCATGGCAAGAGGTGAGTCCTGCGATTGAAATGTACGCAATCGAGGCGCAGACCTGGCTAGACCGATGACCCACCATGCTTGCCTGTTTGCCGCGCGTGAGCGGCGAGCCGGTCGATGCCGACAGCACTCCAACGAAAGTGATTTTCTAAGTGAACGATGAAAACAAAGCGCCTTCCTCGAGTGCGATTCCCGAGCCACGACGTTGGAGGGAGCGATATCGCTGGCTCGGCGTACTGATGGTAGCTGCATTTGCAGGCATCGGGCCGGCACCGCCACCGCCGAAACCACGACGAGACATATCCGAATATTCCCAGATTGCCGAGGATCCGGACGGGCCCAAGTTGGATCCTGAACTGCTTTTCTTGCAAAAGTAGCCTGTGCAGGCGCTCGACGGCGGCGGCATCGGCGTTGCCGCCCAGGCACGCCTTAGCGCGACGTCACCCGCCGCCGATCAGCGCAATACCGAGCACGGTGCCCATTGACGCGTTATCGATGAGTGACAACGATGTTTTTCCTAACAACGAAAAAATATCGCGTGCTCATTGAGGGTGAGAATCTGCTCATGCACGGCGAAGATGAGCCGCAGGACCCATGATTCACGCCTGGTCGCCGCGCTTGCCGGAGGCGATGTCAGGCGCCCTTAATGCGCGTGACCACAGCCACCGGTCTTGGGTGCGCCCGGCAGCTCGGTGCCCGGCTCGCGGCCGCTGTCACCCTCGAAACCGGCTGCGTGCAGGCGGTCCATGTACTGCCGCCACAGCGATGCCTCCTCGCTGCCCAGCTTGTACAGGTAATCCCAGGTGAAGATGCCGCTCGCGTGCCCGTCGTCGAACAGCGGCTTGATCGCGTAGTTCCCGACCGGCTCCACACCCGTGATGCCGACCTCGCGCTTGCCGAGTTGCAAGACTTCCTGGCCGGGGCCGTGGCCCTTGACCTCGGCCGAGGGCGAGTAGACGCGCATCAGCTCGAAGGGAATCGAAAAGCTGCTGCCGTCGTCGAAGGCGATTTCCAGCACGCGGGATTTCTGGCGCACGGCGATCTCGGTTGGGTTGGGCATGACGACTCCTCTTATTGATTGAAACGCTTGGCGATTGCCTGTTGAAGCGCCGGCAGCAAGGCCCGGCGCTGCGCCAGGATTGCCTCGTCGGTCTGGCGCGCGGCCTGGGCCCACACCGGCGCGGGGAAGTGCGCATCGTCCGCATAACGCGGAATCACATGCCAGTGCAGGTGCGGCACCACGTTGCCCAGGCTCGCCACGTTGACCTTCAGCGGCTGCATGACCTCGCGCACCGCCAGCTCGACCTGGTAGATGGCTTCGTTGACCAGCAGGCGATCCTCATTCGGCAGGTCGCTCATCTCGCGCACATGGTCGCGGAGAATCACGCGGCAAAAGCCCGGATAGTGCGCGTCGTCGACGATGATGACCGAGAACTTCTCGCCCTGCCAGGCCGCCGGGGCGGCCAGCTCGCACAGTTCGCAGCCGGGTTGGCGCAGCGCGCTCATACCAGCACCCTTTCGATGCCGCCGTTGTTGGCGCGGGCCACGTACTCGGGCATCCAGTTCTCGCCCAGCAGGTGGCGCGCCATCTCGACCACGATGTAGTCGGCGGTGGTGCCGGCGTCATGGTTGTAGCGCGACAGGCCCTGCAGGCAGGACGGGCAGCTGGTCAGGATCTTGACGTCGCCGGTGAAACCGTCGTCGCGCAGTTTATCCGCGCCCTTCTCCATCTCGCCCTGCTTGCGCGAGCGGACCTGGGTGGCGATGTCCGGACGGCTGATGGCGAAGGTGCCGGATTCGCCGCAGCAGCGGTCGTTCTTCTCGATCTTCACGTTGTCCACGGTGGAAACCAGCGCGTTCACGGTCTTGAGCGAGTCCTGCATCTTCATCGGGGTGTGGCAGGGGTCGTGGTACATGTAGCGGGTGCCGCTCACGCCTTCCAGCTTCACGCCCTTCTCCATCAGGTATTCGTGGATGTCGATGAGGCGGCAGCCCGGGAAGATCTTGTCGAACTCGTAGTTCGCCAGCGAGTCGTAGCAGGTGCCGCACGACACCACGACCGTCTTGATGTCGAGGTAGTTCAGCGTGTTGGCCATGCGGTGGAACAGCACGCGGTTGTCAGTCACCATCTTGTCGGCCTTGTCGTACTGGCCGGCGCCCCGCTGGGGGTAGCCGCAGCACAGGTAGCCCGGCGGCAGCACGGTCTGCACGCCCACTTCCCACAGCATCGCCTGGGTCGCCAGGCCCACCTGCGAGAACAGGCGCTCCGAACCGCAGCCCGGGAAGTAGAACACGGCCTCGGTGTCGGCGTTGGTGGCCTTCGGGTTGCGGATGATCGGGATGACCTTGTCGTCCTCGATGTCGAGCAGCGCGCGCGCCGTTTTCTTCGGCAGGTTGCCCGGCATTTTCTTGTTGATGAAGTGGATCACCTGCTCGCGCACCGGCGCCTTGCCGGTGGTCGGGGGCGGCGCTTCCACCTGCGGCTTGGCCAGGCCGCGCAGCAGCTGGTTGCCCATGCGCTGGGCCTTGTAGCCGAGGTCCACCATGGCCTTGCGGGTCAGGTTGATGGTGGTCGGGTCGGTCGCGTTCAGGAAGAACATGGCGGCGCGGTTGGCCGGCTTGAAGCTGCGCTTGTCCATCTTGCGCAGCAGGTTACGCATGTTCATCGAGACGTCGCCGAAGTCGATGTTGACCGGGCACGGCGTCACGCACTTGTGGCACACGGTGCAGTGGTCGGACACGTCCTCGAACTCTTCCCAGTGGCGGATCGAGACGCCGCGGCGGGTCTGCTCTTCGTAGAGGAAGGCTTCGATCAAGGCCGAGGTCGAGAGGATCTTGTCGCGCGGCGAGTACAGCAGGTTCGATTGCGGCACGTGGGTGGTGCAGACCGGCTTGCACTTGCCGCAGCGCAGGCAGTCCTTGATGCTGTTGGCGATCTCGCCGATGTCGCTCTGCTGCATGATGAGCGACTCGTGGCCCATCAGGCCGAAGGACGGCGTATAGGCGTTGCGCAGGTCGGCGAAAGCTCCCTCGCCATTGAGAAGCTTGCCCTTGTTGAAGCGGCCTTCCGGGTCGACCCGCCGCTTGTATTCGCGGAAGTCCTTGATCTCGTCGTCCGTCAGGAATTCGAGCTTGGTGATGCCGATGCCGTGCTCGCCCGAGATCACGCCGTCCAGCGAGCGTGCCAGCTTCATGATGAGCTCGACGGCCTTGTGCGCATCCTGCAGCATCGCGTAGTCGTCCGAGTTCACCGGCAGGTTGGTGTGGACGTTGCCGTCGCCGGCGTGCATGTGCAAGGCCACGAACACGCGCGAGCGCAGGATCCGCTTGTGGATCGCGGTGCACTCGTCGAGGATGCATTTGTAGGCTGCGCCATTGAAGATCTGGCGCAGCGGCGCGCGCAGTTCCTGCTTCCACGAGATGCGGATGGTGTGGTCCTGCACCACGTCGAAGAGAAGCGCGCCGGGCTGGGCGCCGATGCGCCCGTCCAGCGTCGACGACAGGTGGTCGAGGCCCAGCTCGTCCAGCCTGCCGCGCACATCGGCCAGCTTCTGGTCGAGATTGGCGAGGATGAAGTTCCAGCGCGCGCTCACCCCTTCCACCAGCGCCACCGCCTGCTGCGGACGGTCGCCCAGGATCTCGCCCCGGTCGACCGTGTCGCCGGTGGCGTCGTCGCTCTTCTCGATCGGCAGGTGCTCGTTGGCCAGGTATTCGCGCAGGGCCTCGGCCAGCTGCAGCTTGTTCTTGATCGACAGCTCGACGTTGATGCGCTCGATGCCGTCGGTGTATTCGCCCATCCGGTTCAGCGGAATCACCACGTCTTCGTTGATCTTGAAGGCGTTGGTATGGCGCGCGATGGCCGCGGTACGGGCGCGGTCGAGCCAGAATTTCTTCCGCGCTTCCGGGCTGACGGCGACGAAGCCTTCGCCGACGCGGGTGTTCGCCAGGCGCACCACTTCCGAGGCGGCCTTGGCGACCGCGTTCTCGTCGTCGCCGACGATGTCGCCGAACAGCGCCATCTTCGGCAGCACGCCGCGCTTGGATTTGGTGGCGTAGCCGACCGCGCGCAGGTAGCGCTCGTCGAGGTGTTCCAGGCCGGCCAGGCGCAGGGTCGCGAAGGCCGGGTCGCCGTTCTTCGGCAGGCTGTCGAGGTAGTCCTTGATCTCGACGATCGACGGAATCGCATCGCGCGCCTGGCCGAAGAATTCCAGCGCCACGGTGCGGGTGAACTTCGGCATCTTGTGCAGGATCCAGCGCGCCGAGGTGATCAGGCCGTCGGTACCCTCCTTCTGGATGCCCGGCAGGCCGGCCAGGAACTTGTCGGTGACGTCCTTGCCCAGGCCTTCCTTGCGGAAGCGGCGGCCTTCGATTTCCAGCGTCTCGACCCGGAACGGCGCGCCTTTCGCGGCGCCGCGCGGCGTCGGGTGGGTCCATTCGAGCTTGAAGGTGGCGACCGGGGCGTCGTGGATTTTAGAGAGGTTGTGGTCCATGCGCGTGACCTCGAGCCAGTCGCCGTTCGGGTCGACCATGCGCCAGGACGCCAGGTTGTCGAGCGCGGTGCCCCACAGGACGGCCTTCTTGCCGCCCGCGTTCATGGCGATGTTCCCGCCGATGCAGGAAGCGTGCGCCGAGGTCGGGTCGACCGCGAACACGAAGCCGGCCTTCTCGGCGGCCTGCGAGACGCGCTGGGTGACCACGCCGGCATAGGTGTGGATGGTCGCGTACTCGCGGTCCACCCCGGGCAGGCGCTGCAATTCGACCTCGCCGATGCCGATCAGCTTTTCGGTGTTGATCACGGCCGACATCGGCGTGAGCGGAATGGCGCCGCCGGTGTAGCCGGTGCCGCCGCCGCGCGGGATGATGGTCAGCCCGAGTTCGATGCAGCCTTTCACCAGGCCGGCCATCTCTTCCTCGCTGTCCGGGAGCAGGACCAGGAAGGGATATTCGACGCGCCAGTCGGTGGCGTCGGTGACGTGCGAGACGCGGTGCATGCCGTCGAAGCGGATGTTGCGCTTGTCGGTGTAGACGCCGAGCACCTGCCTTGCGCGCTTGCGCAGGTCGTACATCTCGCGGAACTCGCGCGCGAAATCGTCGACCGCCTTGCGCGCGCTGGCGAGCAGCTGTTCGACGGCGGTGCTGCGGGCGGCCGCGGCCTGCGGATCGCCCTCCTCGCTTGCATCGACGCTGGTGCGGCGCTTGTCGACTTCGCCCAGGCGGTGATGCAGCGCATCGATCAGCTTCTGGCGGCGCTTCGGGTTGTCCAGCAAGTCGTCCTGCAGGTAGGGATTGCGGCGCACCACCCAGATGTCGCCCAGCACTTCGTACAGCATGCGCGCCGAGCGGCCGGTCTGGCGCGCGCCGCGCAGCTCGTCCAGCAGACGCCAGGACGACTCGCCCAGCAGGCGGATCACGATTTCGCGATCGGAGAAGGAGGTGTAGTTGTACGGAATCTCACGCAGGCGCGCGGGGGCGTTGTCGGCGAGCAGGGTATGGATGTGTGCGGGCGCGTTCATGGATGCTTGGCGTCGTCGGTCGGACGGGTCCGAAGGAGGTTCATTCTAGCTTATTGCGCTGCACCACGCTGAGGACGGATCGGAAAGCTTCAGGCTCCTGCACAAGAAAATTCCGAAACGGAACTTGGAATGCAAATTTCGTTTGCAAAAACAGGCCTCCATGCATCATTCATTTGCACTCAGCTCCGGAATGGCATATTGCGTAAGGGCTGAGCGCATCCGGATGACCTTTTGCGCATTTTGCGCCATCCTGACGACTGTACACGACCATCGACGAAAGGAAACCGATTGCCCACCCGCGAAGACATCCTGCTGCTCGCGCAATACAACGAGACCATGAACCGCCGGCTCTACGATGCCGCCGCCACGCTGCCACCGGAGGAAGTGCGGGCGGACCGGGGCGCCTTCTTCGGCTCGCTGCTCGGCACCCTGAACCATCTGGTGGTCGGCGACACGATCTGGCTGACGCGCTTCGCCGACCATCCGTCCGCCTTCCGCGCCCTGGCGCCGCTGCGCGGCGTGCCGCCACCCGCCAGCCTGACGCAGTCCTTCGGCGCGACCTTGCCGGAACTGCGCGTCCACCGCGAGCGCCTGGATGGCGTGATCAGCGCGCTGGCGCTGGAACTGCGTCCGGCGGACCTGGAACAGACCCTGGTCTACCGGAATGCGCGCGGGCAGGCGTTCCACCGGCACTTCGGCAGCCTGCTGCTCCACCTGTTCAACCACCAGACCCACCACCGCGGCCAGGCCAGTACCCTGCTGAGCCAGGCCGGCGCCGACATCGGCGTCACCGACCTGCTGGTGTTGCTTCCTGACCTTGCCCCTGAGCTGCCGCCTGGCTGAGCAGGCGATCCAGGCGTGCGGTCGCGGTGGCATTCATCGGGACCGAGCGCAGGCAATCGACGACTTCCGCGCGCACCGGCTCGCGGGTGGTCACGCTGCAGGTGTGCGCGAGCTCGACCAGGAAGGCGCGCTCGCTTTCCGGCATGGTCGCGATGTCCGGCCAGACGGTGCCGAGCTGGCTCATGGTGGTGTCGGCGTGCCTGCCCAGCATGAACTTGGCGCCGACGGCGCCGAAGACGGCCAGCAGGACGAGGACGAGGATCAGTGAACGGATACTTGGAGGCTTGGACATGATTTTCCCTGTGAGCCCGGCATGATACTGGATGCCGCCCCATCGCGGCCGGCGTGCCGCCCGCTCAGCCGATCAGCCGCTCGAAGAAATCCCCGAGCGTCTTCCAGAAGCCGTTCGGGATGTACAGCAGCACCGCCGTCATGGTCACGTAACGCAGGAACTTTCCGATCGCCATGTACATCACGCTCGGCCAGAACGGCAGGTGCAGCCAGCCGGCCAGGGTGCACAGCGGGTCGCCCACGCCCGGTACCCAGGACAGCAGCATCGTCTTGGCGCCGTATTTCTTGAGCCAGCCGAACCAGCGGCTCTGGCGCTCCTTGGCGAAGGCCACCTTGGCGCGGTAGCCGATGAAGTAGTCGAATGCCCCGCCCAGGGTGTTGCCCAGGGTTCCCACCAGCACCGCCGGCCAGAACATGGCGGGATTGGCCTTCACCACCGCGAACACGGCCGGCTCGGAGCCGAGCGGCAGCAGGGTCGCGGAGACGAAGCTGATGATGAAGATCGAGGTCAGTCCGACGCTCGGCGCGGCAAGGAGGTTCAGCAGCCAGAGGACGGCG
This sequence comes from Massilia sp., assembly GCA_032115075.1. Taxonomy (GTDB): domain Bacteria; phylum Pseudomonadota; class Gammaproteobacteria; order Burkholderiales; family Burkholderiaceae_D; genus Telluria. The sequence goes on from DAMCRY010000036.1 coordinate 8,389, forward strand.
GATTCGATCATTGAACAGGTAGGCTTGAGCGATTGTGATAAGGGTCCATTATAATGAGGTTCACTTTACGTAACGACACGATACGCCGGGCCTGCCACCCAGCCCGCCGCATCGCTACTTCGCGCCCGGCCACCCCCTGAGCAGAACTGTATGCGTCGTCCGGACCCCGCCGGCCCACCCCCGCCGGCATTGCACACCGATTGCCGACCATGACCACCGACTACCTCAAGAGAATCCTGACCGCCCGCGTCTACGACGTCGCCGAAGAAACCCCGCTCGACTACGCGCCGACGCTGTCGAACCGCCTGAACAACCGCGTCTTCTTCAAGCGCGAGGACATGCAGAGCGTGTTCAGCTTCAAGCTGCGCGGCGCCTACAACAAGATGGCGAACCTCACGCCGGAACAGCTCAAGCGCGGCGTGATCTGCGCCTCGGCCGGCAACCACGCCCAGGGCGTGGCCCTGTCGGCCGCGCGCCTCGGCTGCCGCGCCCTGGTCGTGATGCCGACCACCACCCCGCAGGTGAAGATCGACGCCGTGAAAGCGCGCGGCGGGGCGAGCGTCGAAGTCGTCCTGCACGGCGAGTCCTATACCGACGCCTACAACCACGCGCTGCTGCTGGAAAAGGAGCAGCGCCTGACCTTCGTGCACCCCTTCGACGACCCCGACGTGATCGCCGGCCAGGGCACCATCGGCATGGAGATCCTGCGCCAGCACTCGGCGCCGATCCACGCGATCTTCGTCGCCATCGGCGGCGGCGGCCTGGTGGCCGGCGTGGGGGCCTACGTGAAGGCGGTGCGTCCGGACATCCGGGTCATCGGCGTGCAGACGCTCGATTCGGACGCCATGGCCAGGAGCCTGAAGGCCGGCCACCGCGTCACGCTCACCGACGTCGGCCTGTTCTCGGACGGCACCGCGGTGCGCCTGGTGGGCGAGGAGACCTTCCGCCTGGCGCAGGAGGTGGTCGACGAGATCATCATCGTCGACACCGACGCCATCTGCGCCGCGATCCAGGACGTGTTCCAGGACACGCGCAGCATCCTCGAGCCGGCCGGCGCGCTGGCGGTGGCCGGCGCCAAGGCCTACGTGGAACGCGCGCAGATGTCGCGCAATCCGGTGCAGAACGAGACCCTGGTGGCGGTGGCCTGCGGCGCCAACATGAACTTCGACCGCCTGCGCTTCGTCGCCGAGCGCGCCGAGCTGGGCGAGTCGCGCGAAGCGGTGTTCGCGGTGACCATCCCCGAGCAGCGCGGCAGCTTCCGGCGCTTTTCGGCGCTGGTGGGCGCGCGCAACGTCACCGAGTTCAACTACCGCATCAGCGACGCGCGCGAAGCCCACATCTTCGTCGGCGTGCAGGTGGCCAGCCGCGGCGAATCCGCGCTGCTGGCGCGCACCTTCGAGGAACACGACTTCCGCACCCTGGACCTCACCCACGACGAGCTGGCCAAGCTGCACATCCGCCACCTGGTGGGCGGAAAAAGCGCGCTGGCGCAGGACGAATTGCTGTATCGTTTCGAGTTTCCCGAACGGCCGGGCGCCTTGATGCGCTTCCTGGACAGCATGGCGCCGAACTGGAACATCTCGCTGTTCCACTACCGGAACCAGGGCGGCGACGTGGGACGCATCCTCGTCGGGCTGCAGGTGCCGGCGGCGGAGATGGACGAGTTCCGGCAGTTCCTGGCGACGCTGGGGTACCGGTATTGGGACGAGAGCAGCAATCCGGTGTACAAGCTCTTCCTGGGCACCTAGGATGCCCCCTGCTTGCCCCACCAAGCCAAAAACCGTCGCTCCCGCGCAGGCGGGAGCCCAATTTCACGTACCGCAGTGTTACCCACGCCGCGAGTACGCAACCTTTCGTTGAACGCGCGCACGGCGAAGCCGTGCACCCTACGAACGCCAAAAGCGTTCAGTTTTCCTATGAATACTCCTGATCAATCGCCCCTCGGCAAATCCTCCGCCTACCAGAGCCAGTACGCTCCCGAACTCCTGTTCCCGATCCCGCGCCTGCAAAAGCGCGAGGAGATCGGCCTGGGCGCGGGCGCCAGGCTGCCCTTCTTCGGTGTCGACATCTGGAACGCCTACGAACTGTCGTGGCTGAACATGCGCGGCAAGCCGCAGGTGGCGATCGCCACCATCACGGCGCCCGCCGATTCGCCAAACATCGTCGAATCGAAGTCGTTCAAGCTCTACCTGAACTCCTTCAACCAGACCCGCATTGCCGGCACCGACGCCCTGGTCGAGCTGCTGCGCCAGGATCTGTCCGCCGCCTTCGGCGCTCCGGTGCACGTGACGATCACGACGCCGGACGCCTTCGGCAGTCTCCAGATGGGCGAACTCGACGGCACCTTGCTGGACCGCCTCGACGTCGAGATCGACCAGTACGTTCCGTCGCCGGAACTACTGAGCGCGAATCACGAGGAAGCGCCGGTCGAGGAAACCCTGGTGTCGCACCTGCTGAAGTCGAACTGCCTGGTCACCGGCCAGCCGGACTGGGGCACCGTGCAGATCCGCTACGTCGGGCCGCAGATCGACCAGGAAGGCCTGCTGAGGTACCTGATCGGCTTCCGCGAGCACAATGAATTCCACGAGCAGTGCGTCGAGCGCATCTTCATGGACGTGCTGCGCCAGTGCAAGCCGACCAAGCTGGCCGTGTATGCCCGCTACACCCGCCGCGGCGGCCTCGACATCAACCCCTGGCGCGCCAATTTCAGCACCGGCAAGCCGGGCAACCTGCGCACCGCCCGCCAATAAGTCGTCGATAAGCCGGCAATAAGCTGCGCGTAAGCTTGGTGACGCATGCTTGCGCCGGCAATCGTGCGCGCAGTTGTATGCTTTCGGCCACAGGACAAGTCCGGTTCGGATAGTAAAACGGCACGAAAATGCACTGCGCAAAAATAAGGCAGAATGCATCGAAAAGTCGGCCTGAAGCACAAGTTGCTCCTGTTTGTGGAGCGTTTCGCGTGATTTCGTTTAGGAAATTGCGCTCGGTGACGAAAAGAAATTTGTATCAAAAGCATACGATTTTGACGACTCGTCCCCATCTACTACACTGTACGTTCGTACAGATGCGAAATCGAATGCCGCGCCCTGGAAACAGGCCTATAATTCCGCCTCGCAAGCAGCTACCCTGTGCACCGCACACTAGTCATGACGAACCTTAGCAAAATCCTCTCGCTCGAAAACGTGCAGCTGGACCTGGAAGTCTCCAGCAAGAAGCGCGCATTCGAGCAGGCTGGCCTGATCTTCGAGAACAACTGCGGCATCGCCCGGTCGACCGTCTCGGACAACCTGTTCGCCCGCGAGCGTCTCGGCTCCACCGGGCTGGGCCATGGTGTCGCCGTTCCGCACGGTCGCATCAAGGGTTCCAAGAGCCTGAAGTCGCCGCTGGCTGCCTTCGTGCGCCTGAAAGAGCCGATTCCCTTCGAGTCGCCGGACGGCCAGCCGGTCAGCCTGCTGTTCTTCCTGCTGATCCCGGACCACGTCACCCAGCAGCACCTCGAGATCCTGTCGGAAATCGCCGAACTGTTCTCGGATGAAGCGGTGCGCACGGCCCTGGCCACCGATCCGGATCCGAAGTCCGTCTACGAGCGCATCATCAACTGGCAACCCAGCCTGCAAGCTTTGGGCTAAACTGAGCTGTCCACACGGCAATTGCCGGGAGCTCTTAATTCTATGCCCATGCTGCAGACCCCGTTGACCATCCAACGGCTGTACGACGACAACCGTGACAGCCTCCAGCTCGGCTGGTTCGCCGGTTTCCCGGGCGGCGAGCGCCAGATCGCCGGCGACGCCGCCTCGGCCGCCGACCAGGTCGGTCACCTGAACCTGATCCACCCGGGCCGGATCCAGGTCTTCGGGCACCAGGAACTGAACTACTACCACCGCCTCAAGAGCAGCTCGCGCACCCACGTGATCGGCGAGCTGATCGGTGGCGGCCCGCCGGCGCTGATCATCGCGCAGGGCCTGGAAACACCGCCCGACATCCTCGCCATCTGCGACGAGCAGAACATCCCCCTGTTCTCGACCCCGCTGCCGGCGGCGCAGGTGATCGACTTCCTGCGCGTGTACCTGTCCAAGAAGCTGGCGCAACGCGTCATCATGCACGGCGTCTTCATGGACGTGCTGGGCGTCGGCGTCCTGATCACCGGCGATTCGGGCCTCGGAAAGAGCGAGCTGGGCCTGGAACTGATCTCGCGCTCGCACGGCCTGGTGGCCGACGATGCCGTCGAATTCTCGCGCATCGCCCCGAACATGATCGAGGGCCGCTGTCCGCCGCTGCTGCAGAACCTGCTGGAAGTGCGCGGCCTGGGCCTGCTGGACATCAAGGCGATCTTCGGCGAGACCGCGGTGCGCCGCAAGATGCGCCTGAAGCTGATCGTCCACCTGGTCAAGCGCGGCACCCTGGACGAAGAGGTGGAACGCCTGCCCTTCCACCATCCCACCGAGGACGTGCTGGGCCTGCCGATCCGCAAGGTCGTGATCCCCGTCGCGGCCGGCCGCAACATCGCGGTGCTGCTGGAAGCCGCGGTGCGCAACACGATCCTGCAATTGCGCGGCATCGACACCCTGCAGGAATTCATGGAGCGGCAGCGTCAAGCGATGAGCGGCGACTAGCGTCGGTCGCCACCCATTTGGGGTATCATCCCGGCCATGCACATCGTCCTCATTACCGGTATCTCCGGCTCGGGCAAATCGGTTGCCCTCAATGTCCTAGAAGACGCGGGCTACTACTGCGTCGACAACCTGCCGCCGGCCCTGCTGCCGGCCCTGGTCCATGCGGTGAACGAGAAAGGCGCGGAGAAGATCGCGGTCGCGGTCGATGCACGCAGCGCCGAGTCGCTGGTCGAACTGCCGGTGAGCGTGCGCCACCTGAAGGAAGAGGGCCACAACGTCAAGGTGATGTTCCTGACCTCGAGCACGCATTCGCTGGTGGCGCGCTTCTCGGAAACCCGCCGCAGCCACCCGCTGTCGCACGAACTGCGCCCGGGCGAGAACCCGGCCTCGCGCCGCACCCTGATCGAGTGCATCGCCGAGGAACGCGAGCGCCTGTCGGCGATCGAGAACCTGGGCCACGTGATCGACACCTCGGAACTCTCGGCCAACAAGCTGCGCGCCTGGATCAAGGAACTGGCCGACATCGAGCACGCGCCGCTGACCCTGTTCTTCGAATCCTTCGCCTTCAAGGTCGGCGTGCCGCTCGATGCGGACTTCGTGTTCGACGTGCGCGCGATCCCGAATCCCTACTACGACCTGGCGCTGCGCCCGCTGACGGGCCGCGACCGGCCGGTAATCGACTTCCTCGACGCGCAGCCGAGCGCGATCGAGATGCTGGGGGATATCAAGGCCTTCGTGGCCAAGTGGCTGCCCTCGTTCAAGACGGACAATCGCAGCTACCTGACGGTGGCGGTGGGCTGCACCGGGGGACAGCACCGCTCGGTGTACATGGCCGAACGGCTGGGGGCCTACTTCAGCGCGACGGAACGCGTGATCGTGCGGCATCGGGAGCAGCCGAAGCACGCGGCGGGTTGATTACAGCGTTAGCTTGAAGACCGTCATTCCCGCGTAGGCGGGAATCCAGGTTTGTCCGCATTCAGGCTCAGAAAACGCTGGCCGCTCTTCATAAAAGATTGGGTTCCCGCCTTTGCGGGAACGACGGTCTTGCTGCAAACTCAGGACAAATGCCGCAGCGGGTGTGCGTAATCCGGCCACACCGGCTCGAAGAAACGCGCCACCATCTCCGGCGTCACCTCGGCCAGCGTCGCCGGATTCCACTGCGGCGCATTATCCTTGTCGATCACCAGCGCCCGCACGCCTTCCAGCACTTCGCCGTGCTCGAAGTTGCGGCGCACCAGGTTGCGCTCCATGCGCAGGCAGTCGGCCACGCCCAGCGAGGCGCCGCGTTGCAAGAGTTCGCGCGTCACGCACATCATCAGGGGAGAACGCTGGCGCATCGCCTTGAGCGCCTTCTGCGCGAAGGGATTCTCGTCGCGCGACAGCGATTCCATGATGGCCGGCACCGAGGCCGCGCCGAAGTGCGCGTCGATCACGGCACGCTGCGCCTGCAGCTCGCTCGCGCCGGCTTGCGCCGCGAAGGGCGCGGCAAAACCGCGTATCGCTTGCGGCAGCTGCGCGCCCGGCGTCGCCGCCACCAGCGCCATCAGCTCGCCCAGCTTCTCGCCCGGCACGAACACGTCCGCCAGCCCCACGTAGAGCGCATCGGCCGCGCCGATCGTCAGCCCGGTCAGGCCCAGGTACTGGCCCAGCTGCCCCGGCGCATGCGACAGGAAGTGGCTGCCGCCCACGTCCGGGAACAGGCCGATGTTCACTTCCGGCATTGCCATCCTGGTCCGGTCCGTCACGATGCGCAGGCCGCAATCCGGGCCGCCCTGGGCGATGCCCATGCCGCCGCCCATCACCACGCCGTCCATCACCGCGATATACGGTTTCGGATAGAAGTGGATCAGGTGGTTGAGTGCGTATTCCTCGGTGAAGAAATCTTCCAGCAGCGCGCTGCCACCGGTCGGCGGCACGCGGCCGACGTCGTGGAAGAAGCGGATGTCGCCGCCCGCGCACAGCGCCTTTTCGCTGCTGCTGGTGATGAGCACCGCATCGACGCCGGCATCGTCCTGCCACTGCAGCAGGATCGCGGTCAATGCACGCACCATGTCGAGCGACAGCGAGTTCAGGGCTTTCGGACGGTCGAGCGTGATGACGCCGGTCCGGTTGGCAACGCGAGTCAGGACATAGTCGGTCATGGCGGTATGGTGTGATCGAAAAAACATGCATTCTACCGAAGGAGCGGGAGAAATCATGTCTTTACAATGCAAAAAGGGCGCCTCTTTAGACGCCCTTGCTGTGTTGCCGCGGTATGTGCGGGTCGGTTAGCGCGAAGCGCTCCTGTCCCCTTTATGCTGCTGCGGCTTCGCCGTTGTCCGGCAGGCGCTTGTGCGCCACGTGGTTATGGTTTTGAAGCATGGATTTGTGTTTCAGAACCTGCCTGTCCAGCCTGTCCATCAGCATGTCGATCGCCGCATACAGGTCCTGCGCGGCACTGGCCACGTGCAGGATCTTGCCCGACACCTGGAGGTTGATCTCGGCTTTCTGCCTTTTTTCTTTTTCGGTGAGGTTGTCGATCGCGAGGAACACGTGGGTATCGATCACGTGGTCGAAATGGCGGGTGATGCGCTCGAGCTTATTCTGAACGTATTCACGGATGGCGGGGGTGACTTCGAGATGGTGGCCGCTGATTGTGAGGTTCATACACACTCCTTTGAAAAGGCGCCCTGCCCGCGCCACAAGGTGAGAGTGGGCAGTAGCTTTACAGGGATTTGCGGAGGCTGACGGGCGGAATCTTGAGCGCTTCGCGGTACTTGGCAACCGTCCTGCGCGCAATGACCATACCTTGTTCCCCGAGCATCTCCGCGATCTTGCTGTCGGAAAGAGGATTCCTAGGGTCTTCTGCTCCTGTCAATTGCGCAATGAGAGCGCGGATCGCCGTCGAGGAGGCTTCTCCCCCCGCTTCGGTGGCGACATGGCTTCCGAAGAAGTACTTCAGCTCGAACATGCCGTGCGGGGTCAGCATGTATTTCTGCGTGGTTACGCGAGAGATCGTGCTCTCGTGTAGGCCTAGTGTATCAGCTATCTCGCGCAAGACAAGAGGGCGCATGGCAACCGCGCCGTGGCTGAAAAAGTTGCGCTGGCGCTCGACGATGGCCTCGGCGACGCGCAGGATCGTGTCGAAGCGCTGGCGCATGTTCTTGATGAGCCACTTGGCTTCCTGCAACTGCGCGCCCATCTGGCTCTCGCTCTTGCCGCTCTTGAGCAGGTTGGCGTACAGCGCGTTCACGCGCAGCTTCGGCATCACCTCCGGGTTCAGCGAGACCGCCCAGCCGTTCTTGGCGCGGCGCACGATCACGTCCGGCACCACGAAGTCCGCGACGCCGGAACCGAAGGCTGAGCCGGGATGCGGATTGCACTGGCGGATCACGGCCTGCACCTCGCGCAGGTCTTCGTCGTCGCAGTCGAGCGCCTTTTTCAGCTTGGTGTACTCGCGCTGCGCGAACCAGCTCAGGTAACCCTCGACGATCTTCAGGGCCAGGCGCCGCGTCACCAGCGGCACGCAGGGCATGCGGCGGATCTGCAGCGCCAGGCACTCGGCCGCGCTGCGCGCGCCCACGCCGACCGGGTCGAGGCTCTGCACCAGCGCCAGCGCGCAGCGCAGCTCGTCCATGTCGACCTC
>DAMCRY010000037.1:0-16588 GCA_032115075.1 Massilia sp.
GGCGGCGCTGCGCTTCGACACCATCGTCAGCCAGGCGCCGGGCGGCAAGGTGAGCATGGCGATGGGCGCCGGCACCGTCGACGCCACGGCCCTGTTCCAGCGCCTGGCCGGCCAGGGCCGGCAGACCGTGCGCATTCCGCTGGCCTGCTTCCAGGCCCGGGGCACCGACCTGACGCAAGTCGATGCGCCGTTCAGCGTGACGAGCGAGGCCGCCTTTGCCGCCGCCTTTACCAATATCGAGATCGCCGGCGGCGGCGCAGGCGAAGCGGGCGCGGTGCGCTGCGAGGAACTGAAGTGAAGGACGAACTGCGCCTGCTCGCCGACATCGGCGGCACCAATGCGCGCTTCGCCCTGCAGGGGGCGGATCGGGCCGGAAGCGACGCGTGTGACGACGTCGAGGTGCTGGCCTGTGCCGACTACCCCACCCTGGGCGAGGCGATGCGCGCCTACCTCGGCAAGGCCGCCGCGCGGGGGCTCGCCGTGGACGGACTGCGCCACGCGGCGCTGGCGATCGCCAACCCGGTCGAGGACGACCGGGTCAGCATGACCAACCACCACTGGAGCTTCTCGGTCGAGGCGCTGCGCCGCGAGCAGGGCCTGGAGACGCTGCTGGTGGTGAACGACTTCGCGGCGCTGGCGATGTCGCTGCCGCACCTGCCTCCTTCCGGACGCGAGCGCCTCGGCGGCGGCATCGAACTGCAGGGACGGCCGATCGGCCTGATCGGCCCCGGTACCGGGCTCGGCGTGTCCGGGGTGATCCCGGCGGGCGGACGCTGGGTCGCGCTGGCCAGCGAAGGCGGGCACGTGAGTTTCGCGCCGGCGGACCGGGGCGAAGTCGCGATCCTGGAAGCCCTGTGGGGAGAATACGGCCACGTCTCGGCCGAGCGCCTGCTGTCGGGGATGGGCCTGGAACTGATCCACTGGGCGTTGACCGGCAGGCGCATCGGCGCACCGGTCATCACGGGGGCGGCGCTCGACGGCTCCTCGGCGGACTGCCTGCGCACGGTCGAGACCTTCTGCGCCATCCTCGGCAGCGTGGCCGGCAACGTCGCGCTGACCCTGGGTGCGACCGGCGGCATGTACATCGGCGGCGGCATCGTGCCGCGCCTGGGCGGGCTGTTCACGCAATCGCGGTTCCGCGCCCGCTTCGAGGACAAGGGTCGCCTTGCTCCCTATCTCGCGCGCATCCCGACCTACCTGATCACCGAGCGGTACCCGGCGCTGCGCGGTGTCTCGGCCATGCTGGCAGACCGGATCGCTTCGCCACAATAACGAACGGAGACATCATGCAAAGTACCGCCCCGAACCCCTCCCCGCCGCTGGCGCCGGCAACCGAAGCCGAGCACAACCCGCACACCGGCGCGCTCGTCATCGTCACCATCCTGTTCTTCATGTGGGGGCTGCTCACCTCGCTCAACGACGTGCTGATCCCGCACCTGAAGTCGATCTACACCCTGACGTACCTGCAGGCGATGCTGGTGCAGTTCTGCTTCTTCGGCGCCTATTTCATCGTCTCGCTGCCGGCCGGCGCGCTGATCCGCCGCATCGGCTACCAGAACGGCGCCGTCGCCGGCCTGATGATCGCGGCCGCCGGCTGCGCCCTGTTCTACCCGGCCTCGAAGGGCGGCTACGGCCTGTTCCTGTTCGCCTTCTTCGTGCTGGCCAGCGGCATCACCATCCTGCAGGTGGCGGCCAACCCCTACGTGACGGTACTGGGACCGGCGCGCATGGCGTCCAGCCGCCTCACCCTGACCCAGGCCTTCAACTCGCTCGGCACCACGGTGGCGCCGGCGCTGGGCGGCATCCTGATCCTGTCGACCGTGGCCCTGAGCGCGGAGCAGCTGGCGGCGCTCCCCGCCGCCGAGCAGGCCGCGCACAAGGCCGCGGAAGCGGCGGCTGTGCAAGGCCCCTACCTGGGCCTGGCGGCGGCGCTGGCGCTGCTGGCGGTACTGTTCGCGCTGGCCAAGCTGCCGAAGATCAGCCATGCGGAAGACGGCAAGCCGGCCGTCGACGGCAAGGGTGGCGCCATGGCCTACCGCCACCTGGTGCTGGGCGCGGTCGCGATCTTCCTGTACGTGGGCGCGGAAGTGAGCATCGGCAGCTTCCTGATCAACTTCCTCGGCGAGGGCAATATCGCGGGCCTGAGCCATGCGGATGCCGCGCACTACGTCAGCCTGTACTGGGGCGGCGCGCTGGTCGGCCGCTTCGTCGGCTTCGCCGCGATGCGCTACGTCAGCCCGGGCAAGTCGCTGGCCGTCACCGCCCTCGGTTCGATCGCGCTGGTGCTGACCGCCACCTTCGGGGAAGGCGCGCTGGCGATGTGGGCGATCATCGCGGTCGGCCTGTGCAATTCCATCATGTTCCCGACCATCTTCAGCCTGGCGCTGCATGGCCTCGGCAAGTTCACCGGCCAGGGCTCGGGCATCCTGTGCATGGCCATCGTCGGCGGCGCGGTGATTCCTTTTGTCCAGGGCATGTTCGCCGACACGGTCGGCCTGCAGCCCTCGTTCCTGGTGCCGGCCGCGTGCTACCTGTTCATCCTGTACTTCGGCATCAAGTACGCGAACCTGCACCGGCAGCCGGTGGCGGACTGACGCTCGATGCCCGCCTAAGCGCGGGCATGTTTTTCGTCGCGGCGCAGTGCGTTCATCAGCGCGATGAAGCGCCTGGCGGCCAGCCCGGGCGGACGCTCGGTGCTCCAGATGACGTCGACGAAGAAGCGCAGCACGTTGGTGAAGTTCGCGGTGGAGATCTCCACCAGCGCGCCGTGCTGCAGGGACTCGCGCACGAAGCCCGAGGGCAGCCACGCCCAGCCGAGTCCCGCCTTCACCAGCGCCAGCGCGGCGACCGGGTTATCGGTCCGCCATTGCAGGCGCGAGACCGCGATGCGTTTGTCGACGTATTCGGTGTCGCGCCCCGCGACCACGACCTGCCGCTCCGACAGCAGGTCCTCGTCGCGGATGCCACCCTGCCGCATGCGTTCGCTCATGGGATGGGTCGCGGCCACGACCGCCACCAGCCGTTCCTCGGCCACTTCCTCGAACGCTTCGTGCGCGTCGATCCCGTAGCGCTCGTACACCAGCGCCAGGTCGGCGCGTCCGCTCTGCAGGAGTTGCAATGCGTCGGCCTGCGGCGCGGTCAGCACTTCGACTTTCAGCAGCGGATAGTCGAGGGCCAGCAGGCGCAGGGCTTCGTTCCACGGCGCCGCGGCCAGCAGTTCGGGCACCAGGGCGATCGTCAGCGCCGACTCGAGACCCTGCGTCAGCGACCCCGCGTGGTTGTTCAGCCTTTGCAGCTGCTCGACCAGCACGCGCGCCTGCGGCACCAGCGCGGCGGCATGTTCCGTGGGACGCGGTTCGCGCCCGCTGCGGTCGAACAGTTGCAGGTCGAGTTCGGCTTCCAGGTTGGCGATCGCCATGCTGACCGCGGACGGCACGCGCCGCAGGGCACGCGCCGCCGCGGAAAACGAGCCGTGGTCGATTGCCGCCAGAAACACCCTCACATTGTCGAGATCGAATGCCATCTGTCAATTTTACTGACAGCTCCTGACTTTTTCCATCACCAAATCAGACATACCATGCCGGCATCGACATACTTTGTGAAGGAACGTCATGGTCTGGGTTTTGCTCGTCGTCGCCGGCCTGTTCGAGATCGGCTGGGCCGTCGGCCTGAAATACACGGAGGGGTTCACGCGCCTGTGGCCCACCGTCGGCACCGTCGCCGCGATGGCGCTGAGCTTCGGCATGCTGGCGCAGGCGCTGAAGGTGCTGCCGGTCGGGACGGCGTATGCGATCTGGACCGGCATCGGGGCGATCGGCACCGCGATCGTCGGGATCGTCCTGCTCGGAGAGTCCGCCTCCCCGGCGCGGCTGGCCTGCATCGCCATGATCGGCCTCGGCATCATCGGCCTCAAGCTGGTCTCGCACTAGCGATCCTGTTTATCCACTCTCCTGCTTGCTTCGTCATGGTTCTTTCGGAATACTTCCCCGTCCTGCTGTTCATCCTCGTCGGCATCGTCGTGGGCATCGTGCCCCAGGTGTTCGGCCGCGTCCTGGGTTCGCACCGGCCCGACAAGGAAAAGCTGTCGCAGTACGAGTGCGGGTTCGAAGCCTTCGGGGATGCGCGCATGCGCTTCGACGTCCGCTACTACCTGGTCGCCATCCTGTTCATCCTGTTCGACCTCGAAGTCGTCTTCCTGTTTCCCTGGGCGGCGGCCCTGATGGAACTGGACAGCGCCGGGTTCTGGGCCGTCATGGTCTTCCTGACGCTGCTGACGATCGGGCTGGCCTACGAGTGGAAAAAAGGCGCGATGGATTGGGACTGAACGTGCACGCCCGGCTCGTGTCGAACGGCGTGGTCGCCCTGTCGCCGGCATGGTGGCCTGGCGCGAATACCGCGAGCGCAAGCGGCGCGGCTCATCGCGCGGAATCGCCCGGCTCAGTGCAGGGCTGCCGGATACAGTTTTTCTCCAGTCGCGTTGACCGATAGCGCGCTGAACCCCAGCTGGCGCGCGGTCTGCTCGTAGAGATCGAAGAACTTGTTCGCGTTGTGGTTGATACGCGCGGCGCGCCCGTCCTTTTCACCGTGTTGACGAGCAAAAATGCTGGTCACCAGCATCAGGTCGAGGAAGGTGCTCGGCAACCAGTCCACGGATTTCGTATACCCCGACACCCACTTGGCGCCGCAGGCATCCATGATCGTGGAATGCGACTCGCGCCGGCGCCCGGGCACCACCATCTCGCATGCCCCGAAATGGACGAAGGCAATCGCCCCCGTTTCGGCCTTGCCCAGCGCCGTCGCGACATCTTCAAGGGGTATGGCGACGTTCCGGGACGGATTCAGCTTGCCGCTGTTGCCGTGGCATGCGAAATACAGCAGGACGCCTTCGTTCTTCCCGATCTGCGAGGCATAGAAGCCGATATCGTCGACGCTTCGAAACGTTCGATGCGAAATCTCGATATGGTCCGGATAAGTCGTCGCCAGTGCCTGGAAATAGGGAAGGATCTGTGGGACTTCGTGCTCGTCTTCCCAGGATCCTTCAAGGATGATTACACGCGCTTTCTTCTGCCGAGCCATGTTACCCAATAAAAATATTGATATAGGGATACATTTTAATGGGGCGTTCAGGATGTCGTCCATGCACCCCGCATCCGATGCATGCGGGGTAGCAGGGACGGTACAGGCAGCTACTTCGGCGTCGCGCAGTAACGCTCAACGTAGGACTGGTGCGAGGGCAGGCCCGCCACGGTGCGGTCGATCTGTCCCTTGATCCCGCCGAGGAAGTGCGACAGTTCCGCATCGCCCATCAGGTCGGCCGTCTGGTGGTGCTGCAGCGGCATGATGCCCTGCCCCAGCATCACCTGGACCCAGGAATTCTCGGCGAACAGCTCGGTCGGGAAGCGGAACACGCGACCGGTCTCGCGGAACAGGTCGATGCGGTGCTGCAGGGACGCCGGCACCGCCATGTTGCGCGCGTCACGCCAATACGGCGCGTCGATGCGGTTGTTGACCTTGTAGTGCAGGATGATGAAGTCGCGGATATGCTCGACTTCGAGCGCGGCCTGGCGGTTGAATTCCTCGACGTCGGTCTGGGCGATGCCGTTGGCCGGGAACATCTGCATCAGGCGGATGATGCTGCGCTGGATCAGGTGGATGCTGGTCGACTCGATCGGCTCGAGGAAGCCGCTCGACAGGCCGACCGCGACCACGTTGTTCTTCCAGACCTGCCTGCGCTGGCCCGGCGTGAATTTGATGACGCGCGGTTTCATCAGCGGCTCGCCTTCGACGTTCCCCAGCAGCGCCCCGATGGCCTGCTCCTGGTCCACGTAGCGGCTCGAGAACACCATGCCGTTGCCGACCCGGTGCTGCAGCGGGATGCGCCACTGCCAGCCGAAGGGGTGGGCGATCGAGCGCGTCAGCGGCACCGCGTCGCCCACCGACGCGGTCTGCAATGCCGCGGCGCTGTCGTTGAACAGCCACTGCGACCAGTTCTCGTATTCGACGCCCATGGCCTGGCCGATCAGCAGGCCCCGAAAGCCCGTGCAGTCGATGAACAGGTCGCCTTCGATGTCGGCGCCGGAGTCCAGCGTGATCGAGCGCACGTGCCCGGTGAGCGCGCTGGTGGTGACGTCGACGATCTTGCCCTCGATGCGCTGCACGCCGAAGCGCTCGCTGAACCGGCGCAGGTAGCGCGCATAGGCGCTCGCGTCGAGGTGGTAGGCGTAGTTCATGCTACCGCGCGGCAGGTGGGCGAACTTGTTCTCCTGCGCGGCGCGCAGTTCCAGGCAGTAGTCGCCGTAGTCGCCCGCCAGGCCGCGCTCGCGGCCCTTGTGCCAGAAGTGCTGGAAGCCGGCGGTCCAGTGGTCGGTGCCGGTCAGGCCGAACGAGTGGATGTAATCCTCGCTCACGTTGCGCCAGTTCTCGAAGCTGATCCCGAGCTTGAAGGTCGCCTTGGTCTCGGCCATGAACTCCTGCTCGTTGATCTCCAGCAGGTTGTGGAAGTTCAGCAGGGTCGGGATGGTGGCTTCGCCCACGCCCACGGTGCCGATCTCGTCGGACTCCACCAGCTTGATGTCGAGGCGCTTGCCCAGCACCTTCGAGATGCAGGCCGCGGCCATCCAGCCGGCGGTGCCGCCGCCCGCGATGACGACCCGGCGCACCGGCCGTCCCATGCCGTTGATGCCCTTCGATCCGGTCTCCATGTTCGGTCTCCTTTCAGCGGTTCATTCTTTTGAGTAGTTGGGCGCGGATGTTGCGCACGGCGTCACCATCGAGCGGTCCGAGGATGCTGCGCGCGGCGGGCGGGATGTGCGCCACCTTGTCCTCCGTCGCCCCGAACACGTAATGATCGAACAGCGCCCGCCAGGCCTCGCGCTGCTCGAGCGGCAGGTCGCGCACCGTCATCAGCGCGTGCATCAGCGCGTTGGTCGGCGTGTCCATGTAGCCGGGCGACTGGCGCCACCAGTAGTTCACCAGCACGTTGAGGTCTTCCAGCGCCTGGATGTGGTGCCACCACATGCTCGGAATGAAGAGCGCGTCGCCCGGCCCCAGCTCGGCGGCCTGCGCATGCGCCATCGCGGTGGCGAAGCGCGGGAAGCGTTCGAGGTCGGGTTGCAGGAAGTCGACCAGGCTGATGGCCTGGCCGGCCGGCGTGAAGTCGAGCGGGCCGATGTACAGGTTCTCGACCTGCTGCGGCGGGAACAGGGTGAAGCGGCGCCGGCCCGCCACCACGCAGGCCAGGTTGTCCGGCAGGTCGTAGTGGGCCGCGATGCGGGTGCGGTTGCCGATCCAGATGCTGGCCAGCGCGTCGCGCCCGCCCAGGTCCATGCGGTTCTCGTCGTGGAAGCCCGGCAGGCAGGTCTCGATCGTGGTGGAGCCGACGTAGATCGCCGGCTGCTGTTCCTTGCCGCGGTAGCGTTCGAGCTCGAGCAGCACCTTGTCGAGGCGCACCAGCACCGGCGCGAAGTTGAAGCCGCTGAGGTCCTCGTTGTAGAACAGGCGGCCACCGGTCTCCGGCGCGCCGAGCATCGCGGTGACGGTGGCGCCGCGGTAGAAACGGCGCAGGTAGGCGTCGGCGTCGGCATCCGAGCGGCGCGCCGCCTGCACCATCGGCCAGCCGGCGACCAGGCCGCGCAGCACCAGCGGTTCGGTCGAGGCCAGGATGTCGGGGCCGAGGTCGCGCGGCGTGAGGCCGGCGATCTCGCGTATCGGCTTAGCCGCGGGCAGCATGGCGGCCGTTTTTCTTGTTCTTGCGGTCGATGAGGGCGCGGAAGTTCGACAGCGACGCGATCTGGAAGTAGATCGGGGCCAGGAAGCCGGCCTTGTGCAGGCTGTCGAGGGCCTCCGCACCCAAGGAGGCCAGGCGCTCCTCGTTGATCGTGTAGAAGCCGCCGAAGCGGTGCTGCGAGCCGTCGTCGAGGGTGATATCGAGCGAGAAACCTTCCAGCAGCTCGTTCTTGAGCAGGGCCTCGACGAAGCCGGCGTTCGCCTGCATGCCCTCGTGGATGGCGAGCAGCATCGCATTCACGCTCTCGAGGTAGGGCGACATGCCGCCGTGCGGCAGGAACACGGCCTCGCCCTCGTCCTTGCCGATGCGCGGGCTGTCGAGGTCGACGTGGATCATCAGTTCCTCGCCATGCTGGCCGATCAGGAAAGGCAGGCGGCTCACCAGCAGCGGGATGGCGGCGGCGTCCCAGTCCTGCCCTTCCAGGAACAGGTTCTCGTCGTTCTCGAAGCCGAACAGGGCGATCGGCTCGTAGGACTGGTTGCCGTCGTCCTTGCGGAAAATGATCGGGTAATGCGCCTGCAGCTGGCGGAATTCGGCCGGGAAGGTCGGCGCGAAGGCGCGGTCGTCGCCCAGGTCGGCGCCGTGGCGGGTAATGACGCGCAGGTCCTTGTGATCGATATTATTCAGCAGTACCGGGTTGGCCATGATGGTGTCTCGTTGTTCGTTATTGTCGTGGTGGATGGTTCAGTGCCGGGGCAGCCCGTGGCGCACGATGTGCGCGATGAGCGCCCGGTTGTCCGGCAGCGCGGGCAGCATCCTGCGGGTCAGCTCGTGCGCCTGGCGGAAGAAGGCGTCGGCGCCTTCCACGTCCGGTTCGCCGGGACGCGCGCGCCGCGCCAGGCCCGCTTCGGGCCGGAAGCCCATGCCGTACAGGACATACTGGTAGCTCGCCGCCGGGAACACTTCCATGAAGCGGCCGAAGTCCTGGCGCGATGGCGGGCGATGGGTCCACAGCGCCAGCAAGTCGGCCAGGCGCCCGGGAATGGTCGCGCTATCCCGGTTGTCGCGCCAGTAGCCATACGGGTCGGCCGCGCCTTCGCGGCGGCTCAGTACGTAGTGCAGCTTGAGGAAGTCGATCACCCGCTCCCAGCGGTAGGTGAAGGTGCTGTTGAAACGCGCGGCGCAGATGTCCATCTGCGCGCGCGTGACCGGCATCTCCTCGGCCAGCAGCGCGGCGGACAGCTCGACCAGGGCCAGGGCCGAGGCCTCCAGCGGTTCGATGAAGCCGGCCGACAAGCCGATGGCCACGCAGTTGCGGTGCCAGAAGCGCGCGCGGTAGCCGGGTTCGAAGCTGAGCTTGCGCGGGCTGATGTCGTCCGGCCCGCCGGTGGCGCGCACGTAGGCACGCAGCGCCGCCTCGGCTTGTTCATCGCCCGTATGCGCGCTGGAATACACGTGGCCGATGCCGCGCCGGGTCGGCAGGCCGATGTCCCAGATCCAGCCGGCGTGCTGCGCGGTGGAGGTGGTCTGCGAAGCGATCGGATCGTTCTCGCTCGCGTACGGCACCTGCACGGCCAGCGCGCTGTCGTTGAACAGCACGCCGCGCTGCGGGAGGAAGGGCACGCCGTAGTGCTTCCCGAGCAGCAGCGACTGCATGCCGGTGCAGTCGACGAACAGGTCGCCTGCCAGCTCGCCGTGCGCCCTGGTGTGCAGGGCCGCGATGTCGCCATTGTCCCTGGAGCGGATGCCGATCACGTGGTCGGGCACGTAGTGCACGCCGAGCCGTTCGAGGCAGTGCTTCTTCAGGAACAGGCCGAACTTGCCGGCGTCGAGGTGGTAGCCGTAGTTGGCCACGGCCGCGAATTCAGGGGTCTGCGCCTGCTTCGGCGCGCGCCCGTGCAGGCACAGCTGCGGCTGGTAGCTGGCCAGTTCGGCGAAGGGTCTTTCCGTGTGGCGCGCGAGCCAGCGGCCGGCCAGGTCGGCGTCGCCCCAGCCCTGCGGCAGCGCGAAGGGGTGGAAATAACGGTCGTCCTCACTCCCGGTGACCCAGCGGTCGAAGCGCGACCCCTGCTTGAAGGCGGCGTCGCACTCGCGGAAGAAAGCCGATTCGGACAGGCCGGCTGCGCGCAGCGTGTCGCGCATGGTCGGCCAGGTGCCTTCGCCGACGCCGATCGCCGGCACGTCGGGCGACTCGATCAGGGTGATGCGCATCCCGCCGGCCGGATCGGCTTCGGTGGACTGGAAGGTGGACGCGAGCACGGCGGCCGTCAACCAGCCGGCCGAGCCTCCGCCTACGATCACGACATGCCTGATGGTGGTGCTCACCATGTTGTTTCCAAAAGAACAGATGCGCGGCAAGTCTAACCCGAAAAGGCCGCGGCGGGGCCGCGGCCTTCCTCGTGCGACAAGCCTGGTCCCTTTCCGCTTGCGCGGAAAGGACGGGGTCAGAACTTGTAGCGGGCGGCCAGCATGTAGCGCGGGCCCGACTGCTCCACGAACAACAGGTTGCGCTCGGTACGGCCGTGGATGCGCTTGATTTCGTCGGTCAGGTTGATGCCTTCGAACTGCACGCTCAGGTTCTTGTTGATGTTGTAGCCGATGCTCAGGTCCAGCTGTCCGTAGGCCTCGACGTAGTTCGGGTTCGGGCCCGCGCCGTCGAAGGTCGAGGACAGGAACTTGTCGCGCCAGTTGTAGGCCGCCCGCACGTTCCACTGCTCGTTCTCGAAGATACCCACCAGGTTGGCCGAATCGCTCAGGCCGACCAGCGCGAACTGCTCGCCGATGCTGGCGTTGTTGTACTTCAGGCCCGAGTTCACGTAGGTGTAGTTGGCCGAGACACCGAAGCCGGTCGCGCCGAACATGTGCTGCACGTTGAACTCGAGGCCGCGCAGGCGCGCCGCTTTCTGGTTCGAGTAGCTGGTGATCCGGAAATTCGCGACCGGGTCGTTCGCCTGGCCGATGATGGAACCGGTCGGATTGCCGTTGGTGTCGACCCCGGTTTGGGTCACGCCAGGCTGGCCGTTGAAGTTGCGGAAGATGTAGTTGCGGATGCAGGTCAGGTCGGCGCTGGCGCAGCCGCTGCCGATCGCCGCGTTCCAGTGGGCGCCGCCGACCGGGGTATGCAGGTTGAAGGGCTGGGCGATCTCCTGCGACTGGCCGGCATAATTCTCGAGGCTCTTGCGGAAGTGACCGACCGAGACGAAGCTCTGCTTGCCGTAGTACCACTCCCAGGCCAGGTCGATGTTCTTCGACTTGACCGGCAGCAGGCCCGGGTTGCCCTGGCGGCCGACGCCGCCATCGATACGGGCCAGCGAATCGAGCACCTGGCCGCCGGTCAGCTGGTCATAGCGCGGACGGCCGATGGTCTCGCCGTAGCTGAAGCGGCCCTTCATGTCGGAGCGCAGGTCGATATCGGCGTCGAAGCTCGGCAGCACGTGGTGGTACTTGCCGGTCAGCGTGGTGAACGACGGCGCACCGAAGCCGACTTCGAACTCGTTGTTCGACTTCCAGATATACGAGGTGGCGATCGGCACCAGCGCGGTCGAGCTGACGTCGGTCTTCTCGTAGCGCACGCCGATGGCGGTGTGGATCGGCAGCGCTGTATCCCAGTCGGTGTTGAACTGCAGGTACAGGCTCTTCGACTTTTCGCGGGTGCGCTGGTCGGTGGTGTAGCCGCTCTTCGGCAGGTACAGCTCCGGCAGGCCCGTCACCTTCGCGGCCAGGTCGCGCAGCTCGGCGAAGTTGAAGGTATAGAAGGTGTCGAACAGGGCCGGGTTGTCGCTGCCGTCGATGTTGTCGAAGTACTGGCGCAGGCTCTCCTGGTGGAACATGCTCGCCGGGTAGTCGGAGGGCTTGGTCGCGCCGCCCCAGACGTCGTCGCGCTGCTGGACCGAGAACGCCGAACGGTTCTTGACGTCGGTCGTGGCCAGGCCGAATTTCAACTCGGATGCTTCCAGCATCTTCCAGCTGCCGTGCGCCTGCACCTGCGAGATCTCGCTCTTGACGTAGCCGTTCTCGAACACCGAACCGGTCAGCTGCTGCGGCGCGCGGGCGAAGTCGGCGCCCGCGATGCTCATGACCGGGAAGTCCTTCGAGAAGTCGACGATGGTGGTGCCGCGGCTGAAGCTGGCGGTACCGAGGGAGTTGGCCGAGCCGAAGGGGCTGTCCGGCAGCGATTCGGCGCTCGACTTGTGGGCGTCGAGCTCGAGGCGGACGTCGCTGTTGACGCGCCATGCGGCGTTGAAGCCGAGCGACTTGTTCTGGGTCTTGGTCGCGAAGTCGGCGCCGGCCATCGCGATGTCGCTGGTGGCCGGCTCGATGATCTCGCCATACGACAGCGGGCCGGCGATCGGGCCGTCGGTCCAGCTGCTCGTCGAATTGTTGAAGTTGAACCAGGCCGAGAGTTCCTGGCGGCGGGTCTGGACCTTGTTTTCCGAGAAGGTGTAGTCGAGGGTCGTGGTCAGCGCCTTGCTCGGGGCATACTGCAACACCAGCTGGCCGTTGGTGCGCTGGCGCTGGATGCCGCTCATGTTGTAGTTCAGGTTCTGCGGCACCTGGTACAGGTCGCTCGGGTCCGGACGGTTGGTGATGTTCCCGGAACCGTCGGTGCCCGGCTGCGGGATCGTGCCCCAGTTGTTTTCGTCGCCGCGGAACGGCCCTTTCCAGCCGCCCGGCACGCCGGCCTGGTTGTAGCCCAGGTTGCGTTCCTGGTAGCTGGCCGAGATGCCGATACCGAACTTGCCGTCGGCCGAGGTATTGCTGTAGATGCCGGAGATCTCGGGCGTGATCTTGTCGCCCGGGGTGATGTCCTTCGGCAGGTTATCGACCGACTGGTCGTAGACGCCCTTGATGCCGATGCTGGCCTGCAGGCCGGGGCGCGACAGCGGACGGGCGGTCAGCACGTTGATGGTGGCGCCGATGCCGCCGGTCGGGGTTTCGGCGCGCGCCGACTTGTACACCTGCAGCTGCGAGATGGCTTCGGAAGCGAGGTTGGCGAAATCGAAGGCGCGGCCCGGGCGGTCGTTCAGGCTCGACGTCGGCATCTGGCGGCCGTTGAGCAGCACCAGGTTGAAATCGGGGCCGACGCCGCGCACGGTGACCTTCGAGCCTTCGCCGATGCTGCGGTCGATCGACACGCCGCTGATGCGCTGCAGCGATTCGGCCAGGTTGGTATCCGGGAACTTACCGATGTCTTCGGCGACGATGCCGTCGACGAAGCCTTGCGCATTGCGCTTCAGGTTCATCGACGATTCGAGGCTGGCGCGCAGGCCGGTGACGACCACGGTCTGGACGCCGGCCGGCGAGGACGGCGTGGTCGCCTCCTGCGACGGTGCGCCCGGATCGGTGGTGGCGGCCGCGCCTGGAGTCGAGGCGACCTCCTGGGCATAAGCCGGCATGAACGCCGCGCATGCGCTGGCTACTGCCAGGCTCATCAATGTCTGTTTAGCCTTGGGGTAATACATGGTGCTCTCCTGTTTTTTTTGAATTTTGACCGTCACCCATCCAACGGTGTCTCCACTACCAGTGCCGGCTCAACCTGGCTGCACGCTGCCGGCGATCATGCTGTCCCAGCTTTCGTTTTCGCTGTCACTCCCCTAAGCCTGGGCACCTCCCTGCCTTGCCGGCCGGCGCGGGCGGACCGGCGCACCATTCCACCTACCTTGTCCGCCCGGCGATCCTGCCTGCCAAGCGGCGCAGCGAGGACATGCGGCCGGGGCCGATGTCCTCGCTGTCAGGCTGCGTTCGAAAGCTGGCGCGTCGCGCTCGTTCATCTGTCTTTGCCCGGGTATGCATCCTGGATGCATCATTGTTCAGCAAACCGTTCGTTGCGTGGAAACGTTTCCACCCCGCTTGTCTGAATATTAGGGTTAGCAAAAAAAATTGTCAACGGAATATTCCAAACACAGCGGGAGTGACATGCGGCTGATTTGCAACATCTTCCGGCGCTCCTTGAAAAAAGCGGCTTTCTCACGCCATGTGCGGCGAACGTACCGGGATTGACATCGCAAAATCGGCGGTGCTATAGTCGAGTTGACACTATGGTAACGTTTCCAATTATGGACGAAAGGATGGGCTGATGCGTGTGACCCTGCTTGCCGCCCTGCTGTCGCTGGTCGTGGCCGGCTGCGCCACGCCGGTTACGCCGTTGGCCGCGGCATCCACCGCCAGCGCGCCGGCCGGCTGGACGCTGTCCTGGAGCGACGAGTTCGACGGCGCGGCGCTCGACCGAAGTAAATGGACGTTCGACATCGGCGGCCACGGCTGGGGCAACGCTGAATTGCAGTACTACACCGACCGGCCCGACAACGTGCGCGTGGCCGGCGGCCAGCTGGTCATCGAGGCGCGCCGCGAGGCGTACGGCGGCAAGGCCTACACCTCGGCGCGCATCAAGACTGCCGGCCTGATGGAGCAGATGCACGGCCACTTCGAAGCGCGCATCAAGGTTGCGCGCGGCCAGGGCATCTGGCCGGCGTTCTGGATGCTCGGCGCCGACATCGGCAAGATCGGCTGGCCACGCGCCGGCGAGATCGACATCATGGAAAACATCGGCAAGGAACCGGCGATCGTGCACGGCACCGTGCACGGTCCCGGCTACTCGGGCGAACATGCCTTCGGCGCCCCCTCTCGCCTGAAACGCGGCGCCTATGCCGACGACTTCCACGTGTTCGCGGTCGAATGGGAGCCGGGTGAGATCCGCTGGTACCGCGACGGCATCCACTACCACACGGCGCGTCCCGACCTGGTCAAGGGCGACTGGGTGTTCGAGCGGCCCTTCTTCGTGTTGCTGAACCTGGCCGTCGGCGGCCACTGGCCCGGCAATCCGGACGGCACGACGGTGCTGCCGCAGCGCATGCTGGTCGACTGGGTGCGTGTGTACCGCCGGGGCGACGCGGCGCAATAAGCGGCGGAGTACGCCACTGCGGGCGCGCCGCCATGCCGCCTTTTTTGCGCTCCAGACCGCCGATCGTGCAGTTCATCGCAATCGGCGCGAAGGGCGCCGGCGCGCGCCCTATGCTGTTCCCATCGCCCCCTCTACCGGAGAACAAGCATGAACAAACTGTTGGGTAGCGCCGCCGTCGCCACCGCACTCGCCCTGTTTGCCAGCCCGTCCTTTGCCGACGACGTCGTCCGCGAAAACCGCAGCGTCGACGCCCGGGTGACGAAAGTGAGGCTGGGCGGCGCCGTCGACCTGGTGGTGCGTCAGGGTAATACCCCTTCGCTCGTGGTCTCGGGCGACCGCCGCTACGTGCAGCGCATCACCACCGCGCAGCGTGGCGATACGCTGGAGATCGGTACCGAATCCCTGAACAATCGCCACGGAGAGAGGCAGGAGAAGCTGCGCGCCGAACTGACCGTGCCGAAACTTGCCGAGTTCGACTCGCTGGGCGTCGGCGCATCGACCGTTACCGGCTTTTCGGGCGATGCCATGCGCCTGGCCCTCGATGGGGCCGGATCGGTGACGATGAACAGCCAGTACCGCCATATCGACGCCCGCCTGGGTGGCGTGGGTGGCCTTACCCTGAACGGCGTGCGCGCCGACCGTGTCGACCTCAGCCTGCGCGGCGCCGGCCGCATCCACGTCAATGGCGAAAGCAAGGTGCTGCGCGCGACGCTGGCCGGTGTCGGCAGCCTCGAAGCCCAGGATCTGCGCGCCGAAACGGTCGATCTCGACATGAGCGGCCTTGGCGGCGCAACGGTCAATGCGAGCCAAGCGGCCGAGGTCGACCTGAGCGGCATGGGTTCGGCCACGGTGTACGGCAAGCCGTCCAGCCGCAAGGTCAACACGAGCGGCATGGGCAAGGTGGCCTGGAAATAAGCGCGCGACCGATGCGCCGCCCTGGGTCCCCTGCCCTACTGGCGGCGTTGTTCCCTGATGACCATGCTGTTGCGCACCTCCTTCACGCCCGGGGTGTCGTGCGCGATCTTCGCCGCGCGTGCCGCGCTCTCGGACGAGTCGACAAATCCGCTGAGCTGGACCGTGCCCTTGTATGTCTCGACCTGCACTTCGGTCGCCTTGACTTCGGGATCGGTGGCGAGGGCCGTCTTGACCCGGGTGGTAATGGCGGCGTCGTCGATGTACTGGCCGGTGCCGCGGTGCGTGCCGCTCGGCGCGCAGGCGGTAAGGACGGCCAATACCAGGCCGGCCAGGATCAGGTGCGTGCGGTAGGAAAGCGAATGGGACGACAGAAATGAGGACAGAGAGCGAAAGTTGAGGTTCATGGCGGCTCCCGAGAGAAGGCGGACCAGCCCATTCTCCCGAGCGCCGAAGGCCCGCGTTTGATGCAGAGCAAACGTGCGACCGGACCTTTTTTCAACCAGTCCTGTTCGCGGCGACCAGCGGCGCGGCCTCGTCCGCCCCCTTCCGCGGCGCCGGCAGGGCCGGACGCAGCGCGAAGCCGCGGTGCGCGACGTCGCGTCCCAACACCACGCGCACGCTGGCGGGGGCGCAGCGCTTCACTTCCTGCAATTCGGCGCCACCGAAGCGTTCGGCCAGGCGCTCGGCCGCATCGCGGTAGGCCGCTTCGTACTCGACCCGCGTACGCCCCACGCCAAAACCTTTTTGGTTCGAAATACGCGCCACTTTCCACTCGCCTTCGCCGAGCTGGCGCGCGAGGAGGCGCGCCATGCCGCGCATGCCGTTGCCGTTGCGGATTTCGAGCAGGACGACCGGCGGCAGGGCCGCGTCCGGCATACCCGGTTGCGGCTGCGGCTTTTGCTTCCCTTCCGGCAGCGCCGCCTGCGCCGAAGCGCGTCGCAGTTCCAGCATGCCGTCCGCGCCGACGTGCAGCTGCACCTGGTTCCAGCCGGCTTCCTCGCGCCCGGCCGCCCTGGCGGCGCGGTCGATGGCCGCGACCCTGGACG
>DAMCRY010000038.1:0-16411 GCA_032115075.1 Massilia sp.
GCGTGGCGTGCGGTGGCCCGCAACGGGCGAGTGTCGGTCGCCGCCCTGGCCGGCCTTCAGTCCGGCAGGTCCGCCGTTTCGACCTTGCCTGCGTGCGTCACGCCGGCCGCGCCCAGCACGGCGTGCGCGACCCGGTGCACATCCGAGGCCGCCAGGTAGGGACTCAGCGGCAGGCTGAGTACGCGGGCGGCAAGGTCTTCGGATACCGGGTAGCGCTCGCCGGGCGCCAGGTGCGCGTAGGCGGGCTGCTGGTGGATCGGGACGGGGTAGTGGACGGCGGTGGGGATGCCGGCACCTTCCAGGGATTCACGCACGCGCTCGCGCTCGTCCACCAGCACGGTGTACTGGGCGTAGACGCTGGTGCGGTCTGGCTGGCAGGGGAGCACCTGGACGTGCGGCTGCAGCATCACGTCGTAGGCGGCGGCCACGCGGCGGCGCTGCTCGACCTCCCAGGCGAAGCGTTCCAGCTTGGCCAGTACGACCGCGCACTGCAGGGTGTCCATGCGGCCGCCGACGCCGAGGCGTGTATGCACGTAGCGGCGCGACTGGCCATGCACGCGGATCTCGCGCATCGCGGTGGCGAGGGCGTCGTCGCTGGTGAACAGGGCGCCGCCGTCGCCGTAGCAGCCGAGCGGCTTGCTCGGGAAGAAGCTGGTGCAGCCGATCGTCGACAAATTTCCGCTCTGCAGTCCGCGGTAGGTGGCGCCGAGACTCTGGGCGCCGTCCTCGATGACGGCCAGGCCATGGCGCTGGGCGACGCGGTTGATGGCGTGCATGTCGGCCGGCTGGCCGTACAGCGAAACCGGGATGATGGCGCGCGTCGCCGGCGTGATCTTCTCCTCGATCAGTTCCGCATCGATGTTGGCGGTCATCGGCTCGACGTCGACGAAGACCGGCCTGGCGCCGACCAGCAGCACCGCCTCGGCGGTGGCGATGAAGGAGAAGGGCGTGGTGATGACTTCGTGGCCCGGACCCACGCCGAGCGCCATCAGGGCGATCACCAGCGCTTCGGTGCCGGAGGACACGGTGACGCAATGGCGCGCGCCGGTATAGTCGGCGAGGCGTCCTTCCAGCTCGGCCACCTCCGGCCCCATGATGTACTGGCCATGGTCGAGGACGGCCTGGATGCGGCTGTTGATCAGCTCGCGCGAGGCGTGGTACTGCGATTTGAGATCGATGAATTGCATGGATTATCCTTGTGCGGTATGGGCTGCACGCGTGTGCGCGCCGTCTTGCTCTTGTGTCTGTGCGGGGTCATGCGCGTGGACCTGGGGTGGCGCCGGCGTGCAGGCGCCGTCGCGCAGCACATAACTCTCTCCGGTATGGGGGCAGCGCGCCTGGGCGTCGCCGGCCAGGGGGAGCGCCAGCCGTTCGCCGTAGCGGCTGATCCAGCCGATCTGGCGCGCCGGGACCCCGGCCACCAGGGCGAAAGCGGGCACGTCCCGGTTGACCACGGCGCCCGCGGCCACGAACGCGTATTCGCCAATGGTCACCCCGCACACCACCGTCGCGTTGGCGCCGATGGTGGCGCCGCGCCGAACCAGGGTGCGCCGGTATTCGTGCTTGCGCACCACCGCCGCGCGCGGGTTGTAGACGTTGGTGAACACCATGCTCGGGCCGCAGAACACGTCGTCCTCGAGGGTGACGGCGTCGTAGATCGAGACGTTGTTCTGCACCTTGACCTGGTTCCCGATGCGCACGTCGTTGCCGACGAAGACGTTCTGGCCGAGCGAGCAGTGGGCGCCGATGCGGGCGCCGGCGCACACGTGGGCGAAGTGCCAGACCCGGGTGCCTTCGCCCAACACGGCCCCGTCGTCGACGATGGCGCTGGAATGGGTGAGCGGCTCCATGCTCAGTACTCCAGCGGCAGGGCGATGCGCTTGCCGTCGCGCGCCGAGCGGTAGGCTGCCACCAGCACCTCCAGCGATTTCAGGCCTTCGCGTCCGTCGGTTTCGGGCTCGGCTTCGCCGCGCAGCACCTTGATGACGTTGTCGTAGTAGAGCGGGTGGCCGAAGCCGTACACCGAGGTGGTCTCGTAGCTGGCTTCCTTCACCCGTTCGTCGTCCGGGTCGGGCGTGGCGAACTCCCATTGCTGTACCTCGTTGACGGCGACCCCGCCGATGCGCGCCGTGCCATGCTCGCCCAAGATGGTGATCGAACCTTCCATATTGCGCGGATAGGTCAGCATCGTGACGTTCATGGAGCCGAGCGCCCCGTTGCGCCAGCGCAGGCTGATCACGCCGGTGTCCTCGACCTCGATGTCGCGCGCGAGCGTGGCGGTGTAGGCCTGCAGGCTTTCGACCGGACCGACGATCCAGTCGATCAGGTCGACGTAGTGGCTGGCCTGGTTCATGAAGGCACCGCCGTCGAATTCCCAAGTGCCGCGCCACTTGGCGCTGTTGTAGTACTCGTCCGGGCGGGTCCAGAACACGTTCAGGTTGACCATGTAGATGCGGCCGAAGCGTTTTTTCTCGACCGCGCTCTTGAGCAGCTGCAGGGTGGCGTTGCGGCGGTTCTGCTTGACCACGAACAGGCGCACCCCGGCCGCGTCGGCTGCCGCCACCATCGCCTTGCCGTCTTCCCAGCGGGTCGCCATCGGCTTTTCGGTGATGACGTGGCGGCCCGCGCGCGCCACCTGGATGGCCTGTTGCGGGTGCAGGCCGGAAGGCGTGGCGAGGACGAAGGCGTCGGCCTCGCATTCGGCCAGCATGCGGTCGAGGCTGCGCCAGGCGCGCGCGCCGGTGGCGCCGGAAGCAGCCTCGAGGGCGCGCGGGTCGACGTCGCACACGCCGACCAGCTCGCAGCGGTCGTGGTGCTCGCGGATCGCATTCATGTGGTTCTTCGCAATGCGGCCGCAGCCGACCAGGGCGAAGCGGATCTTGCGGTCGAGGATGGCAGGGGGATAGGAACGCATCGTGTTCTCCGGACTAGACACAGGGACGTGACTCAGGCTTTGACGACGTTCGGCAGGCGTTCGCTGTACACGCCGCGGGTGTCGACGATCAGGTTCGCGTACTGGCGCACCAGTTCGTAGTCGAAGGCGCTGTGCGCGGTGGCGACCAGCACCACGTCGTAGGACGCGATCGCATTCGGCGTGAGCGCCACGCTGGACAGCTCGAAGCGGTGCTCGCGCATGCGCGGGAAGACCGGCACGTGCGGATCGGAATAGTCGACACTCGCGCCCTTGCGGCGCAGGATCTCCATGAGCGCCACCGAGGGCGATTCGCGCATGTCCTCGACGTCCTTCTTGTAGGCGATGCCCAGCACCAGCACCCGGCTTCCCATGATCGAGCGTCCGCGCTCGTTCAGGGCGTCGGCCACCTTGCCGATCACCCAGTGCGGCATGTCGCTGTTGATCTCGCCGGCCAGTTCGATAAAACGGGTATGCAGGCCGTACTCGCGCGCCTTCCAGGTGAGGTAGAAGGGGTCGATCGGGATGCAGTGGCCGCCCAGGCCCGGCCCCGGGTAGTAGGGCGTGAAGCCGAAGGGCTTGGTGGCGGCCGCGCGAATCACCTCGTGGATGTCGATGTCCATGCGGTCGGCGATGATCTTCATTTCGTTGACCAGGCCGATGTTGACGGCGCGGTGGATGTTCTCGAGCAGCTTGGTCAGCTCGGCGGCGCGGGTCGAGCTGACCGGCACCACGCGGTCCACGGCGGCGCGGTACAGGGCCAGGCCGGCCTCCAGGCAAGCCGGGGTCGAGCCGCCCACCACCTTCGGGATGGTGCGGGTCTGGAAATGCGGGTTGCCCGGGTCTTCGCGCTCGGGCGAGAACACCAGGAACAGGTCGCGCCCGACGGTGAAGCCGCGCGATTCCAGGCGCGGGCGCAGCTCTTCCTCGGTGGTGCCGGGATAGGTGGTGCTCTCCAACGACACCACCTGGCCTTCGCGCACGTAGGGGAGCAGGGCGCCGACGGTACCGAGCACGTAGGACAGGTCCGGTTCGCGGTAGGCGTTCAGTGGGGTCGGGACGCAGATGACCAGGGCGTCGGCCTCGCCGGCGCGGGTGAAGTCGGCGGTCGCCTCGAAGCCGCGCTCGCGCGCCTGGCCCACTGCGGCGGCGTCGATGTGGCGGATATAGCTCTCCCCGCGGTTCAGGCGCTCGACCTTGTCGAGGTCGATGTCGATACCGAGAACCTTGAAGCCTTGTGCCGCGTAGCAGAGGGTCAGCGGCAGTCCGACGTAGCCGAGGCCGACAATGCCGATGACGGCGGTGCGGTCCTGCAGCTTGTCGAGCAGCTGCTCCAGGTGGGGGGAGGTATTCTCGTCGCGCATGTGTTTCCTCGTCGGTCAATGACAGTGGGGGTAAGGCGGTTCAGATCCGGAATGGGGCGAAGCGCTTGATCAGGCTGGGTTGCGGGGTCTCGGCCACCAGCGGCGGCGCCGTGAGCGGCGCGTGCGGCACGTATTCGGCGACGATGGCCTTGACCATCGACTCGATCGTCCCGCGCTCGTGGGTCTCGCAGGCCATCATCAGGCAGGTGATGCAGGTTTCCAGTACGCTCGGGCGCAGCGCGCTTTCCTTCATGCGCATGATGCGCGGATGCTCGCTGGGGAAGACGGTGCCGTCGGTCAGCAATTCCTCGTGCAGCTTCTCGCCCGGGAACAGGCCGACGAACTGGATCTCGATGTCGCCGTGCGGGTTCTGCGGCGTGCGCTCGGTCAGGCCCGACATGGCGATCATGGTGCGCGCCAGGTCGACGATCTTGACCGGCTCGCCCATGTCGAGCACGAACACGTCGCCGCCCTTGGCCATGGCGCCGGCCTGGATCACCAGCTGCGCCGCCTCGGGGATCAGCATGAAGTAGCGCGACACCTCGGGATGGGTGATGGTGAGCGGCCCGCCGCGCGCGATCTGGCGCTGGAACAGCGGGATCACCGAGCCGGACGAACCGAGCACGTTGCCGAAGCGGACCATGCAGAAGGTGGTGTGGGCGCCGTGGCGCACGGCGGCGGCCTGGAAGATCAGTTCCGCGATGCGCTTGCTGGCGCCCATGATGTTGGTCGGACGCACCGCCTTGTCGCTGGAGATCAGCACGCAGGTCTCGACCTTGTGCTTGGCGGCGGCGCTGGCGATCACCTGGGCGCCGACCACGTTGTTGCGCAGGCCCTCGACGATGTTGCTTTCAACCAGCGGCACGTGCTTGTAGGCGGCGGCGTGGTAGATCGTGGCGACCTCGCCCTCGCGCAGGATGCGCTCGACCAGGTCGGCGTTGCAGACGGAGCCAAGATGGGCGTGGATGGTCAGCGCCGGGAAACGCGTGCTCAGTTCCTGGCGTACGGTGTAGAGCGCGTATTCGGAGTGGTCGAGCAGGTGCAGTTCGCTCGGGGTGAGCGTGACGATCTGGCGGCACAGTTCGCTGCCGATCGAGCCGCCGGCGCCGGTCACGAGCACGCTCTTGCCGCGCACGCAGCGGGCGAAAAGGTCGAGACGGGGCGGGACCGGGGCGCGTCCGAGCAGGTCTTCGAACTTCAGTTCGCGGATCGAGTCGCGGGCCGGCGGACGGTCGTCGGCCAGGTCGACCAGGCGGCTCAGGATCTTGACCGGCACGCCGGCCTGGCCCAGGCGCTGCATGATCTCGCGCAGCCGCTCCGGCGGCACCGAGGGCAGGGCGATGACGATGGTGCGGATGCCCTGGGCCGCCACCAGTTCGGCCAGGCGGGCGGTGTCGAACACGCGCAGGCCGGCTATGGTGCGGTCGTTGAGGGCGCGCTTGTCGTCGAAGAAGCAGACCGGGCGGTATTCGTCGCTGTGCCGCATCGCCTGCACCAGGCGGGCGCCGGCCTCGCCGGCTCCGTAGACGGCGACCGTATCGGAACTGCGGACCCGTTGGCCGCCGTGGCCGCGCAGCAGGTTGCGCAGGCCGATGCGCGAAATGACGACGTAGGAGAAGACGACGAACCAGTAAATCGCCAATGCGCTGCGCGGAAAGCGCGGTTCGTCCATGATGATTAATACGACGTAGACGCATAATATGGCGAATGCCAGGGCGGCGCCGGTAAAGCTCAGC
This sequence comes from Massilia sp., assembly GCA_032115075.1. Classification (GTDB taxonomy): domain Bacteria; phylum Pseudomonadota; class Gammaproteobacteria; order Burkholderiales; family Burkholderiaceae_D; genus Telluria. The sequence continues at coordinate 6,012 of DAMCRY010000038.1, forward strand.
AGGCGCTGGTCGATAAAGCGGATCACCGCCCTATATAAATCGGACATCGAAAATGCGGCGATCGTGACCACCGCCACTAATACATAGGACGCGGGCCCGTAATTCATTGCGAGTTGTAAATCGCCCCCGCGCAATATCATGGCGATCAAAAAACACACCGGCAGGGCGAGCAGATCCGCCACGACCATCAGGGCGATTTTGCTGGTGCGGTTCATCGACACCATTCGTGCGCGAAGCTGACTGATAAGATCGGAGCTGAATTTCGACATGGCGATCCGCTGCTGGTTAGGAATGGAAATGAAGGGGCCTTACATACGGAATGGGGCGATGAATGAAATGAATTAATCATCCCGAATAAGCATTTGGAATAAGCTCATGCGGAGATTGGTAAGTTTTGTAAATTTATTATCTGGCGACCACTACGAGGGGTGTTTGACCTGACTCAACGGCGGAAAGTGAATTAAAACGAAAGTGTCCAAAATTTAAGACGGGAAATGAAATTAGGAAATAAATCGACTAATTAATTTCCATTGATTATTTAATTGTTGAGATCAGCGTGCAGGCGCGTGAGCAGCGTGGGGCGGATGCGACACCTTGCGGGATGTGCAGAAACCCGGGAGGGCAAAGGACCGCGCCGCGCAAGGCGGCGGGATGGGGAGGAATGAAGATACGGGCGGGGCGCCGCGCTTGTCCAGCAGCCGCCCACCGGGGCCGGCGCGGGCTGCGGCGCCCCGTGTTTACTCAGGCCCCGGCCGGTCGGCCCGGACGCGGCTGCGGCGCCATCGGCGGCACCACGATCTGCTCGTTCAGGCGCAGGAACTTGAAACCGGCCAGCGCCTGGCCGCGCTTGCCCTCGCGTGCATTGCGGGCTTCGCGTTCGGCGGCGCGCGCGATGAAGGACTCGAAGGTCTCCTCGCGCACCCTCGGCTCCTGCGAATGCAGGAAGTGGCGCTCGCCGTTCGGGCCCAGCACCACCAGGCCGACGTGCGAGGCCCAGTATTCACCGTCGCGGGTCGAGATGACGTTGACGAAGTCGCCCTCGCGCAGCTGGCTGGCGACCGCTGCCACGCCTTCCTTCGGCACGTAGGCCTGGCGGCTGGTCTCGACCGGGATGTCGGCGACCGTGTGGTGCCGGGTGCGCAGGAAGCGCGCGCGGTCGACCGTCATCGTGTAGGAAGGGCCGCCCGGCCCGGCCAGTTCGGCGCTGACGTCGGTGAGCAGCCAGCGGTTGGCCACGTTCCAGTCCATCTCGGTGTAGTGGTTGCGGGTGGCCACGCCGATCACGCCGTCGCGGTAGCGGATCCGCTGCAGCATCCAGAAGAACTCTTCCCATGATTGCGACAGGGCCATCGCATAGGTATGTTCGGCGAACACCACGCAATCGCTTTCCTTGAGGCTGAACAGCGGCAGCTCGTCATGGACCTCGTACGGGAATTCGCCCAGCAGGTGCAGGGAATAGGGCTGGCCGAGGTTCTGGCGGCCGATCGCGGCGATGCGCTTGCGCAGGTCGGGTTCGGCCGTCTGCATGTGGGCGACGTAGCGGCCGGCCTCGCGCGGCGTCATCTGGTAGATCCGTTTTTGCAGGACGACGGCCAGCGGCGTATCGGCCGGCGCCGCAGGCGCGGCGGGAAGCTGGGGCGGAGCGGAGGCGCAGCCGGCGAGGGCGGCGCCGGCAAGCAGCAGGAAAGCGAGGCGCATGATCGGATAATGGAAATGTTGTGATAACGCCACGCTAATCCCATGCGCGACGGGTGAATAATGAAATTTTATCGTGGCGCCATAACCGGAGATCGGCCGCAAACGCGCCTGGCATGCGCCTTTGCGGGCCAGCCAAATATGAATATTCCTTCAAGTTATATAGATGAGCAAACAAGTGATTATTCATTAACAGCACAGTTCGTCAATACTCCGAGAATGGCAGCGATGGCGCCTGCCTTGCAGACCGAATAGCGATAAAACAGGAGATTCAACATGATCAAGCAGAAGCCGCTCGCCGCGGCCGTATCGATGGCGGTATGGAGCCTGGCCGCAGTGCCGGCGATGGCCCAGGATGCCCCGGCGGGCCCGATCCAGACCGTCGAGGTGACCGGTATCCGCGCCTCGATGGCCAAGTCGCTGGCCGTCAAGCGCGACGCCACCGCGAACGTCGAGGTGATCACCGCCGAAGACGTCGGCAAGATGCCGGACCGGAACCTGGCCGACTCGCTGCAGCGGCTCTCGGGCGTGGCCGTGCGTACCGACTACGACGAGGCCGAGAAGGTCGCCATGCGCGGCACCAACCCGGACCACACGCTGATCATCTTCAACGGCCACGCGGTCTCCGGCGGCGACTGGTACATCTCCGACCAGCTCTCGAGCAGCCGCTCGACCAGCCTTTCCCTGATGCCCTCGTCGGTCCTGAACCAGGCGCTGGTGTACAAGACGTCGCAGGCCAACCTGGTCGACGGTGGCCTGGCCGGCACCATCAACGTCACCACCCGCAAGCCGCTGAGCCAGAAGGAGCGCCTGTCGGGCGTGGTCAACCTGGGCGCGGTGTACGCCGACCTGCCGGGCAAGACCACCCACGACATCGACGCCTCGATGACCTGGAAGAACGAAGCCAACACCTTCGGCTTCATCGTGCAGGGTTTCGCCCAGAAGCGCATGATCCGGCGCGACTCGGTGTCGCGTTTCGCCTACTCGCCCAACAGTGGCTGGGACGTGATCAACACCGCGACCATGAAGGGCATCACCGACGCCTCGCTGGCCGGCACCGGCTACAAGGCGTCCGACCTGAACGGCGTGCGCATCCCGGGCTCGATGAGCATGGAATTCGTCGAGGGCGAGCGCAACCGCAAGGGCGGCATGTTCGCGCTCCAGTTCAAGCCGAACAACGACCTCGACGTGAACATGACCGGCTTCCACTCGCAGCTGAAGGCGCCGAACTACGGCCGCCTGAACGCCGGCGCCATCATGAGCATGCTGCTGGGCCGCCAGAGCACCCAGGGCGCCTTCGGCGGGCTGCCGACTTCGGTCGAAGGCCAGCAGGTCTACGCGCAAATCAGGAACCCGGTCATCGTCACCGAGAAGACCATGTTCGGCGACGAGCTGCGCGTGCTCAAGAGCGCCGACATCGTGTACGCGGACGGCACGCCGCCGCAGTACATCGGCGAGACCGAAGGCGCCTACCGAGACGGCGCCAAGGCGACCAGCTCCTTCCTCGACCTCGATGCCAAGTACCGCGTCAACCAGGACCTGACCGTCAAGGGTCTGCTCTCGGTCACCCGCGGCGTCGGCCAGACCGCGCTCGACCAGGGCCTGACCTATACCCGCTTCGGCACCGGCGTCTCGTATGCGCTGGGCAGCCTGTACGACGCACCCTACGTCCAGTACCACGGCGCCGGTCCGAACGCCTACAAGCCGCAGGGCGCGGACGGCACCGGCTTCGTCCTCACCGGCCGCAACGCCTCCGGCGCGAAGACGGTCGACAAGGAGCACAGCCTGAACCTGGACGCGGAGTACAAGCTCGACCGCGGCATCGTCAAATCGGTGGAAACCGGCGTGCGCTTCGCGGAACACAAGCGCGACCTGGTGCGCCGCTGGCCGCAGCTGCGCTACGCGGCCCTGCCGCCGAACGCGCCGACGAGCGGCTTCAAGCCGTGGCCGTCGGACTTCGGCGACGGCCTGGACGGCCCGGCCGGCTGGGACAACGTCAGCTGGACCATGTCGCCGGATGCGCTGAAGGCCTACTTCGAGGCCAACCGCACCGTCACCAGCGACGACTGGGAGCGCCGCGCCGGCCTGGAGATCGACATGCGCGAACGCCAGAGCGCCGCCTACGCGATGGCCTACCTGGAAGGCGACCGCTGGTCGGGCAACGTCGGCCTGCGCTATGTGCGCACCCAGGTCGATTCGATGATTCCGTATCCGATCCCGAGCGGCATCTGCACCCGCTCGCGTCCGGGCGAGCCGATCGTCGCCTGCCCGGGTTATCCGGGCGCGATCACCTGGTACCACGAGGGCAGCGGCTCGTTCGACGACCGGACCTTCGATCCGAAGGCCGGCAACTTCTTCTACAAGGAAGCGAACAAGCACGTCTACAAGAACGTGCTGCCGAGCCTGAACCTGCGCTACGAGCTGGCGGACGACATGATCGCCCGCTTCGGCGCCAGCAAGACCATCGGCCGCCAGAACTACAACCTGTTCGCGGTCGGCTACAGCGGCGCCACCTGCGGCGAAGCCGGCTGCACCATCGTCGGCCCGAACCCGAACATCGCGCCGCAGACCTCCAACAACCTGGACCTGGCCTGGAACTGGTACTTCGCGCGCCGCTCGCAGGTTGGCGTGAACGTCTACCACTCGAAGATCAAGGGCTATCCGAAGACCGGCGTCTCCGGCGCCGCCACCATCCGGTACGTCGATCCGCGCGACAACCAGCTGAAGGACTTCTTCGTGCTGACCTCGTCGCAGCAGGGCGCGCGCGTGCGCGGCATCGAGATCTCGTATGAGCAGCCGTTCGGCAACACCGGCTTCGGCTTCACCTCGAACGTCAGCCGCGCCAAGACCAAGGTCGACGACGGCCTGCCGATGATCGGCGCTTCCGAGTGGGCCGGCAACCTGGGCGGCTACTTCGAGAACGACAAGCTGTCGGCGCGCCTGGTGGCGAACTACCGCAGCGAGTACGTGAACGCCAGCACCGCGCCGGCGCCGAACGCTGCCAGCCAGGGCAAGGCCGTGATCAACGGCGTGACCATGCCGGTGGCGCCGACCATGGCCGCGCCGGTGACCACGCTGGCGTTCAACGCGAGCTACAACCTGACGCCGAACCTGATCCTCTCGCTCGATGCGACCAACCTGACCAACGCCAAGCGCGCCTACTATCGCTACAGCGAGGAAGAGCAGCAGAAGCTGGACGTCAGCGGCCGCCAGTACTACGTGAACCTGAAGTACAAGTTCTGACCGCCGCATAGCGCCGCACAAGGGGAGCTTCGGCTCCCCTTTTTTCATGGGCGGCCCCGCCTTCCGGACGCGCTCGCGCCCTTGTAGGATCGCGCCTATCGAAAAGTGTGCGGCACCTAACGGTGACGATGGCAGCCCATCGTTAAGATGGACCCGTGTGAGTGAGGCGCTGCGCTGCGATACCGCAGGACGCGACGCCGACAGCTCAACAGGTTAGCCGGTCGCCTCGAGGACCGGCACCAGATCCGGGCCGGTGCCCATGCAGCCGCATGAGCGACGGCCCCCAACGGTAGCGGAGTTTGCCATGTCCGAGATCAAGCATCCACCCAAGCACCTCGTGCGCGAATACCTCGAGCGCCGCTCGCGGGACACGGCGCCGCCGCCCACGCCGGAAGAGATCCGGCGCCAGCTCGGTTGGGGCATGCTGATGCCCGCCGATCTCAAGATGGCGAATAACCGCTCCTGATTTCCGACCGCGCCATGACGGCGTGGTGCCCACTCAAGGAGACAGTCATGACTCGCAAGATCGGCAGCAAACACGAAGCGCAACACCGCGGCAAGAAGGAACGCCTGGAGATCCGCCGCACGAACATCGCGCGCGAAGCGGTGAAGATGGCCGAGGCCCGCGCCAAGTACCGCAACCAGGTGAAGGGCCGCCCGCCGATGGACCTGTCGGCCCCGGCCTGAGTCGCACCGTTTTTTCCGGATCCCGCATTGCCCATCTGGCCCGCCTCACGGCGGGCTTTTTTTCGTTCCGCTCCGGCGACGCCGTGCGCCGCCTCCGATCCGCCTCCCGTCCGTCATTCGCCGCCGGCAGGCGCCGCCCGCCGAAAATTTCGCCATTCGCCGCTCCGGGGCCGCCGTTCGCCGAAATGGGCTGTCAAAGGGGCATGCCGCTCCGGTATCGTGTGTCCATTCCGATCCTACGATCGCCTACAAGGAGCACACCATGCACACCGAAGAAGCGTACCGCTGGCGCAAGCAGGCGGCCTGGGGCCTGACGCTGATCGTCGTTGGCGCCGTCGTCCTGCTCGACCGCCTGTACTATATCGACGCAAGCGACTACTGGCATTACTGGCCGCTGCTGCTGGTCGTCGTCGGCATCAACCAGACCATCGGCTACCCGAGCGCGCGCGAATTCGGCAACGGCCTGTGGACCGTCTTCATCGGCCTGTGGCTGTTCGCCTGCTTCGAACACGTCTTCGGCCTGACCTTCCGTAACAGCTGGCCGCTGTTCATCCTGGCCGCCGGCGTGAAGATGGTCGTGCAGCCGCTGATCGAGCGCCGCCTGCGCCACACCAACCCGGACATGCGCCATGAAAAACAATAATCCTTCCCGCAGCGTGAGCAGCCAGATCGTGCTTGGCCTGCTCGTCATCCTGATGGGCCTGCTGTTCCTGCTGGATAACCTCGACATCCTCGACATGCACCGCGCCGTCTCGTTCTGGCCGATGGTGTTCATCATCGCCGGCATCGTCAAGCTGTGGGACACCCAGACCCGCGGCGGCCAGCTGATGGGCGCCGGGCTGGTCGGCCTGGGCGTCCTGATCATCCTCGACCGGATGGACGTCATCGACTTCAGCGTGCGCACCATGTGGCCCCTGTTCCTGATCGGCGCCGGCGGCTACCTGCTGTACAAGGCGATCGTCCAGCGCGGCCAGGTGCCGGCCTACCTGGCCAGGGACGGCAAGGACGGCAAGAATGGAAGCTTCGGCGGCAGCGACACGGTGGACGTGGTCGCGATCCTGGGCGGCTTCGAGCGCCGCGTCACGACGCCGACCTTCCGCGGCGGCGAGGTGACTGCGGTGATGGGCGGCTGCGCGCTGGACCTGCGCAACGCCTCGATCGAGGGCGAGGCGGTGATCAACGTGTTCGCCTTCTGGGGCGGCGTCACCCTGAAGGTGCCGCCCGACTGGACCATCGTCCTGCAGGGCACGCCGATCATGGGCGGCTTCGAGGAAAAGACCATCACGCCGCCGGATACCAGCAAGCGCCTGGTGATCCAGGGCTACGCGATCATGGGCGGCGTCGAGGTGCGCAACTGATGGCGGGCGTGGCATGAATGGCGGGGCCTGGGCGCGGCGCGGCGTCGCGCTCTACCTGCTGGCCTGGCTGCTGCTGGGCGTCCTGCTGGCGGGCCTGATCGTGGCCGTCACCGGCGCCGGCCTCGGACCGACCCTGCTGTTCGCGCTGCCGCTGACGCTCTGCTACGCCAGCGCCTGCGGCTTCTCGGCCTACTACCTGTGCCGTGCCTATCCGCTGGCGCAGCGCGGCCTGGGCGCGGTGCTGCCGGTGTTCTTCTTCAGCGCGGCGACTGCGGCCCTGCTGTGGTGCGTGGCGGGCAGCGCCTGGGCCGCCCTGTGCGCGCTGCTGCTGCCGGGGGCCTCGGCGGTGGCGGTGACGCGGCCATTCGCCGCGATGATGTTCGGAATCGGCATGCTGCTGTACTGGATGACGGCGGTGGCGCACTACCTGGCACTGGAGTTCGAGCGGGCGCGCCGCGCCGAGACCCAGGCACTGGAGTCGCGCCTGCTGGCCCAGGATGCCGAGCTGCGCATGCTGCGCACCCAGATCGACCCGCACTTCCTGTTCAACAGCCTGAATTCGATCAGCGCGCTGACCGGCATCGACGCCGGCCGGGCGCGCGACATGACCCTGCAACTGGCCGGTTTCTTCCGCCAGACGCTTGGGCTGGAAGCGCACCGCAAGGTGGCGCTGCGCGACGAGGTGGCGCTGGTGGAGCGTTTCCTGGCGATCGAGCAGGTGCGCTTTGGCCCGCGCCTGTTCTTTGCCCACCACGTGGGCGAGGGAGCGGGCGACTGCCTGCTGCCGCCGATGATCCTGCAGCCGCTGGTGGAGAACGCGGTCAAGCACGGGATCGGCCAGCGGCTCGACGGCGGCAACATCACGGTCATGGCGGAGCGGGCGGGCTCGCTGCTGCGCATCCGGGTCGAGAACGACGCCGATCCGGACGCAGGGGCGCCGAAGGCGGGCAGGGGAATCGGGCTGGAGAACGTGCGCCAGCGCCTGGCGGCGGCCTACGGCAGGGAAGGCAGCGTGCACTGGGCACGCGAAGACGACATATTCCGGGTGGACCTGGTGCTGCCCGCGGAGACGGAGAAGGAATAGAACATGGGAGAAGCGGCATGCGAGTGCTGATCGTGGACGACGAACACCTGGCGCGCGCGCTGTTGCGCGAATACCTGGGAGACCACGCCGACGTCGAGATCGTCGGCGAATGCGCCAACGGCTTCGAGGCGGTCAAGGCGATCGGCGAGCTCGACCCCGAGCTGGTCTTCCTCGACATCCAGATGCCGAAGCTGGACGGCTTCGAGGTGGTGGAGCTGGCAGGCCGCAAGCCGCACTACATCTTCGCCACCGCCTACGACGGCTTCGCGCTGCGCGCCTTCGAAGTGCATGCGATCGACTACTTGCTCAAGCCCTTCAGCCGGGAGCGGCTGGCCCAGGCCCTGGCGCATGCGCGCAGCCGTCGGCCTCAGCCGACCCAGGCCCTGGAGGCGGTGGTGCGGGAAGCGGCGCGGCGCCATGGCCATCTCGAACGCATCCTGATCAAGGATGGCCCGCGCGTGCACGTGGTCCCGACCGATACGGTCGACTACATCGAGGCGCAGGACGACTACGTGCAGGTGATGGCAAGCGGTAAGGGCTGGCTCAAGAACGGGCGCCTGTCCGAGCTCGAGTCCCAGCTCGACCCGCAGGTCTTCATCCGCATCCACCGCTCCACCATCGTCAACGTCGGCGCGATCGCGCGCATCGAGCCGGCCAGCAAGGACAACTACTGCGCCGTGCTGAAGGATGGAACGAAGCTGCCGATCAGCCGCAGCGGCTACGCCCGGGTGCGGGAGCTGATGCGCTAGGTCGCCACGGCGGCATCTCGCCTGTCGACGTCCCACCAGGCCGGCAGCAGGGCGCGCACCTCGGGGCGTGCGAAGCGGTCGTCGATCAGCCACACGACGCCCTGGTCCTGCTCGGTGCGGATCACGCGGCCGGCCGCCTGCACCACCTTCTGCATGCCGGGGTACAGGTAGGTGTAGTCGTAGCCGGCGCCGAACATGGCGGCCATCCGTTCGCGCAGCTGCTCGTTCACCGGGTTCACCTGCGGCAGTCCGAGGGTGGCGACGAAGGCGCCGATCAGGCGCTCGCCCGGCAGGTCGATGCCTTCGCCGAAGGAGCCGCCCAGCACGGCGAAGCCGACTCCGCGGCTCTCCAGCGTGAAGCGATCGAGGAAGGCGGCGCGTTCCGGTTCGCTCATGCGCCGCTCCTGGCGCCAGGCCGGCACCTCCGGATGCTGCTGCGCCAGTTTCTCGTGAACCTGCTCCAGGTAGTCGAAGCTGCTGAAGAAAGCCAGGTAGTTACCGGGCCGCTCCGCATACTGGCGCGCGATCAGGCCGGCGATCGGGCCAAGCGAGGCGGCGCGGTGCTGGTAGCGGGTCGAGATGCCGTCGGCGATGTGGACGGCGAGCTGGCTGGCCGAGAACGGCGAGGAAACGTCGGCCCAGGCCGTATCGGGGGGCATGCCGAGCAGGTCGGAAAAATAATGCCAGGGACTCAGCGTGGCCGAGAACAGCGTCACCGAATGGGCCTGGGCGAAACGCGGCGCCAGGAAAGGGGCGGGCACCACGTTGCGGATGCTGATCACGGAATCGCGTACGCCCGCGCGGGTGAGGTCGCACAGCGAGTGCTCGCCGAAGGACTCGGCCAGGCGGATGAAGCCGAGCGCGTCGAAGTGGAAGCGCTGCAGCTCCGGGTCGAGCGGACCGGGGAATTCGGCCAGGAAGTCGTTGACGGTGCTGGTGGCGTTCTGCAGGGCGTCGAGCAGTTTGTCGGGCACGGCGGCCAGCACCTGGTAGGGCGCGGGCGCTTCCTTGTCGACGCCGGTCCAGGCGCGTCCGACGCGCTCCAGCGCCTTTTTCACGAGTGCGGGCGCGTTGGCGCGGGCGGCGCGCAGGTTGCTCCGGTCCAGCTCCGCGCTGTACATCGAGCGCGCGCGCGACACCATGTTGTGGGCCTCGTCGACCAGCACGCTGGCGCGCCAGCCGTTGGCCTGGGCCAGCGCGTACAGCAGGGCGCCGCCGTCGAAATAATAGTTGTAGTCGCCCACCGCCATGTCGGCCCAGTGCGCCATCTCGCTGCCGAGGTAGTAGGGGCAAACCTCGTGCCGCAGCGCCACCTCGCGCAACGCCTCGCGGTCGAGGATGCCGACCTGGGCGGCATCGGCGCGGGCGGCCGGCAGGCGGTCGTAGAAACCCTTCGCGAGTGGGCAGGCGTCGCCCTGGCAGGCCTTGTCCGGATGCTCGCAGGCCTTGTCGCGCGCCGTCAGTTCGAGCACGCGCAGGGGCAGCGTGGCGCCGGCGCCGAGGCTGGCGGCGGCATCGATGGCGAGCCGGCGGCCCGGCGTCTTGGCGGCCAGGAAGAACACCTTGTCGAGCTTCTGCTGGGGC
>DAMCRY010000039.1:0-6312 GCA_032115075.1 Massilia sp.
ATCGCCCGGCTCGCCGCCGACATCACGCGCGGACTCGACGACCCGCGCGTGCGGGCGCTGGCGCTGTCGGACTGGGTCCGGCGGAACATCCGCTACGTCGCCGTCTTCCTCGGGCCGGGCGGCGTCGTGCCGCACCCGGCCTCGTCCGTGCTGGCGAACCGCTACGGCGACTGCAAGGACCATGCGGTGCTGCTGCAGGCCCTGCTGGAGGCGGTCGGCATCCCGTCCGGCGCGGCGCTGGTCAACGGCGACAATGCCTACCGCCTGCCGGAGGTACCGACGCTGGGTGTACTGAACCACGTCATCGTGCATGTGCCGCAGTTGCAGCTCTATCTCGACCCGAGCGCCGAATCGGTCGCCGGCGGCTTCCTGCCGCCCGCCCTGCTCGGCAAGCCGGTCCTGCTGGCCGATACCGGTGGCTTCGCGGTCACGCCCGCGTTCCAGCCGGCGCGCAGCCGCACGGTGACGCGGTTCGACATCGCGCCCGACGGCGGCAGCCGTTTCAGCGTAACGCGCAGCAATGGCGGCGCCATCGCGGAACCCTACCGCCATGCCGTCCGCACGACGCCGCAGTCGCAACGCGACAGTTTCGTGCGGCGCATGCTCGCCGGGCTGGGGCAGTCCGGCGACGGGCGCTTCGAGCCGGGCGACACGGAGGGGCCGAGCACAGGCGCGGCCGGCGCAGGCCCGTCCCACGACGACTACACCGTCGCCTTCTCCGGCGCGACCGACGCCTTCGTGCGCCTGCCGGGGCCGGTCGCGCTGGCGACGACCTACAACTTCTGGGGTGGGCTCGGCGATGCCGTGTTCTCACTGGGGCGCGAGCCGGAACGGCGGCAGGATTTTCTGTGCCCCGCCATCGATGCCGAAGACGAGCTGCGCTACGGACTGCCGCCGCGCACGCGCGTGCTGGCGCTGCCGAAGCCGGTGCTGGTGGACGATGGACGGTTCTTCTACCGCGCGCAGTATGCGCGGCGGGGCAATGTGGTGGTGGTGAAGCGGCGCCTGCAGTTCCGGCACACCGGCGCCACCTGCTCGCCGGACGACTACCGCCAGATGCGTCCGGCGCTCGAACGCATGATGGGCGACCTGCGCGCCCAGGTCATCGTGCAGGGTCCTTAGGCCGTGTGCAATTGCATCATCGCCACGTCCATCTTGCCCTCGCAGCACAGCGGGACGATGCGCAGCGCCTTGTCGATCGATTCCTCGATCAGGGCCTGCTCTTCGCGGCGCGGGCGGTGCAGGACGAAGTCGGCAACGGCCTGCTGCAGGTTCAGGCTGCGCGGATGGCCGATGCCGAGGCGCAGGCGCCAGTATTCCTGGGTGCCGAGGCTTGACGTGATGTCCTTCAAGCCGTTGTGGCCACCCGAGGAGCCGCCCTTCTTGAGCTTGGCGACGCCCGGCAGCATGTCGAGCTCGTCGTGCACGACCAGCACCTCGTCCGGGTTGATCTTGTAGAAGCGCGCCAGCGCGCCGACCGACTGGCCGGAGCGGTTCATATAGGTCAGCGGCTCCAGCAGCCATACCTCGTTGCCGGCGATCCGGGTCTTCGCCACCATGGCATTGAAGCGCGACTCGCGCTGCAGGCGGCAGCCCGGCAGCGAATTGGCCAGGTTGTCGACCAGCCAGAAGCCGGCGTTGTGGCGGGTTTGTTCGTATTCCGGGCCCGGGTTGCCGAGGCCGACGATCAGACGGATGGACATGCGCTGTCTACTTTGATTCTGGGAAAAACAGGATTATCGCTGAAAAACGAAGCCACAAACAAAAACCCGCCGGGCAAGCCACGGCGGGTTTTCGATTTCCAGCAAGCCGCCGCAGCGGCCTGTGAGGAAGGTATTACTCGGCAGCGGCTTCAGCCGAAGCTGCGCCACGCGGGATCGAGGTGGTGACCAGGGTCAGGTTCTGGCCGTGGGTCAGCGCGGTCACGCCTTCCGGCAGGGTCAGGTCGTTCACGTGGATCGACTGGCCGGCTTCCAGCTTGCTCAGGTCGACTTCGATGAACTCCGGCAGTTTGCCCGGCAGGCAAGCCACTTCCAGTTCGTTGGCGACGTGCGAGATCACGGCGCTGCTCAGCTTGACGGCCGGCGAGATCTCGGCGTTGACGAAGTGCAGGGTGACCTTGGTGTGGATCGGCTTCGATGCGTCGACGCGCTGGAAGTCAGCGTGCAGGACCAGTTGCTTGTATGCGTGCATCTGGAAGTCGCGCAGCAGGACTTGCTGGGTCTTGCCTTCGATTTCGAGGTCCAGGACCGAACCGTGGAAAGCTTCTTTCTTGAGCGCGTGGAACAGCGCGTTGCCATCCAGGGCGATCAGTTGCGGGGCTTCGGCGCCACCGTAGATGATGCCCGGGGTCTGGCCAGCGTTGCGCAGGCGGCGGCTCGCTCCGGTCCCCTGCTGAGTGCGGTTGAATGCGACTACTTTCATGTGAAACTCCAAAAATTAACGGGTCCGAATGCCGGCACGAATGCCGGCCCGGTAACCCAGTGGTGACCACCCCGCGACCAGGGCAGTCGAGAACAAGCGCCATACTGCGCGCTCAAGAATGCGAAAAACCGACAGTTCCGGCACCGCCGGGAATGTCATCCCCGCGTAGGCGGGGACCCAATTTCTACTTACGTCAACGGCGCGCCGGCCATGTCAGCCAGGCGCGCCGCGAAGAACGGTGCAGTGTTGCTTAATCGACGAACAGCGAGATGACCGAGTCGCCCTTGACGATCCGCTTGAAGGTCTCGGCCAGCAGCGGTGCGCTGGTCAGCTGGCGGATCTTGCCGCAGGCGGCGCCGGCTGCGCTCAGCGGGATGGTGTCGGTGACGACCAGCTCGTCGAGCGGCGAATTCTGGATACGGTCGATGGCCGGACCCGACAGGACCGGGTGGGTGCAGTAGGCGACGACTTTCTTGGCGCCGCGCTCTTTCAGCACTTCGGCAGCCTTGCACAGCGTGCCGGCGGTGTCGACCATGTCGTCCATGATCACGCAGTTACGGCCTTCGACTTCACCGATGATGTTCATGACTTCCGACACGTTCGCCTTCGGGCGGCGCTTGTCGATGATCGCCAGGTCGCAGCCGAGGCGCTTGGCCAGCGCACGGGCGCGCACCACGCCGCCGACGTCCGGCGACACGACCAGCAGGTCGTCGTAGTTGCGCTTCTGCAGGTCACCCAGCAGGATCGGCGATGCGTAGATGTTGTCGACCGGAATGTCGAAGAAACCCTGGATCTGGTCGGCGTGCAGGTCCATGATCAGGACACGCTCGACGCCGGCTTCTTCCAGCATATTGGCGACGACCTTGGCCGAGATCGCGACGCGCGCCGAGCGCGGGCGGCGGTCCTGGCGGGCGTAGCCGAAGTAAGGGATGGCGGCGGTGATGCGGCCTGCCGATGCGCGCTTGAGAGCGTCGACCATCAGGATGATTTCCATCAGGTTGTCGTTGGTCGGTGCGCAGGTCGACTGCAGGACGAAGACGTCCTTGCCGCGGACGTTTTCGTTGATCTCGACCATGACTTCGCCGTCCGAGAATTTCGAAACGACTGCTTTTCCGAGTGGAATGCCGAGGTTCTTAGCGACCCCCTCTGCTAGTGCCGGATTGGCGTTGCCGGTAAAAACCATCAGGTTTTCGTAAGCCATGGAGGGAGTCCCAAGAGATAACGTTGAATCTGGAAAAACAATCAGCCGGATGAACCGGCTGATTAGCTTGTGGATGCAGGCCGAACGCTGCACCGCTGTTTGTCCCGCCGGAGGCATTCGCCTCGACAGCCGGGAAAACTTTGGCAGGGGAACAAGGATTCGAACCTTGGAATGCCGGAATCAAAATCCGGTGCCTTAACCAACTTGGCGATTCCCCTACACGACTGAACTGCTTGCCGTTACATTCTACGTATTTTAACGTCTAACGTCGCGACAGGCAAAATTTTATTCTACAACTCGTTGATTTGCAAGAGCGATTTCATCGGGTGACTTCCTAGCGACTGCGCTTTCCAGGCTTTCCATTTCGCCGGCACATGTGCCAGGACCTGGTCCGCTTCGCGCTCGCCGGAAAAGGCACAGAACACACATGCCCCCGAGCCAGTCATCCTGGCATCGCCGTAACCGTTCAACCATTCGACCGCCTCTGCTACCGGCGGGAACAGGCGTACAGCCACGTCCTGCAAATCATTCTTCCCGAAGCCAAGCTGCTTGCCTGAAACAGTAAGGCTGCTGGAAAAGTCCGCTATTGTAACGGGCTTCGTATCGCGCGTCAAATCCGGCGCCGAAAAAATCGCCGGCGTCGGCACCGCCACGCCCGGTTCGATCACCACATACCAGCAATCCGGGCCCGGCACGGCCTGCAGGGCTTCGCCCACGCCCTCGACGAACGCGGTTTCGCCGAACAGGAAGAAGGGAATGTCGGCGCCCAGCGGCAAGCCGAGCTCGATCAGTTCCTGCCGGCTCAGGCCGGCCCGCCACAGGTGGTTGGCGGCCATCAGCGCGGTGGCCGCATCCGAGGAACCGCCACCCAGCCCGCCGCCCATCGGCAGGATTTTTTCCAGCGCCACGTCGATGCCCGGCGGCAGTCGGCCATGGCGGCGCGCGTATTCCGCCTGCAGCAGGCGCAGCGCGCGCACGACCAGGTCCTGTTCCGCGGGCACGCCGGGCACCTCGGTGGTGCGCACGATCCGCTCGTCGTCGCGCAGGTCGAAATGCAGGGTGTCGGCGCGGTCGATCAGCTGGAACACGCTTTGCAGCAGGTGGTAGCCGTCGGCGCGACGGCCGGTGACGTGCAGGAACAGGTTGAGCTTGGCTGGAGCCGGGCAGTCGTGAAGCGAACGCATGAAGCTCAACCCTGCCCTGCCGGATTGACGACGATGCGGATCTGCAGGTCCTGGATGTCGCCTGCCGCGACGCGGTTGGCGTGGATGATGCGCGGCACCGGCTGGGCGGCGTTCAGGTCTTGCCACTCGACGAAGCGCAGACGCCAGCCGTCCTGGGTCGTCACCTCGTTGTTCGCCGGCGATGCGGCGAAGCGCTGCCCCTGCGCATCCACCGCATAGCCCTGCAGCCAGTCGCGCAGGCCCGACACCGGCAGTGGCCAGCCCAGGGTGCGCTGGGTGAGCGTGTCGATAGTTGCCTCGGTCAACGGCGCCTGGCCGGCCTGGGTGAGCGTGGCCGATTGCGGGGTGACATTGATTGTCGCCACCGTCTGTCCCAGCGGATTGGTGAGCGTGACGTCCACGCTGCCTGGGCGCTGCGTCCAGTCAAAACCACCGGTCAGCGATTCGGCCTTGCCGTCTTTCTGGTAATTGACCGACAAGCGGCCGCTGAGATCGATGGTATCGCGGTAAGCACCCACGGTGGCGACATTGGTGCTGGTGGTGGCGCAGCCGGCAAGGATTGCGAGCGCGGCGGAAAGCGCAAATGGAAGTGCAAGTGGAAGCAGGCGTCGGGTGATCGGCATCGGCAAAGGGGCGAAATCGAAAGCGTGGATTATTTCACAAGGTCTGGCGCAGGCGCGCCAGCGTGCTGCGCAGCGTGTCGTTCTGCGGGTCCTTGGCGCGCGCTTCGCGCCACAGCTGCTGGGCGTCGGCCTGGCGTCCCTTCTGGAACAGCACTTCGCCCAGGTGCACGGCGATTTCCGGGTCGCGCCGCAGCGCATAGGCGGCGCGCAGGTATTTCTCGGCCTCGTCCAGCTTGCCCATGCGGTACTGCACCCAGCCCATGCTATCCATGATGTAGGGGTCGCCCGGCGCCATCTCGAGCGCCTTGGCGATCAGGGCATGGGCTTCCTGCAGGCGCACGTTGCGCTCGGCCAGCGAATAGCCGAGGGCGTTGTAGGCGTGGTGGTTGTCCGGCGCCAGCGCCATCACCGCGCGCAGCTGCTGCTCCATGACCTCGACCCGGCCGAGCTTTTCGGCCAGCAGGGCGAAGTCGTACAGCAGGTCGGGATTCTTCGGGAAGCGCCTGGCGGCCGCCTCCATCAGGGTATACGCCTCGGGCAGGCGGCCCGCATCGCGCAGCAATTGCGATTCGGCCACGGCCACCTGGGCCTGCTGCGCGGGTTCGGCCGGCTTCAGGCTGGCCAGCAGCTTGCGCCCACCGGCCAGGTCGCCCTGCTTGCCGAGCAGCTGGGCGCGGCGCAGCTGGGCGCTGAGCAGCAGCGCCGGTTCGGTGTTGTCCGGCACCTTCTCGAGCCAGGCCATGGCGCCGGCGTAGTCCTTGCGCTCCTCGGCCAGCTGCGACAGGATCAGCAGCGCGCGGGTGGGGTCGCGATCGTCTTCCGGATTGCGTCCCAGCACCTCGACGAAGCGCGTGAAATAGCCTTCGGCGGCCTGGGCATC
>DAMCRY010000039.1:6382-10919 GCA_032115075.1 Massilia sp.
ACGCCGAGCGCGTACAGGTTGCCGGCGTCGTCCGGACGCGCCTTCAACAGGGCCTCGAACTGGGCGCGCGCCTGCGGGTACTGCTTCTGGTTGACCAGGATGCGGGCGTGCGCCGCGCGCACCTCGCGCGCCTCCGGATGCGCCTTCAGGAAGGCTTCCAGCATGGCGCCGGCCTTCGCTTCGTCCTCGAGCGTCTGGGCCAGCATCAGCACGGCGATCTCGGCATCGGGCTTGGCCTGCAGGGCGGCCTGCGCCTCCTGCTGCGCCGCCGCGCGGTCGCCGCGCGCCAGGGCCGCCTGGGCGCGCACGATGTGCGCTTCCAGCGTGCCGGCGTAGGGCGCGACCACGCGGTCCAGCATGGCGGCGGCCGCTTCCTTGTCCTTGGCGCGCCCGAGCAGTTGCTGGATCTGGAACAGCAGCAGGCCGCGCCGGCCGGGAGGCGCCGCGCGCAGGCGCTCGACGAAGATCGGCTCGACTTCCGCGATATTGTCCGAGGTGACCACCATGCCGACGAAGTACTGGGTCGCTTCCTCGGATTCCGGATCGAGCTGGCGCCACAGGCGTACCGCGGCCAGGGTGTCGTCGACCTGGCGCGCCGCTACCGCCATCTCGGCCGCGCGGCGCGCCAGGCGCGGATCGCGGGTCTGCTGGGCCAGCGACAGCATGGTCAGATAAGGGCCCTGCCAGTCGCCCTTGCGGAATGCGAACTCGGCCTTAAGTAACTGGTTCAGCATGCTGCTGGTCAGTTCCACTTTCGGCAGCTTGGCCTCGGCCTCGCGCCGGGCTTTCTCCGCGAGCGCTTCATCATCGGCTTCCGTGGCCTCCGTCGCCTCCCCCTCGGCTTCCTG
This sequence comes from Massilia sp., assembly GCA_032115075.1. Lineage (GTDB taxonomy): Bacteria > Pseudomonadota > Gammaproteobacteria > Burkholderiales > Burkholderiaceae_D > Telluria. Next base: position 7,231 of record DAMCRY010000039.1, read on the forward strand.
CGCGAGCGGGGTGTCGGCGTCCGCCGTGGAGGCGGCCGTGGCGGAAGCCGGCCCTTCGGCAGGCTGCTGTTTTGGCGCGACAGCGCACGCCGCCAGGAGGCTGGAGAGGGTTACAATGACGAAAGCGTTTTTCAAGGCAAAGGTCCGGGGTTCTGAGATGTTGTCTGATTCTACGCTCAAGCATGCGCCCGCGTGCACTGCAGCGCGATTTGACAAAATGCTCTGACAAAGCGCTGCTGCGACAGACTTTACACGATCCCTTCCCCATGCCTGAACTGCCAGAAGTAGAAGTCACCCGGCGCGGTGTCGCGCCCCATATCGAAGGCCGCATCGTCGAAACCGCCGTCTTGCGCCGCGAAGGCCTGCGCTGGCCCTTCCCGCCCGACCTGGCCGGGCTGCTGGCCGGCCGCCGCATCCTCGGCACCGGCCGGCGCGGCAAGTACCTGCTGATCCATTTCGAGCACGGCACCCTGATCGTCCACCTCGGCATGTCCGGCCACCTGCGCGTGCTGCCGCCCGGGATCGAACCGCGCAAGCACGACCACTTCGACCTGGTCGTCGCCGACCCCGGCGTCGGTCCGGAGAGCCGGCAAGTGCTGCGCCTGCACGACCCACGCCGCTTCGGCGCCGTGCTCTGGCACGGCCGCGACGAAGGCGACCTGGAGGCGCACATGCTGCTGCGCGGCCTCGGCGTCGAACCGCTCGGCGACGGCTTCAGCGGCGAACTGCTGTGGCGCGAGACCCGCAAGCGCGGCGCGCCGATCAAGCAGGTGCTGCTGGCGGGCGACATCGTCGTCGGGGTCGGCAATATCTACGCCTGCGAGAGCCTGTTCCGCGCCGGAATCAACCCGAAGACGCCGGCCTCGCGCATCAGCCGTGCCCGCTACGATCGGCTGGCCGAGGCCATCAAGGACATCCTGGCCGCCGCCATCGTGCAGGGCGGCAGTACCCTGAAAGACTTTATTGCAGTTAACGGACAATCTGGTTATTTCCAGCAGACATATTTCGTCTATGATCGTACCGGAGTGCCTTGCCGCAACTGTGGAACGCCGGTCCGCCAGATCAAGCAGGGCCAGCGCTCGACGTTTTATTGCGTCCAGTGCCAGCGCTGATCGACGTCGGGTGACGGGTTCCGCCGGCCGCCCAACGAGTTAACGAGTATCGGACGATGCAGGATTTTCAACAGTATGGCGCGTGGCGCGCCGCGGTCACGGGGGCGCTGGACGCCTACGGCGCCGCGTTGCGCGATGCCGGCCTGATCGACGGCGCCGGCGAGCAGGGCCTGGCGCGGGCCCTGGCGCGGCTGCGCGACGACCGCCTGTCGGTGGCCTTCGTGGCCGAGTTCTCGCGCGGTAAATCCGAGCTGATCAACGCGATCTTCTTCGCCGACTACGGCCAGCGCATCCTGCCCTCCAGCGCCGGCCGCACTACGATGTGCCCGACCGAGCTGCTGTACGACGCGGCGCTGCCGCCCTGCATCCGCCTGCTGTCGATCGAGACCCGGGCGAACCGCCTGTCGACCAGCGATTATCGCGACGACAGCGCCAGCTGGACCGTGCTGCAGCTCGAACTGGACACGCCCGGGCACATGCGGGAAGCCTTCCGCCAGGTCAGCCTGACCTGCCGCGTCCCGCGCGACCAGGCGGAAAGCTACGGCCTGTGGGATCCGGAAGACCCGGACACCGCCGCCAGCCTGGGGCCGGACGGCACGGTCGAGATCCCGCGCTGGCGCCACGCCATCATCAACCTGCCGCACCCGTTGCTGAAACAGGGCCTGGTGATCCTCGACACGCCGGGCCTGAACGCGATCGGCACCGAGCCGGAACTGACCCTGAACCTGATCCCCAACGCGCACGCGGTGCTGTTCGTCCTGGCCGCCGAGACCGGCGTGACGCGCAGCGACATCGACGTCTGGCGCACCCACATCGGCTCGGGACCGGGCCGCCTGGCGGTGCTGAACAAGATCGACGCCATGTGGGACGAGCTGCGCACGCCGCAGCAGAACGACGCCGAGATCGCACGCCAGCAGCAGGACGTGGCCAGGCTGCTGGGCCTGGACGAAGCGCGCGTGTATCCGGTATCGGCGCAGAAGGCCCTGGTCGGCAAGATCAACGGCGACATGGCCCTGTTCGAGAAGAGCCGCCTGGGCGCGCTCGAAGCGGCGCTGTTCCACGACCTGGTCCCGGCGCGCAAGGACATCCTGGCGCGCCAGCTGCGCGCCGATCTCGAGCAGCTCGGCGCCGCCGAACGGGCGCTGGCCGCGGCGCGCATGCGCGACCTGGTCGAACAGCTGCAGGAGCTCAAAAGCCTGCGCGGCAAGAACAAGGGCGTGATCGCCCACATGATGCGCCGCGTCGACGCCGAGAAAAAGGACTTCGACGCCAGCTTGCTCAAGCTGCAGGGCACGCGCGCCGTGTTCGCGCGCCTGTCCACCGAGCTGTATTCGAGCCTCGGCATGGACACCGTGGCCGCGCAGGCCGATGCCGTGCGCCTCGACATGCAGGCGGCGCGCTTCGCGACCGGCATGCGCGCCCCGGTACGCGACTATTTCGCGCAAGCGCGCGCCAACCTGGACGCCGCCCAGGCCAAGGTGCGGGAAGTCGGCGCCATGATGGACAGCATGGGCCGCAAGTTCTCGGCCGAGCACGGCCTGGCCCTGGCCAGCCCGATGCCGCTCTCGCTCGCGCGCTACCGGCGCGAGATCGACGAGGTCGAGGCGCTGTTCGTGAAGCAGTTCGGCACCGCCACCCTGCTCATCACCAGCCGCGCGACCCTGCTGGAACGTTTTTTCGACTCGATCGTCTCGCGCCTGAAACGCACTTTCCAGGCCGCCAACACCGACGCCGAGGCCTGGCTGAAGGTCTTGATGGCGCCGCTGGAGACGGCGATCCGCCAGCACCGCGAACAGCTGCGCCACCGCCTGGCGGCGATCGAGCGCATCTTTGAGGCGACCGACAGCCTGGAGCAGAAGATCGCTGCCTTCGAGGCCACCCGGCTGGCCCTGGAAGGCCGGCGTGCCGACCTGGCCGACATGGCGGCGCGGGTAGCGGCGGCGCTGGACGCGCCGGCCGCCGCATTCGAACAGGCCGTGTTGGAACAAGCTGCATTGGAATAAGCTGTATGAAGCGACTCACCGAATTCGACCAATTGGCCGACCCGACTTTCTCGCAAGCCGTGATCGACTGGCAGCGCCGCCACGGCCGCCACACCCTGCCCTGGCAGAACACGACCGATGCCTACCGCATCTGGCTGTCCGAGATCATGCTGCAGCAGACCCAGGTGGCGGCGGTGCTCGGCTACTACGCGCGCTTCCTGGAGCGCTTCCCGACCGTGCAGGCACTGGCCGAAGCGCCGGGCGAAGACGTGATGGCGCACTGGAGCGGCTTGGGCTACTACACCCGGGCGCGCAACCTGCACGCCTGCGCCAAGCGCGTGGTGGCCGACTACGGCGGCGTGTTCCCGAGCGACCCGGCCCTGCTGGCCGACCTGCCCGGCATCGGCCGCTCCACCGCCGCCGCGATCGCCGCCTTCTCCAGCGGGGCACGCGCCGCGATCCTGGACGGGAACGTCAAGCGCGTGTTCGCGCGCGTGTTCGGCATCGACCAGTATCCGGGCGAGAAGCGCGTCGAGGAAGCGCTGTGGCGGCGCGCCGACGCGCTGCTGCCGGAGCAGGGAATCGAATCCTATAC
>DAMCRY010000039.1:11033-16055 GCA_032115075.1 Massilia sp.
GTTGCTTGAACAATTGCAAAACGGCGTCTACGATCGCGGCCAGGTGCTGCTGGAGCAGCGGCCCGGCACCGGGATCTGGGGCGGGCTGCTGTCGCTGCCGGAAGTGGACGGGCACCTGGGCGTCGAGGTCGAGGCCGTGCCGTCGGCCGAGGTGGCCGCCGCCGCGGCGCAGTTCGGGACGGTGGACGAGGTGCAGGCGCTGCGGCCGCTGGTGCACGTGTTCACGCACTACAAGCTGCACATCCAGCCGTGGCAGGTGCGTTTGACGGCGCGCGGGAGCGCGACCGGCAGGCATTTGTGGTGGGACCTGCACGCAATCGCCGAGGCGCCGCTGCCGGCGCCGGTCAAGAAGCTGCTGGTGGAGCTGGGAACGCCGGGCTTGTTCGGCTGAATTGGCAGGACCGCCCACCCCACCCGGATTCACGACCGCTCAGAAGTGGTCGAGCGAGAAAATCCGCCGGTGCTCACGGATCGCATACCGGTCGGTCATCCCCGCGATGTAATCCGCGATCTTCCGCGCCTGCGCCAGGGTATCGCCCTCGACCTGGTAATCGTTCGGCAACAGCACCGGATCCGCCATGAAGGCGTCGAACAGCTCGCGCACGATGCGGCTGGCCTTCACGCGCATGCGGTTGACCTGGAAGTGGCGGTACAGGTTCGCGTACAGGAAGCGCTTCAGGGCGGTGGTCTCGGCACGCATCTGCGGCGAGAAGCGGATCAGGGGCGGGGCGGCGCGCACGTCGTCGATACTCTTCGGCGCGGCCTCCTTCAATAGCGCGGCCGAGGTCTCGACCAGGTCGGCCGTCATTGCCGTGATCATCAGGCGGATCGTCTCGTACAGCGCACGCCGGCCGGGCAGGCCCGGATACTGGGTTTCCACCCTATGGCGGTGGCGCGCGAACAGCTCGACCTCTTCCATCTGCGCCATGGTGAGCAGGCCGGAACGCAGGCCGTCGTCGATGTCGTGGTTGTTGTACGCGATCTCGTCGGCCAGGTTGGTCAGCTGCGCTTCCAGGCTGGGCTGGCTGCGGTCCATGAAACGGCGGCCCAGCTCTCCCAGCTGGCGCGCGTTCGCGAGCGAACAGTGCTTGAGGATGCCCTCGCGCGTCTCGAAGGTGAGGTTCAGGCCGTCGAAGGCGCCGTAGTGCTCCTCCAGCTTGTCGACCACGCGCAGGCTTTGCAGGTTGTGCTCGAAGCCGCCGTAGTCCTTCATGCATTCGTTGAGCACGTCCTGGCCGACGTGGCCGAAGGGCGTGTGCCCGAGGTCGTGGGCCAGCGCGGTGGCCTCGACCAGGTCTTCGTTCAGTTGCAGGCTGCGCGCCAGCGTGCGGCCGATCTGCGCCACCTCGATCGAGTGCGTGAGGCGGGTGCGGAACAGGTCGCCCTCGTGGTTCAGGAAAACCTGGGTCTTGTATTCGAGCCGGCGGAAGGCGGTCGAGTGGATGATGCGGTCGCGGTCGCGCTGGAACTCGCTGCGCGACCCTGCCGGCGGCTCGATATGCGTGCGGCCGCGCGACTTCGACGAATGGGCTGCGTAGGGGGCAAGGCGTGCGTCGAAGTCCATGTCCATTACCCTTTCGACGGATCCACGCAGGCGTCCAGCGTGGCGCGCAGGATCTCGGGCGGCGCCGTCGTGATCGACGGGCTGCCCAGCGGCTTGAGCAGGATGAACTTGATCGCCCCGCCCTCGTTCTTCTTGTCGACCGACATCAGCTCGATCCAGCGCTCGGCGCCGAGGTCCGGCGCCACGGTCGGCAGCCCGGCCGCCGCCACCAGCGCGCGCACGCGTTCGACGGTGGCCGCGTCGACCAGGCCCAGGCGCGCCGACAGGTCGGCCGCCATCACCATGCCGCAGCCGACGGCTTCGCCGTGCAGCCAGTTGCCGTAGCCGAGGCCCGATTCGATCGCGTGGCCGAAGGTGTGGCCGAAATTGAGGACGGCGCGCAGGCCGCCCTCGCGCTCGTCCTTGCGCACCACCTCCGCCTTGATCTCGCAGGAACGCGCGATCGCGTAGGCCATGGCCTGCGGCTCGACCAGTTTGCCGATGTTCTGCTCGATCCAGGCGAAGTAGTCGGCGTCGAGGATGGCGCCATGCTTGATCACTTCGGCCAGGCCGGCCGACAGCTCGCGCGGCGGCAGCGTGTCGAGGGTGGCGGTGTCGGCGATCACGGCGCGCGGCTGGTAGAAGGCACCGATCATGTTCTTGCCGAGCGGGTGGTTGATGCCGGTCTTGCCCCCCACCGAGGAATCGACCTGGGACAGCAGCGTGGTCGGCAGCTGCACGAAGGGCACGCCGCGCATGTAGCTGCTGGCGGCGAAGCCGGTCAGGTCGCCGATCACGCCGCCGCCCAGCGCCACCAGGGTGGTCTTGCGGTCGCAGCGGTTCTGCAGGAGCGCGTCGTATACCAGGTTGAGCGACTCCCAGTTCTTGTATTCCTCGCCGTCCGGCAGCACGATCTCGACGACCTCGCGGCCCTGGGCGCGCAGGGCGCCGGCAACCCGCTCGAGGTAGAGCGGCGCGACGGTGGTGTTGGTGACGATGGCGGCCTTGCCGCCGTCGATGTGGCGGTTCAGCAGCGCGCCGTCGCCGAGGAGGTCGGGGCCGATGGCGATCGGGTAGCTGCGTTCGCCGAGTTCGACGTTGAGGATGGTAGGTGCCTGTTCGTTCATCGCTTGCTTGCCCAGTCGGCGCGCACGGGCGGATTCCATGGCGGCGAGCTGGTCCAAAATGGTCTGTACCATCGATTGTACGTTAGGTCGGCCGGTGTCGATGACGAGGTCCGCAATCTCGCGGTACAGCGGGTCGCGCTGGGCCAGCAGTTCCTCGAGCCTGGCGCGCGGGTCGGCGGTCTGCAGCAGCGGACGGTTCTTGTCGTGCGAGGTGCGCTGCAGGATGCTGCCGATGCTGGCGCGCAGGTAGATCACGGTGCCGCGCTCGGCCAGCAGCGCGCGGCTGGCCGGGTTCAGCACGGCGCCGCCGCCGGTGGCGAGCACCAGGTCGTCCTGGGCGGTCAGCTCGCGGATCACGTCCGCTTCGCGCCGGCGAAAGCTGGCCTCGCCCTCGATCTCGAAGATCCAGGGGATCGAGGCGCCGGTGCGCGCTTCGATCTCGTGGTCGGAATCGACGAAGCGCTTGCCGAGCTTGCGCGCGAGCTGGCGCCCGATGGTGGTCTTCCCTGCCCCCATCAGGCCAACCAGGAAGATGTTGTTGTTCTTGGGATGAGGCACTGCCAGGTCCGCAGAAATGAAAAAAGACGGCCAGTATAGACTGGCCGCCTTCGGTTCCGCCAAAAAATGCGTCAGTTGGAGCGGAAAGTGAAGCCGGTGACCTTGCCTTTCGGGGTCGCTACGCGCAGCATGAAGCTGCCCGCCGAGCAGCTCGTATCGGGCTTGACGGTGACGCGGTGCAGGGTGCCGCCCACGAGGTTGGTCGAGGCGACCGAGTCCGGGATGAAGGGCGACAGGCTCAGCTTGGTCGCATCGCTGCCGGAGACGGTGGTGCCGGCCGGCAGCGGGTTATTGTTCCCATCGTACAGGCGCACGGTCAGCAGCTGCTCTGCGCAGCTGGCGCCGGACACGCCCTGGATCACGGCCGGGTCGCCGTCGGCGGCGGTCCAGTCGCGGCAGGTCGAGCCGGTGCAGACCTGGCGCACCAGGTTGGCGTCCGAGCCACTGAAGACGATCTCGAGCGAGCGGCGGATGTAGTTCAGGCCCCAGGCCTTGTTACCGTTCACGGCATCGAATGGACGGTTGAACGGGAACGGACGGTCTTCCTTACCGGCCTGCGGATTGTAGGCGCCGTCCAGGGTATCGGTCCTGCCGGGCAACGGCGTGTCGCCGCCGGTGTCGAGGTAGGCGTCGGCCAGGTCCTCGAAGGGTTCGCCGCCCGAGGGGCAGGTGTCGACCAGCGGACGGTAGCCGGTGCCGGTGAAGCCGGTGCACGAATACTGGCCGTCGCCGTTGATGTCGGTGAAGCTCTCGATACCCTGCAGGTAGGCAAGCACGGTGACACGGCCGTTACGCGGACGGAATTCCTGGCTGCGCAGCGAGACCGAGCAGCCGCCGTCCTTGGTGACGCAGGCGCCCTGGGCCGCGCTGCCGACCGCGCCGCCCTCGGTGACGAAGTTGACCGCCGTGTTGTCCGAGACCGGGTTGCCGTACTGGTCGGCCAGCAGCACCGTGATGTCGGTGGTCTCGTTGTCGTAGCTCAGGCCCTCGATGTTGTACTTCTCGGCGCTCATCGACATGAATTTCTGGATCGGCAGGCCGGTCGAGATGGTCAGGGTGTCCGACAGTCCGCTGATCTTGACGCCGTTGCGGGTCGCTTCGGCGATCACGCGCACCGGGGTCGGGATGGTGCCCGAGGAAACCATGGTCGAGACGTTGCCGGCGCTGTCGGTAGTGGCGCGTCCCGGCGACACCGACAGGCCGCCGGTATTGGTGGTGGCGCTGAAGTTGACGTCCACGCCCGGCAGGCCGTTGCCATGCTGGTCGACCACGCGGAAGCCGATCTGCGCCGCTTCCGAACGGCCCTGCCCGCCCGAGCCCTTCAGCACGATCGAGCTACCCGACACGCTGGTGCCCGAGAACTGGATGGCGCCGATGTTGGCGGCGCCGACGTCCAGCGCGATGGTCTGGGTCGAGTTGCCGATCGAGACCGTGATGACGTCGCGGCCGCGCAGGCAGCCGTTGTTGGTGTAGGTGGCGGTCTGGACGCCGTTGGCGAAGGCGCCGGACACCAGGGTGGCGGTGCCGTCGCCCTGGCACAGCGAGGTCATGTTGAGGCCGGAAACCGAGGTCGCCGGGCTGCCGCCGCTGGTGACCGGGATGCTCAGGGACACGGTGCTGAAGGCCGGCAGCACGCCGGTCGGGGCCGGAGAGAAGGCGAGCGCGCCGACCGTCAGCGGGGCGGCGCCGACCGCGATGTTGCTGCTGGCGGTGGCGGTCTTGCCGCCGACCACCGACGTGGCGGTGATGCCCACGGCGCCCGCCGAGGTCACGCTGGCCGGCTTGACCGAGATG
>DAMCRY010000040.1:0-16048 GCA_032115075.1 Massilia sp.
CTGGGGACTGCGCGAGCACGTGGGCCGCGCGCGCGTGGCGGGCGCGGCCCTGATCGCCTGCGGAGCGGCGGCGCTGCGCCTGGCCTAGGCTTTCAGAACTTCATCTCCAGCGTGGTGCGCAGCTTCACCCCGTCCGGGTACATCCAGCGGCGCTTTTCCAGCCCGGTGACGGGATCGGCGTAGCTCGGTTCGAAGACCGTGTCCTCGTCCAGCAGGTTGGACAGCGCCACCCGCAGCTGGACCTTCGGGTTGAAGGCCCACACCACATAGGTGTCCAGGTCGGTGCGGGCCTCGCGGTAGAAGCCGCGGTTGGCCGCCAGGCGGACCATGCCGCCGCTCCGGTGCGCCAGGCTGGCGCCGGCGCTCAAGGCGCCCGACTTGTAGTCGATGCCGAGGTTGGCGCTCAAGGGCGTCTGCTGCTCCATGCGGTTGTCCGGTCCCGGCACGGCGTCGACCTTCGACCAGTTGCGGCTCACGCTGGCGCGCAAGTCGATCGCTGGCGCACCGGCGTACAGCGCCTTGAGCGGGAACTTGGTCTCGATGTCGAGGCTGCGCAGGGTGGCGCGGCCGTCGTTGATCGGGGTGTAGATCCAGCGCAGGCCGTCGTAGTAGATCCGGTTGCTGGTGTAGTCGCGGATGCGGCGCAGCGCGCCGCTGACCGACACCATGGCGCCCTCGGCCCAGTAGTGTTCCCAGGCGGCATCGAGGCCCCAGGCCAGTTCGGGCCGGAGTTGCGGATTGCCCTGGAAGTCGGCCTCGGTGGCGCTGTTGTTCTCGAACTCGCCGCGCAGCGGGACGATGCTGTCCAGCTCCGGCGCCTTGTAGGTGCGGCTCAGCGCCAGGCGCACCTGGTCGCCCTCGACACCTTCCGCCCGCGACGGCAGCTTGTAGAGGGTCTGCAGGACCGGGCTCAGGACGCTCGAGCGCACGCGGGTCGGCACGATCGCATTCCCGTCCACCCGGGTGCGCACGCCTTCCCAGCGCGCGCCCAGGTAGGCCGACCATCGGGGGCTGAGGGTCCACTCGTCCTGCACGTAGAAGGCGGCGCGGGTGACGGCGGCGCGGAAATCCTCGTCCAGCAGCATCCCGGGCGGGAACACCCGCACCCGGTCGCGTTCGGTGCGGATGCTGCCGCTCTCGTTGTAGCGCAGGTCCCAGCCCAGCGCCAGCAGGTGGCCGCCATCGAAGGTACGGGTGGCCTTGCCGGTGCTGTTGGCGCCGCGCGCATGGGTGTCGCTCAGGGTATGGCCGTCGGTTTCCATCCGGCCGGCGCTGTCGTAGCCCAGGCGCCGCACGTACATCTTGCGCGACGACCATTCGAGGCCGAACTTGGCGTCGAGCTTCAGGCCGGCCGGCGTTTCGCGCGTCCAGTTCAGGTTCGACGAGAGCATGCGGTCGTCGAATTCGCCGAAGCCGTACAGGTCGGGCACTGGCGGCGGCCTGCCGATCAGCGTCGTCACCCGGGAATGGGGATTGTTGCGGAAGCTGGCGCTGGTCGCCAGGTTTTCCCAGCCGATGGTGTCGCCGTTTTCCAGGGTCCAGTTGAAGCGCGGCGCCAGGTTCAGGCGATTCATGTGACCGCGTTCCGGCGTGAAGGTGGTGCGCAGCAGGTCCACCGTGCCGTCGGGGCGCGTGTTCTCTTCGAGGCCGGTCCACTCGCGCCCCAAGGCATCGTGGTTGCCACTGGCGGACACCGACCAGGACGAGCGCTCGCCGCGGTCGCCCAATTCGGCGCTGAAGGTCGGCCCGCGGAAGTCGTTCGACAGCAGGTGCCCCAGCTTGGCCTCGCGCTGGCGCTTGCGCGCGGTCTTGCGCAGCACGATGTTGATGGTGCCGGCCACCGACTCGTTCGAAAATTCGGCGGTGGCGACGCGCAGCACCTCGATGCGCTCGATCGATTCGGGCGACAGGCTCTCGAGCGTGAAGCCGGCCGGGGTGCGTTCGCCATTGAGCAGGATCTGCGTGTAGCCGGCCCCGAGTCCGCGCATCCGGATCTCGAGGCCGCGGCCGGCGCCGGTGGTGACGGTCACGCCCGGGATGCGGCGGAAGATGTCGGCCACGTTCGCGTCGCCGTAACGCGCGATCTCCTCGCGCCCAACCACGATGCGCGCGGCGGTGTCGTCGCGGCGGGCATCGTAGCCGGCGCCCTTCACTTCGACCTGCTGGATGGCGTCGGCGGAAGCCGACTGCTGGGCATGGGCATGGGCGCACAGCCCGGCGAGGAGGACGGCAAGGCAACGAGGGCGCAACGGCATGGTATGGTCTCCGGAAGTTGTTGTTCAATATTCAGGAACAACTATATTCCACAAGATGGCATACTGTAAACTCAATACGGACCACTTTACTTCCACTGCATAGCAATATTTTTTGCCATGACAAAGAAAAACCCGGCGCGTGGCCGGGTTGGCGCGGCAGCGGACGACGAATCAGAATTTCAGCTCGTAGGTCGCGCGGTAGCGCACGCCCTGCGGGAAGGTGAAGCTGCGGGTTTGGGTGCCGAAGCGCGGGTCCTCGTAGGCGTTCTCGTTGCGGAAGTCCTGGCTGAAGGCATTGCCGACCGCCAGGCGCAGCTGGCGCTGGGCGTCGAACTTCCAGAGCGCGTACAGGTCGAGCTCGCGGCGCGGCCAGCTGTAGGCGCGCTGGTTCAGCGACACCCGCACCGGACCGCCGCTGCGGTAGGCGAAGCTGCCGCCGGTACTGAGTCGGCCGGCCTTGTAGTCGACACCCAGGGTGGCGGAGAGCGGCGTCTGCTGGTCGAGGCGGTTGTCCGGGCCCGGCACCGATTCCACGCGCGACCAGTTGCGGTTGACGCTGGCGCGCAGGTCGATCGCCGGGGCGTCCGCCATGATGGCCTTGAGCGGGAACTTGGTCTCGATCTCGAGCGAACGGGTGGTCGCGCTGTCCTGGTTGCTCGGTGTGGCGATCCAGCGCGCGCCGTCGAAGTACACCAGGGTGCGGGTGAAGTCGCTGATGCGGCGCGACGAAGCGCTGACCGACAGCAGCGCGCCTTCGGCCCAGTAGTGCTCCCAGGCGGCGTCGATGCCGAAGGCCAGCTCGGGCTTCAGGTTCGGGTTGCCCTGGAAGTCCGGCTCGGTCGAGCTGTTGTTCTCGTTGGTGACGCGGCGCGGGCTCAGGCTCTGCAGGCCCGGCGCCTTATAGGTGCGGGTGATCGCCAGGCGCAGCTGGTCTCCCTTGCGTCCAGGGATCTTGTAGAGGGTCTGCATGATCGGGCTCCACACGCTGGAGCTGGCGTCGGCGCTGCCAAAGGTGTTGCCCTCGGCGTGGGTGCGGATGCCCTCCCAGCGCGCGCCCAGGTACATCGACCAGGCCGGGGTGATGTTCCACTCGTCCTGCGCGAACACGGCCAGGCGCTTCACGCGCGCTTCCGACGTCTCGTCGAGCGGCTGGCCGGCCGCGCCGCGCAGGCGATTAGTCTCGTCACGCAGGTCTTCGCGGGTGTCGACGCCGCCGTCCCAGCCGAAGGCCAGGGTGTGGCCCTTCTCGAGCGTGCGCGCATACTTGCCGGTGGAGTTGACGCCGCGGTCGCGGCCCTCGATCAGGATGTCGGTGGCCAGGATGGTGGCGCCGCCCGCCCCAGTCGCGCTGCGGCCGGTCATGCTCTCGCTCTTGCCCAGGTTGATGCCGACCTTCAGGTCAAGCTTGGCGCCGGACTCGAACTTGCGCGCCCAGCTCAGGTCCGAGCGCAGGTAGTTGCCTTCGTTCTCGACCTCGTTCAGCAGGTTCGGGAACGGCGGCGGGCTGCCCAGCGTGGTCGTGGTCAGCTCGCGGAAGCGGTTGTCGAAGCGGTTCGCATTGATGAAGGTCTGCGAGGTCAGGGTGTTGTCCTGTCCCAGCGTCCAGTTCAGGCGCGGGCTCAGGTTCAGGAAGGTGAACTTGCCCTTCTGTTCCAGCTTCAGGCTGCGCGCCATGTTCGGGCTGCCGTCCGGCGCCGCGCCGCGTTCCTCGCCGAAGGAGTCGAACTCGAAGCGGTCCTGCGCCGCATTGGCCGAGACCGAGTACGAGAAGTTGCCCTCGCGGTCCGACAGCTGCAGGTTGGCGTTCGGGCCGTAGCCGTTGCTCGAGCCCTGGGCCGCGATCTTCAGCTCGCGCATGCGGTTCTTCACCGAGCGCTTGAGGATGATGTTGATGGTGCCGGCCACCGACTGGGTCGAGAACTCGGCGCTGGCGGCGCGCAGCACCTCGATGCGCTCGATCGAGTCCGGAGCCAGCGAATCCATCGAGAAGCCGCTTGGTGCGCGCTCGCCGTTGATCAGGATCTGGGTATAGCCGGCGCCCAGGCCGCGCATGCGGATCTCGCCGCCGCGGCCGTTGGCGCCGGTATTCACGGTGATGCCGGGCACGCGCTTGAGCACGTCCAGCACATTGGTGTCGCCATACTTGGCGATTTCCTCGCTGTTGACGACGATCCTGGTGGCGGTGTCGTCGCGGCGCGGATCGTAGGTGTTGGCGGTGCCTTTCACCTCGACCTGCTGCATTTTCTTGTCGGCGTTCTTGGCCTGCGCGTCGGGCTGCGTGTCCTGCGCGGCGACGGGGAGGCAGAGGCTGACGGCGGCGGCGAGCGCGCTCAGGCGAAACGGAGAGACTGCATGCATATGGAAGAGTTGGAAACGATGTGGGTAACAGGGGCGAACATTGTCCCAGACGCAACTCTTCTTGTCTCTCAAAAACGTATATGCATTCCTCTTTATCCCGGGTGCATGCCCCTCCGGCCGGCCGCGTCTGGCCCGCGCCCGGCGGAACCGCCCTGGAGTACACTTGGCAAGGTAGCGGCGGACAAACACGCATTGCTGTAGGTTATCACCGCTATAATGCGCCCATCGAATGCAAACAGAGAGGCCTGTTAAAGTGTCCCGGATAAAAGTCCTGCCCCAATATGTGATGCCGAAGACGGCGCTGACCAACTTCGCCGGCCGCGTCGCCGGCGCCAAGGGCGGCGCCATGACCACGCGCCTGATCCGCTGGTTCGTCGGCAAGTACGGCGTGAACATGGACGAGGCGGCGAATCCCGACATCGCGAGCTACGCCAGCTTCAACGAATTCTTCACGCGCCCGCTGCGCAGCGATGCGCGCCCGCTGGCGCAGGCCGATTTCGTCTGTCCGGTGGATGGCGCGATCAGCCAGTTCGGCGACATCGACGACCACCACATCTTCCAGGCCAAGGGACATCAATTCACTTCCGCGGAACTGGTCGGCGGGGACGAGAAACTGGCCGAGCACTTCCGCCACGGCCACTTCGCCAACCTCTACCTGAGCCCGAAGGACTACCACCGCATCCACATGCCATGCGACGGGCGCCTGACGCGCATGATCTACGTGCCGGGCAAGCTGTTCTCGGTGAACCCGACCACGGCGCGCGGCGTGCCGGGCCTGTTCGCCCGCAACGAGCGGGTCGTTTGCGTGTTCGAGTCCGAGGAACACGGTCCCTTCGTGATGACCCTGGTCGGCGCCACCATCGTCGGCAGCATGGCGACCAGCTGGCACGGCGTGGTCAATCCGCCGCGCATGGCGCGCATCTGCGAGTGGAACTACGACAGCCAGCCGGTCGTGCTGAAAAAGGGCGAGGAGATGGGCCGCTTCCTGCTCGGCTCCACCGTGGTCATGCTGTTCAGGAAGGGCACGATCTCCTTCAACGGGGACTGGGCGCCGGAACGGCCGGTGCGCCTGGGCGAGGCGATGGGGAACCATCCGCGCTGATTCCGTCCCGCCCTCCCCTTTCGCGTTCCCGGCACGTCTCCTCCATCAGGTCCAGGAAAGCCCGGGTCTTGGCCGGCATCAGCCGGCGGCCCGGGAACACCGCCCAGCCGCTGGCCTTGGGCAGGTCCCATTCCGGCAGCACCCGCACCAGCTCCCCCGTCTTCAGGTAGGGCGCCGCGAAGGTCCGCGAGCTGCCGGCGATGCCCGCGCCCTGCGAGGCGATCCGCGCCAGCAGCTCGGGCGAATTGGCCGTCAGGCGTGCGCTCAGCTGCCGCTCCCAGCGCTGCTTGCCGCGCTGAAGCACCCAGGGCGTGGCGCCGCCGTTGCGGCTCAGCATGCACAGCAGGTCGTGCTGGAGCAGGTCGTCGGGATGCTCGGGCAGGCCGTGCTTGCCCAGGTAGCTCGGCGCCGCATACAGGCCGAAGTATTCGGTATTGATCGGGCGCGCGTTCAGCGAGGCGTCGTCCGGCAGGTCGCCCATGCGGATCGCGATGTCGAAGTTCTCGGCGATCAGGTCGACGCGGCGCGGCGACAGGTCCATCTCCAGCGACACCGCGGGATGGCGCTCGATGAAGCGCGCGATCACCTCGTGCAGGCCGATGTTGGCGAAGTCGCCCGGCACCGACAGGCGCAGCCTGCCGCTCGGCTGCCCCTGGCGGTGCTGGGCCAGCGCGCCGGCCGCCTCGACCTGCTCGGCCACCGCGCGCGCATGTTCGAACAGGCTGGCGCCGAACTCGGTGACCACCAGCTTGCGCGTCGTGCGCTGCAGCAGGCGCTCGCCGAGGCGCTGTTCGAGCAGCGCCAGCCGGCGCGAGACCGTCGATTTCGGCAGCCGCACGCGCTCGGCGGCGCGGCTCAAGCTGCCCGCCTCGACGATCCGGGCGAACAGCAGCAGGTCGTTTGCTTCCACATCCATGATTGTTCCATCAGCAGAATAATGTTATCCATTCTACTGACTTCCGGATCGATTTTGGAACCTTTACAGTGTACCCATCGCTTAACACCAACAACCGAAGGGACACCACATGAACATCCTGCAGATCACCTCCAGCGTCCGCGGCGACTCCTCCGAATCGACCCGCGTCACCACGGCGCCCAGCCGCATCCGATCCTGGACGGCGCCGCCGTCGGCGCCCTGTTCACCCCGGCCGAGCAGCGCAGCGCCGAGCAGGCCGCCCGCGTGGCCCTGGACGACGCCTTGATCGCGGAAGCGCAGGCCGCCGACGTGATCGTGATCGGCGCCCCGATGTACAACTTCGGCATGCCGACCCAGCTGAAGAACTGGTTCGACGCGATCGCCCGCTCCGGCGTGACCTTCCGTTATACCGAGACCGGTCCGGAAGGCCTGCTGAAGAACAAGAAGGTGTACGTGGCCACCGCGCGCGGCGGCATCTACCCGGCGGACGCCGACCCGCAGGTGCCGCACATCCGCATGCTGCTGAACTTCCTCGGCCTGACCGACCACACCTTCATCTACTCGTCGGGCCTGAACATGGGTCCGGAAGCGGCGGCGAAGGGCCAGCGGGAGGCGGATGCCGCCGTGGAAGCGGCGCTGGCGTAACGAGTCTCGCAACGGCGCGCCGCCACGACGGGCGGCGCAACCAAGACAGGAGAAAACCATGACGGAAACAGTCACCACCAAGCCGGTCGCCGCGGTCACGCGTTTGCGCGGCGTCGAACGCCTGGTCAACGGCCAGTTCGTGATGGACGGCGCGGGCGTGAAGATCAACCGCGTGCTCACCGGTCCCCTGCAGCGCCGACTCGATCCCTTCCTGATGCTGGACGCCTTCGGGTCCGACAAGGCCGGCGACTACATCGCCGGTTTCCCGGAGCACCCGCACCGCGGCTTCGAAACCGTCACCTACATGCTGCACGGCCGCATGCGCCACCGCGACAGCGCCGGCAACGAGGGCCTGGTGACCGACGGCGGCGTGCAGTGGATGACGGCCGGGCGCGGCGTGATCCACTCCGAGATGCCGGAGCAGACCGAAGGCCTGATGGAAGGCTTCCAGCTCTGGCTCAACCTGCCGGGCCAGGACAAGATGATGGCGCCCTGGTACCGCGACATCCCGGCCGAAGAGGTGCCGCGCTTCACCGGCGCGGATGGTGTGACGGTGGGGGTGATCGCCGGCGAGACCCACGGCGTGCGCGGCGCGGTGCAGCGCGAGCACACCCTGCCGCTCTACCTCGACATCGCGATCCCGGCCGGCGTCACCTGGGAGCAGCCGATCCCGCAGGGGCACAATGCCTTCTTCTACGTCTACCGCGGCGAGGTGGTCGTGGACGGCAAGGGCGTGGCCAGGACCCGCATGGCGATCCTCGACAATGCCGCCGGCGCCGACGGGGTGCGCATCAAGGCGCTCGAGCCGACCCGGCTGATCCTGCTGGCGGGCCGGCCGCTGGGCGAGCCGATCGCCCAGCACGGTCCTTTCGTCATGAACACGACCGAAGAGCTGTACCAGGCCTTCGACGACTTCCGCGCGGGCCGCTTCGCATGACGTCGCGTACGGTCGGGTAAAGCTATACTGGCGGGATGACACACGTTCATCCCGCCCGCTTTCCGGCTTCGCCATGCCATTGCTAGACACCGTCGCAGACCTGCTGGCGCGCGCCAGCCGCGCGCTCGGCTTCGAGACCGCGGATTCCTTCCCGCCCGGCCACGCCTACGCGCGCACGCGCTGGAACAAGGCCTACTTCGACATCCCTTCCGACACCAGACCCGAGGCCATCGAGCACCGCATCTGCGAGGCGATCGCCAACACGCCGTACGTGTTCGGCGAGATCGCCAACCCGACGCCGCGCATGCAGCGCGCCCTGCTGGCCGTGATCGAGCAGCGCCTGCGCCGCGCGCATGGGGCGCCGGTCGACCTGGCGGCGCTGCTGGTGAACGCTTACCGCAGTCCGCACACGGCCGAAATCGTGCCGGGGCTGCGCCAGGCGATCCGGGATACGGCGGAGTACGAGACGCTGGTGCAGGCGAATGCGATCCTGGCGTTTCTCGCGGATGCGCCGGCGGCCTTCGGGGTGATCGACGCGCGGCCTTGACGCAAGCACGGTTTGAACGCGCCGACGGCGAAGCCGTCCACCCTGCGTTGGGTGCGCGGGCTTCCCGCCCACGCGTTCGACTACACGGCGACCTGCCGCGCCGCCGGCCGCCGCGCATTGCCCGGCACATAGCGCTCGCGCAGCAGCATGAACGGCGTCTCCACCAGCTTGTACAGCAGCCACCCGGTCGCCACCGACAGCGCCAGCAAGGCCGCGATGGTCAGCGGATGCTCGGGCCCGAATCCCTGTTGCCGCATCCACCGCGCCGCCATCACGCACACCGGCTTGTGCAGCAGGTAGATCGCGTACGACCACAAGGCCAGCGATCCCGCGCCCGGCACCCGCAGCCCGCGCAGCAGCGCACCCGGCGCCACGCTTGAGACGATCAGCAGCGAGAACCCGAGCGCCATCAGCGGAAAGCCGAACACCGTGATCCCGAAGCCATAGCGGTCCTCGAGGAAGAACCAGAACGCTACCCCGCAGGCCAGCAGGCCCAGCGCGCCCATCAGGTCGCCATGCCGGGTCAGGCGCGCCCAGGCGCCCGGATGGTGGTTGCGCAGCAGCGCCAGAGCGACTCCGGCCAGCAACTCGTCATAGCGGCACAAGGAAGAGTAATAAATGTACTTGAAGTAGAAGTAAAGCTTATGAGTGTGGGCATCCATCGCCTGCCACAGGTCGGCGCGCACCAGCATCCCGGCGAGGAAGGCCAGCGCGATCCCGGTCCATGCGAGCCGCAGCGATCCCTTGAGCGCCGCCCCGGCCAGCGCCAGCGCCGGCAACAGCACGTAGAACTGCTCCTCGATCGCCAGCGACCAGCTGTGCGAGAAGGCGCTGCCCGGCTCCAGCGCGAAGTTCTGGATGAAGGTGGCGTACTTCCACAATGGCAGCAGCGGCGCGTCGCCGCGGAAGGCCGGCCACAGGAAGTACAGGGCCAGCACGAACCAGTAGTTCGGCAGGGTGCGCAGCAGGCGCCGCGCATAGAAGCGCCCGAGCGAGAAGCCGCCCGGCGAGCGCATGCCGGAGAAGATCTGGTTGCCGATCAGGTAGCCCGACAGCGCGAAGAACAGGTCGACGCCAACCCAGCCGACCTCCCCCACCCAGCCGAAGGTCGGCGCGTCGCTGACGAACAGGACGTAGTGGTGCAGCACGACGACGCCGACGGCGAGCGCGCGCAGGGTGTCGAGGCCGTGGACGCGGGTGGTGGCGGTATTCGGATGCATGCGGGTCTGGCAGGTCGGGAAATGCCGATCATGCCATGCCCCTTCGCCGGCCGCCATCGTTTACCGATAGAATATCGCCACCCTCGCATTTGCTTAACTTCGCATCGGACCATCGCCGCAATGACTTCCACCAGCCAGTACCAGTTCAAATCCGTCAACTACACCGGTCTCCAGGCCGGCCCGCGCGTCATCATCATGGGCGCGACCCATGGCAACGAAGTCTGCGGCACCATTGCCATCCGCCGCGTGATGGAGGAAATCGACGCCGGCCGCCTGCACATCGCGGCCGGCAGCGTCACCTTCGTCCCGGTGGTGAACCCGAAGGCCTACGAGCAGAACACCCGCAACGGCGACCGCAACCTGAACCGCAACCTGTTCCCGAAAGACGATCCGCAGGACTTCGAGGACCACGTCGCCAACTGGCTCTGCCCCCTGCTGGCCCGCCACGACGTGCTGCTCGACCTGCACTCCTTCAATGCGGAAGGCGGCCTGCCCTTCGTGATGGTCGGCCCGCTCGACAACGACGGCCCGCTGCAGCCGTTCAAGCACGCGGAAAAAGAGCGCGCCCTGGCCCGCCGCCTCGGCGTGAAGCGCTTCGTGGACGGCTGGCTGGCGACCTACGGCGACGGCGTCAAGCGCCGCAGCCGCAACGCCGACGAACTCGAGACCGTGCTGCGCTACGGCGTCGGCACCACCGAATACATGCGCAGCACCGGCGGCTGGGCGCTGACCCTGGAATGCGGCCAGCACGCGGACCCGGCCGCGCCGGAAACCGCCTACCGCGCCATCCTGAACACCCTGGCGCACCTGAAGCTGATCGAGGCCCCCGACCCGGAACCGATCCCGTTCGAGGACATGGAAGCGCTGTCGATGGTCGTAGTGCACGACAAGCTGCACGCGGACGACCGCTTCTCGCGCGCCTGGGCGAGCTTCGACAAGGTGGAAGAAGGCGAGGAAATCGGCGTGCGCGCCGACGGCACCAGGGTGGTGGCCGAGTTCAGCGGCCGCATCCTGTTCCCGGACGCCAAGGCCGCCGCCAATTCGGAGTGGTACTACCTGACCCGGCCGAACCCGACGTTCGGCCGCGAGTGAAGCGCAAGGTGGGCGGCCTGCCCGCCGCCCTGCGACAGGCTCATGCCGGCGACAGGAACTTGAGCGCGATGATGCCGGCGGCGATCATGGCGATCGCGCCGAGCCGCATGGCGCCGGCCGGCTCGTTCAGCAGCACCATGCCGGCGATCGCGGTGCCGACCGTACCGATCCCGGTCCAGACCGCGTAGGCGGTGCCGAGCGGCAGGTTGCGCAGGGCCAGGCCAAGCATCCCGACGCTGCCCAGCATGGCAAGCAGGGTCCACAGCGACGGCATCAGCCTGGTGAAGCCGTGCGTGTATTTCAGGCCGACCGCCCACGCCACTTCCAGCAAGCCCGCGATGAACAGATATACCCAGCTCATTGTCACTCCCCGATCGATGCAAAGGCGCCGAGTATACCGATCGGCCGGGCGGACGCCAGCACGATTTCCACATATATCGTAAGATGACGATATTCGGATCGAAATAACCCGATAGACGTAGTAACGGAAGGAAGAACCATGGACGTCGACGCGATCCACAAGGCCCTGGCGAACCCGGTGCGGCGCCAGATCCTGCACTGGCTGAAGGACCCGCACCGGCACTTCGCCGAGCAGGACCACCCGCTCGACCTGGGCGTGTGCTGCAAGCTGATCGACCAGCGCACCGGCCTGTCGCAGTCGACCGTGTCGGCCCACCTGGCGACCCTGCACAAGGCCGGGCTGGTGAGCACGCGGCGCGTCGGCCAGTTCATCTTCTTCCAGCGTAACGAGGAGGTCATCCAGGCCTTCCTCGACCAACTGAATGACGGACTTTAGGAGTGAAGTTTTATGGCAACGATGTTTGACCCGATCAAGGTAGGCGCACTGGAACTGCCGAACCGCATCATCATGGCGCCGCTGACCCGCTCGCGCGCCGTCGGCGGCGGCCGCGTGCCGAACGCCATGATGGCCGAATACTATGTGCAGCGCGCCAGCGCCGGCCTGATCCTGTCGGAAGCCACGGCCGTGACCCCGATGGGCGTGGGCTATGCCGACACCCCGGGCATCTGGTCGGACGAACAGGTCGAAGGCTGGAAGATCGTCACCGACGCCGTGCACCAGGCCGGCGGACGCATCGTGCTGCAACTGTGGCACGTCGGCCGCATCTCGGACCCGCACTTCCTCGACGGCCAGCTGCCGGTGGCGCCGTCCGCCATCCCGGCCGGCGGCCACGTCAGCCTGCTGCGTCCGAAGCGCGACCACGTCACCCCGCGCGCCCTCGCCACCGAGGAAATCCCGGCCATCGTCGCCGCCTACCGCAAGGGCGCCGAGAACGCGAAACTGGCCGGCTTCGACGGCGTCGAGATCCATGGCGCCAACGGCTACCTGCTCGACCAGTTCCTGCAGGACTCGACCAACCAGCGCAGCGACCAGTACGGCGGCTCGCTCGAGAACCGCGCCCGCCTGATGCTCGAAGTGACCGACGCCTGCATCGCCGTCTGGGGCGCCGACCGCGTCGGCATGCACCTGGCGCCGCGCGGCGACCAGCACACCATGGGCGACTCGAACCCGCGCGAGACCTTCGGCTACGTGGCGCGCGAACTCGGCAAGCGCGGCATCGCCTTCATCTGCGCCCGCGAAGCCATCGGCGGCGACAGCCTGCGCGCTCACCTGAAGCAGGAATTCGGCGGCGTCTACATCGCCAACGAAAGGCTGACCCGCGAAAGCGCCGAGGAGCTGATCGCCTCGGGCGAAGCCGATGCCGTCGCCTTCGGCGTGTGGTTCATCGCGAACCCGGACCTGCCGAAGCGCTTCCAGCAGAACGCGCCGCTGAACCAGCCGCGTCCGGAGCTGTTCTATGCGCCGGGAGCGGAAGGCTACATCGATTACCCAGCCCTGGGCTGATCGCACACCCTGGCATGCATGCCGCATCGGGCCCGCACGGGCCCGTTTTTCTTGGCCGTTCCTCCTGCTATCCGTGCCCGCGCCGCGCCGTACATACGTTCTACAAACCGATATGCATGTGGTGTGAATGACAGCTTTCTCATGCTATTCTTGCGCGATCGTTTTTTTAGCGCGCACGAGAATGCGCTGTCCTCCAGGAGACCACGTGAAACACTTCGCACCCCGCGCGATGGCGCTCGCCATCGCTTCCGCCTTCGTTTTCAACGCCGCCCATGCCGCCCCTGCCCCCGCACGCGCGGAGAACGCCTACCTGTCGGAAGCCGATGCCATGGCCCGCTCGGCGCGCGTGTCGAACGTGGACTACGTGCTCGACTTCACCCTGACCGGCAAGGAAACCTTCGCCGGCACCACCACCGCGACCTTCGACCTGAAGGACACCGACTCGGCCCTGACCATCGACCTCGACAAGGCCACCGTCAAGTCGGTCACCATCAACGGCAAGCAGGTCACCCCGACCTACAACAACTGGTTCGTGACCCTGCCGGCCGACACCCTGGTCAAGGGCAGGAACACCGTCACCATCGCCTACGAGCGCCTGCACAGCACCAACGGCGAAGGCCTGCACCGGATGGTCGACCCGGTCGACGGCAAGGTCTACACCTACTCGCACTTCGAGCCGGCCGCCGCCCACCAGATGTTCCCGGTGTTCGACCAGCCCGACCTGAAGGCCACCTACACCGTCACCGTCAACGCCCCGGCGGACTGGCACGTGATCACCACCACCCGCGAGACCGGCATCGCCGACGCGGGTTCCGCCAACCCGGGCGCCAAGCGCTGGACCTTCCCGAAGACCAAGAAGCTCAGCCCCTACAACTTCTCGCTGCACGCCGGCCCCTACCAGGTGTGGGAAGACAAGAGCGGCAAGTACCCGATGCGCCTGTTCGCGCGCCAGTCGGTCGCCAAGCAGGTGACCCCGGCCGACTGGTTCCGCTACACCAAGAGCGGCCTGGCGTTCTTCGACAACTACTTCGGCATCCCTTACCAGTACGAGAAGTACGACCAGCTGCTGGTGCCGGACTTCCTGTACGGCGCCATGGAAAACGCCGCCGCGATCACCTTCGCCGAAGGCGGCTTCCTGTACAAGTCCGAGATGACCCCGGCGCAGAAGTCGCGCCTGGCCGAAGTCATCATGCACGAGATGGCGCACCAGTGGTTCGGCAACCTGGTCACCATGAAGTGGTGGAACGGCCTGTGGCTGAACGAGAGCTTCGCCTCCTTCATGGCGACCCTGGCCACCGCCGAAGCGACCGAGTTCAAGGACGCCTGGCAGGCCTTCTACCAGCAGGACAAGCAGGGCGCCTACGTCCAGGACCAGAAGGTCTCGACCCACCCGATCGAGGTGCCGGTACCGTCCTCGGCCAACGCTTTCGACAACATCGACGCGATCACCTACTCGAAGGGCGCCTCGACGCTGAAGCAGCTGCGCCACATGCTGGGCGAGGAAGTGTTCCGCAAGGGCGTCCATAACTACCTGGTGAAATACTCCTGGCAGAACGCGAAACTGGAAGACTTCATCGGCAGCCTGGGCGAGGCGGCCGGCCGCGATCTCTCCAAGTGGACCCAGGACTGGCTGTACCAGGCCGGCGTGAACACCATCACCGCCAACTACAGCTGCAAGGGCGGCAAGATCGGCGCCTTCGCGCTGCAGCAGACCGCGCCGAGCAAGGAACTGCCGACCCTGCGCGAACAGCGCGTGCAGGTCGCCGCCTTCAAGCTCGTGGACGGCAAGCTGGTGCTCGACAAGAACGTTCCGGTCACCTATTCCGGCGCCACCACCAAGGTGCCCGGCATGGTCGGCACCGCCTGCCCGGCCCTGGTCTACCCGAACTACCAGGATTGGGGCTTCGTGAAGGTCAACCTCGACAAGCGCTCCTTCGACACCGCGCGCACCACCCTGGCCGGCGTCGACGACCCGCTGCTGCGCGCCATGCTGTGGCAGGCGCTGTGGGACGGCGTGCGCGACGCCAAGCTGCCGCTGAACGAATTCATCGACGTGGCGCTGGCCAACGCTCCGCAGGAGAAGGACTACACC
The DNA here is from genome assembly GCA_032115075.1 of Massilia sp. GTDB lineage: Bacteria > Pseudomonadota > Gammaproteobacteria > Burkholderiales > Burkholderiaceae_D > Telluria. The sequence goes on from DAMCRY010000040.1 coordinate 15,029, forward strand.
CTGCTGGGCGACGTGCTGGGCAAGATCGGCGCGTCGAAGATGTACATCAGCGCCATGGGCATCGACAATGCCTGGTCCAAACAGACCGGCAAGAAGCTGGAAGACATGGCCTGGCAGGGCGTGGTCGCCAACAAGGGCAACGAAGCGTTCCAGCGCAGCTGGTTCGGCCTGTACATGGGCCTGGCGAGCAGCCCGGAGGCGCTGGCGCGCCTGGCCGGCATGCTCGAGGGCCAGGGCACCGAAGGCGTGAAGATCGGCCAGGACCAGCGCTGGGCCATCATCAACCGCCTCAACCGCTACAACTACCAGGGCGCGGCCGCCCTGCTCGAGGCCGAGCAGGCGCGCGACAAGTCCGACACCGGCCAGGGCGCGGCGCTGGCCGCCACCGTGGTCCGTCCGGATCCGGCGGTGAAGACCGAGTGGCTGGCCAAGGTCGAAGACCTGCAGACCAAGCTGCCGTTCTCGCGCCTGCGCACCGCCATGGGCAGCATGTACCCGGCCGAGCAGAAGAAGCTGGCCGAGCAGACCGCCGACGCGCGCCTGGCCAGGCTGCCGGCGATCGACAAGGCCGCCGGTCCGGTCTTCATGCGCACCTATGCGGGCACGATGATCCCCGCCAGCTGCACCCCGCAAAGCGTGGCGCGCCTCTCCAGGGCCGCGGACACCATGAAGGACCTGAGCGCCGGCACCCGCCGCGCGCTGCTCGACACGCTGCAGGAAGACCAGCGCTGCGTGGCGATCAAGCAAGCCCTGACGGCGCCGAAGTCCTAAGGGCCGGATGCGACGGCCGGCCATCCCATCGGGCTACGCGGCGCTTCCGCGCCGCACGCCGGGATGGCCGCTGCTGCTGACCCTCGGCCTGCACCTGCTGCTGGCCTGGAGCTGGCGGAGCACGCATCCGCCGGCGCACGACACCCGCGAGGAGCGGGTGTTCGACCTGATTCCCCTTCCTCCCGATCCGCCCCTGCCTGCCGCGGATCGCGCCCTGCCCCGCAGCGACCCCGCTCCCGCTCCCGCACG
>DAMCRY010000041.1:0-15956 GCA_032115075.1 Massilia sp.
GCTGCTGCTGGCCATGCCCTTCGGCCTGCTGCTGGGCGTGGCGCGCGTCAGCAGCCGCCGCGCGATCCGCTGGCCGGTGGCCGCCCTGGTGCAGCTGGTGCGCGCCGTGCCGCTGCTGCTGGTGGTGTTCTGGGTCTACTTCTTCCTGCCGGCCGTGACCGGGGTGAAGACCGGGCAGGCCACCACCATGCTGATGGTGCTGGTGCTGTTCGACGGCGTCTACCTGGCCGAGATCGTGGCGAGCGGCATCCGCGCGCTGCCGAAGGGGCAGCTGGAGAGCGCCCGCTCGCTGGGCCTGAGCTATCCCCAGGCGCTGCGCCTGGTGGTGCTGCCGCAGACCTTGCGTAACGGCCTGCCTTCGATCGTCAGCCAGCTGGTCTCGACCGTCAAGGCCACTTCGCTCGGCTACATCATCGGCCTGTCGGAAGTGTCCTTCATCGCCACCCAGATCAACACGCTGGTGTTCACCCAGGCGGTCGAGGTCTACCTGATCCTGGCGCTGACCTATTTCATCCTCTGTTTCGGCCTGTCCCGCCTGGCCTTCCTGCTCGAACGGCGCCTGCAGCGCCGCCCGGCGCGGGCCTCGTAATCCAAGGAAGCGAACGATGATCGTTCTCGACAAAGTCAACAAGTTCTACGGCACCGGGCCGGCCAGATACCACGCCCTCGTCGACGTCAGCGAACGGGTGGAGAAGAACGAGGTGGTGGTGGTCTGCGGCCCCTCCGGCTCGGGCAAGTCGACCCTGATCCGCACCCTCAACCGTCTCGAAGAGATCGACAGCGGCGGCATCCGCATCGACGGCCGCGACATCCATGCCAGGGGCACCGACGTCGACGCGCTGCGCGCCGGCATCGGTTTCGTGTTCCAGCACTTCAACCTGTTCCCGCACCTGACCGTGCTGGAAAACTGCACGCTGGCGCCCGTCAACCTGAAGCGCGCCACGCCCAGGGAAGCGCGCGAACATGCCGCGCAGCTCCTGGAACAGGTCGGCCTGGCGCACAAGGTCGACGCCTACCCGAACGCGCTCTCGGGCGGCCAGCAGCAGCGCGTGGCGATCGCGCCCGCCGATCATGCTGTTCGACGAGCCGACCAGTGCGCTCGACCCGGAAATGGTGGGCGAGGTGTTGCAGGTGATGCGCTCGCTGGCGCACGGGGGCATGACCATGGTCTGCGTGACCCACGAGATGGGCTTCGCGCGCGAAGTCGCCGACCGGATCGTCTTCATGAGCGAAGGCCGCATCCTCGAGCGCGCCACGCCGGAAGACTTCTTCGGCAACCCGCAGCATCCGCGCGCCCGGCAGTTCCTGGCCGACCGCCGGCGCGGCTGAGCCGCGTCAGCCGGCCTCCTGGCCGGCCTCGCCCTGGTCGTCCGTGGCGTCCGCGGCGTCCGCAACCTCGGGCGGCGGGTAGAGGATGCGGGTGCCGTCCACCCGCGCGAAGGGCGTCAGCGTGTGCGGCTTGGCCCGGCCCTGGTTGATGATGTGCTCGACCGGCACGCCGCGCACCGTGAGCGCGTCCGCCACCATCGAACGGTGGCAGCGCCACGGCACCGCTTCGGCGCACATCAGCGCGCAGCGCTCTCCCTGCGCCAGCCGCGCCACCTCCTCGACGTGCGCGTTGAATTCCGGCGTCTGCATATGGTCGGCGTAGCCGCGGAACGAGGCGTTGCGCCAGGCGCCGTTGGGCGTGTCCTTGCGGGCGCGCCGCAGGCCGCCCAGTTCGCGGATGTAGGCGTAAGCGATGCCGGCCGCCGCCAGCGAAGCCGGCAGCTGGTCCTGCCCGAACTGCGGGTTGTGGCGCGACTTCGGGACCGTCCTGATGTCGAGCACGCGTTCGACGCCGTGCTCGCGCAGCAGGTCCAGGAATTCCTCGATCGGCCGGTTGGAGTGGCCGATGGTGTAGACCGTTTCCATATTCTTCGCGTCTGCTTGTCCGGGAGCGCATTGTCGCCCGGCGCCCGGCCTCGTGTCGCCGCATTGGCCAGGACCGCCGCGACGACCGGCGGCTGTGGTAGCGTATCGGGATCCCGTGATTTCGCTTTTTGTCGCCGCCGCCCATGCCTGAACACCTGATCACCGATATCGCCGCCCTGGAGGCCCTGTTCGGGCCGGTCGCCCAGCCGTCTCTCGCCAAGGAAGCCGATCGCCTCCACCCCGTCTATGCCCGCTGGATCGGCCAGGCGCGCTTCGCGCTGCTGGCCACTGCCGGCCCGGACGGCGTCGACGTCTCGCCGCGCGGCGACGCCGGTCCGCTGGTGCGGATCGTGGACGAACACACCCTGCTGCTGCCCGAGCGGCGCGGCAACAACCGCATCGACAGCCTGCGCAACCTGCTCGCCGATCCGCACATGGGCCTGATCTTCCTGATCCCGGGCGTGGGCGAAACGCTGCGGGTGCGCGGCCGCGCGCGGATCGACGCCGATCCGGCGCTCCTGGCCTCGTTCGCCGTCGACGGCAAGCCGCCGCAGTGCGTGCTGCGGGTGGCGGTCGACAGGGTGTTCTTCCAGTGCGCGCGCTCGATCCTGCGCTCGCGCCTGTGGCACCGCGAGGAGCACGATGCCGCGGGCGTGCCGACGCCCGGGGCGATGCTGGCCGCGCTCACGCAGGGCGGCATGGACGGCGAGGCTTACGACAGCGCGCTGCCGGAACGCCAGCGCGCGACGCTGTATTGAATCGATCCGTTTATTAACAACCGGCAAGGAGACAGGGATGATCTACGAAGGAAGCTGCCACTGCGGCGCGGTGGCATTCGAGGCGGAAGGGGATATCGACAGTGCGCTGGCGTGCAACTGCTCGATCTGCAGGCGCAAGGGATCGCTGCTGTGGTTCATCCCGCGCGACAAGCTGCGCCTGAAGACGCCGGAGCAGGCCGCCAGCACCTATACCTTCAACAAGCACGTCGTCAAGCACAGGTTCTGCCCGAACTGCGGCATCCATCCTTACGGGGAGGGGACCGATCCCGGGGGGAACGCGATGGCCGCCATCAACCTGCGCTGTGTCGAGAACGTCGATCTCGACGCGGTTCCGGTGCACCACTACGACGGCCGGGCCCATTGACGGCGCGACGAACGGCATGCGGCGATGGTTTGCCGTCAGGGCAAGTTCAAATCCAGTCCGAGCTTCGTGGCAAGGACGTAGGTGAGAAGCCCCAGGACGAGGAGCGACACCACGAAGAGCGCGGCGATCAGGCCGGCCGCGCGCAGCACCTTGCGCCTCTCCTGTTCCTTGTCCTTTTCCTTCTTCCCCTGGTCGTAATGCCACTTGATGGCGAAGAACATGCCGATGCATAAGGCGACAACCTTGAACGTGCCGGCGGCGATAGGGAACCAATCCATGATGTTGAGTATTTCCAGGCTATTACTTGACAATATATAAGGTGGGGAGCGCTTCCTCGGAACACCGCCGCAATGGCGCGGTTCTCGTTCAGCCATCCGAATCGGCGGCGGCGCGCCATGCAGGTATGGTCTTGTTGCACGTCCTGAGGCATTCTACTTAAAAGCAATTTCCATACATTGAGACAAAATGTCCCAGTTAAGATCCATGCAAGACGACGATCCGCCAGGTTGGCTGCCGCGTCTGGTCGTACATGGCGGGCCGCGTTTCCTGCAAATCGCGGATGCCCTGCAGGCGGCGGTGGCGGACGGCGCGCTGAAACCGGGCGACCGCCTGCCTCCGCAGCGCCGGCTGGCGGCGCGACTCGACGTCGACCTGACGACGGTCACCCGCGCCTATGACGAAGCCAGGCGCCGCAACCTGCTGGAAGGGCGAGGCGCGCGCGGCACGTATGTTGCGGCGCCCAGGGTCGAGCTGACCTCGGTGCTCGACCTGAGCATGAATACCCCGCCGCCGCCGGATGGCGTGGACTTCGACGACCTGTTGAAACAGGGACTGTCCCAGGTGCTGATGAGGGCGGATAACGAATTGCTGATGACCTACCACCTGGGCGGGGGCAGCGACTCCGACCGCCAGGCTGGCGCCAGATGGCTCGCACCGATGTTCGGACCGCTGGATCCCGGACAGGTCCTGGTCTGTCCGGGTGCGCAGGCAGCGATCGCCGCATTGATTCTCGCGCTGACCGGGCCCGGCGACGTCATCCTGGCCGAGCCGACGAGTTATCCCGGCCTGCGTGCCGCCGCGAGCCGCTTCGGCCGGCGCGTCGTCGCGGTGGGAACCGACAGGCACGGGATGGTGCCCGGGATGCTCGAGCAAGCCTGCCGCGCGCACAGGCCCGCGCTGGTCTACCTGAATCCGACGTTACAGAACCCGACCGCGGTCACCATGCCGGAGCGCCGCCGGAAGGAACTTGCCGCCATCGCAATGCGCTGCAATGTGCGCATCGTCGAGGACGATCCGTACTGGCTCCTGGCCGACGCCCCGCCGCCGCCCATCGCGACGTTCGCCCCGGGGCAGGTCCATTACATCTCGACCCTGTCGAAATGCCTGACGCCCGGCTTGCGTGTCGCCTTCGTGCTGATACGCGATCCGCAGGAAAGGGAACGTTTCCTAGTCGCGCTGAGATCGTTCGCGCTGATGGTCGCCCCCTTGAGCGCGGCGCTGGCCACACAGTGGATCCTCGACGGTTCGGCCGACAAACTGCTGGCAGGCGTGCGCGAGGAGGCGCGCCTGCGCCACCGGATGGCGCGCGACATTCTCGCCGGGCGCTACAGTGGGGCCGGAGACGGGCTGCACGTATGGCTGGAGCTGCCCGCGTATTGGAATTCGTCCCAGCTGGCGCGCGCGGCCGGCGGCGAGGGCATCGCGGTCACGCCGGCCGAGGCATTCGCAAGCGACGGCGGTTCCGTGAATGCGATCCGGATCTCCCTGGGCAGCATCAAGGATCGTGGGCGCTTGCAAGCGGGCCTCCAGCGGCTGTCCCGGCTGCTCGCGCGGCGGCCCGAGCCCTTCAGTGCCGCCGTGGTCTAGCCGGGAACCTCGACCCTGCGGCGCCGGGTTCGGACATCCGCGCGAACGTCGGCGACGGGCGCATCCGGACCTTCGTGACAGTCTGCGCTTTTTCGGCCCCGGCTAGCTGCTATGCTGCTGCCGTACGCCCGGATTCGCCTCAACTCGATACTTTACAGTAAGGATATATGTTCAACTTCCGTCACCCCAGGCCCGTGACCGATGGGCGCGCCGTCGCAGTGCAGGTCGTGCAGCAAAAGGTATCGGTTCAGCCGGAAACGCGGACGCTGGTCGTGACCGGCGGGGCCGCGGACCGCCCGACGGGAGCGGCAGCCGGCTCCCAGCCCGCGTCGAATGGCGTGGACCGGGCGCCGCCGCCAGGCGTCGACGCCGCGGCAGTGTAAGGGCCGCGTCTCTCCATGCGATTGACCAGCATTTTCCTCGTCCCGGACTTTGGAGAAACGACGGATTCGGCGCTTGCTTTTCGCAACCAGACGCGCTTTCTTTGCCATTACGTGCAGAGGTACGTGGCTGCCCGGAAGGTGCAGGCCGACGGCTTCAACAGGATTTGCGTGGTCTGCAAGCGTGGCGCGTCCGAGTCGAGCTTCAAGAATTCGTCACGGGTCCTGGTGGCAGAGGTGCCGTTCGACCTGGCGGAGTATGAAAACACGCCGGAGGACGATCTCCCGGAGTACTTTATCGGCCTGCTCCAGGCGGGCCTGGCCAAATGCGCGAGAGACGAGCCGCTGCCCGCCGAACTTTTCGGCGAAGCGATCGATGCATTCAGGGCCCTCGGCTATCGCAACACCTGGGTGCACTCGGCGAAGACGTTCCGACAGGCTGGGCTCAGGTGCAGATTGCTGTGCGAGCTCGACCTGTCCTGCTTCCGCCTGGTCCTGGAAGTCGAACGCGATGGGCAGCCCTTGTTTTCCCGGGAGATTCTGAGGACGCTGCCGGACGAGCTGGTCTCCGCGCACCGGTTCAAGGAGATCAAGCTTGTCGACGATACCTTGTGTGTGGAAGACAAGTTCGGCAAACCGCTGTTCGCGCTGAATCTCGCGTGAGCCGGCGCGGCGCCGGCGATCGACGCGACGGCCCGCGGCGGCGTCAGAACGCCTCGTCGGGCCGCAGGTAACGCCACTGGCCCGGCGGCAGGTCGCCGAGCTTCACCTTCCCGATCCGCACCCGCTTCAGCCCGATCACCTTCAGCCCCACCATATCGCACATGCGCCGGATCTGGCGCTTGCGGCCTTCCCTCAGGGTGAAGCTGAGCTGGTCCTCGTTCTGCCAGCGCACCTTGGCCGGCAGCAGGGGCTTGCCGTCCATCCACAGGCCGTGGTTCAGCTTCCTCAGGTCGGCGTCCGGCAGCTTGCCCGGCTTCGTGTACTGCACCCGCACCAGGTATTCCTTTTCGATGTCGGTGTGCTCGCCGATCAGCTGCTTGGCGATGCGGCCGTCCTGGGTCAGCACCAGCAGGCCCACCGAGTCGATGTCGAGGCGCCCGGCCGGTACCAGGCTGCGCAGCTGGGTCGGGTGGAACTGTTCGGGCGACGGGTCGTCGGCCCAGCGGTTCTCGGGCTTGATCAGGGTGACGGCCGGCTTGTAGCCGTCCTCGGCCTGGCCGCTGACGTAGCCGACCGGCTTGTTGACCAGGACCGTGACGCGCTTGGACTGCTCGGCCGCGGCCTGGCGCTCGACGGTGATCTTCTGGTGCGGCAGCACCTTGCTGCCCAGTTCCGACACCACCTTGCCGTCCACCCGCACCCAGCCTTTGGCGATCCAGTCATCGGCTTCGCGGCGCGAGGACAGGCCGAGTTCGGACATACGTTTGGAGAGGCGGACAGGTTCGGTCATCGGTAATTCTGGAAAAAAGGGAGGGGTTGAGTCGTGGGCGTCAAATCTTGAGGGCATCCAGCAGCTCGGTCTCGAGCTGCACCTGCACGCGCGGATTGTTCAGGGCGGCGCCGTCGATCAGGAACACGTCCTCGACGCGCTCGCCCAGGGTCATGATCTTGGCGGTGTGCAGGTTGATGCGGTAGCGGGTCAGCACGTTGGCGATCGCGTACAGCAGGCCGGGGCGGTCGTTGGCCGCCACCGACAGCACGTGGAACTGGCCGCGCTCGTCCGGGCGCAGTTCCACCGTGGGCTGGATCGGGAAGGTGCGCGACAGCCGCGACAGGCGTCCGCGGGTGGGCGGCGGCAGCGGTTCCGGCGAGGCCAGCTGGGCGCACAGCTCGTGCTCGATCAGGCTGATGATGTCGCGGTAGCTGCCCGCGAAGCTGTCCTCGGTGACGAGGAAGCTGTCGAGCGCGTAGCCGTGGCGCGTGGTGTGGATCTTGGCGTCGAGGATGCTGAAGTTCTTGCGGTCGAAGTAGCTGCAGATGCGCGCGAACAGGTCCGGCTGGTCCTTCACGTAAACCGCCACCTGCAACCCTTCGCCGATCGGCGCCAGGCGCGCCTTCACCACCGGCCTTGCGCTGTCGACCTTCTCGTGCAGGGCGCGGGTCTGCCAGGCGATGTCGGAGGCGTCGTGGCGCAGGAAGTAGGCGACGTCGAGCTGGCGCCAGAGCGCCTCGTGGGCGTCGGCGGCCAGTCCGTACAGGCGCAGCGTGGCCAGGGCTTCCTTCTGGCGCGCGCGCAGCTCGCGGTCGGCGCTGTGCGGCTCGCCGCCCAGCACGCGCAGGGTCACCTTGTACAGGTCTTCGAGCAGCTTGGCCTTCCAGGCGTTCCACACCTTCGGGCTGGTGCCGCGGATGTCGGCCACCGTCAGCAGGTAGAGCGCGGTCAGGTGGCGCTCGTCCCGGACGACGCCGGCGAAGGCCGCGATCACGTCAGGGTCGGACAGGTCCTGCTTCTGCGCCACGGTCGACATGGTCAGGTGCTGCTGCACCAGGAACACCACCAGCTCGGTGTCTTCCTCCGAGAGGCCGTGGCCGCGGCAGAAGTCGGCCGCGTCCTGCATGCCTAGCTCGGAATGGTCGCCGCCGCGGCCCTTGGCGATGTCGTGGAACAGGGCGGCGACGTAGAGCAGCCAGCGGTCGCGGAAGTCGGCGATCAGCTGGCTGCAGAACGGGTATTCGTGGGCGTGTTCCGGCATCGTGAAGCGGCGCAGGTTGCGCACCACCATCATGATGTGCTGGTCCACCGTATAGACGTGGAACAGGTCGTGCTGCATCTGGCCGATGATGCTGCGGAAGGCCGGCAGGTAGCGGCCCAGCACGCCCATGTCGTTCATGCGGCGCAGCGCGTGCAGCAGGCCGACCGGGGCCTTCAGGATGCGCAGGAACAGGGCCTTGTTGGCCGGGTTGGCGCGGAAATCGGCGTCGATCACGTTCCGCGCGTGCCACAGGGCGCGGATGGTGCGCGCCGTCATTCCCTTGATGTCGGGGCGCTCGGTCATGGCCACGAACACGCCCAGCACGGTCGACGGGTAGCGCTCGAAGGTGTCGCCGGCGGCGATGTCGATGAAGCCGTTGACTTCGTTGAAGTGCGCGTTGAAGTCGCCGCCGATGGGCGCCTTCGCGGCCTGGCGCGGGAACAGCTGGGCCTCGATGTTCTGCAGCATGATGGTGTTCATCTGCGTCACCACCTTGGCCGCCCAGTAGTAGCGCTGCATCAGGAATTCGCTGGCGCGGCGCCCGTCGGCGTTCTCCAGCCCGAAGGTCTGGGCGATCGGGGTCTGGACGTCGAACACCAGGCGGTCTTCGCGGCGCCTGGTCTGCAGGTGCAGGCGCACGCGGATGTCCTTGAAGGCGTATTCCTTCTCCATCAGCTGGCGCGCCTCGGCACGGGTGATCAGCTTGGCGCGCGCCATCTGGCTCCACGATTCGGCCAGGCCGGCGGCCTTCGCCACCCACATGATCACCTGCAGGTCGCGCAGGGCGCCCGGGCTTTCCTTGACGTTGGGTTCGAGCGCGAAGGCCGTGTATTCGTACTTGGCGTGGCGCAGGCGCATCTCGGCCGTCTTGGCCTGGAAGAAGGCCTGCGGATCGAGGGCCGCGCGGTGGCGGCGCCGCAGTTCCTCGAACAGCGCCTCGTCGCCGGTCACCAGCCGCGCTTCCAGCAGGCTGGTCTGCACCGTGATGTCGGCGCCAGATTCGACCAGGCACTCGTCCACGGTGCGGATGCTGTGGCCGATCTCCAGGCCCAGGTCCCAGAACAGCTGGACCAGCGCTTCCAGCCTGGCCTGGGTGATGGCGTCGGCCGGCTGGCCGAGCAGGATCAGGAGGTCGACGTCGGAGTAGGGGAAGAGCTCGCCGCGTCCGTAGCCGCCCACGCCCACCAGGGCGGTATTGGCGGGCAGGCCGGCCGCCTCCCAGGCGCGGCTCAAGACGCCGTCGACGCAGGTGCGCAGGCCGCGCAGCAGCTTCTCGGGCTTGCCGTCCTGGCGGAAGGCGTCGATCAGGGCCTGGCGCTCGGCCTTCAGTTCGGCTTTCAAGCGTTGGCGCAGTTCGGTGCGCGAGCTGTCGAGGAGCGCCGCCTGGCCCATGGTCGCGTCCTCAGGCCTCGGCAGGCGCGTATTGCGGCAGGAGCGGCAGCACGATGGCGGGCGGCGGCGGGCTGCCGGCCGACATCGTCAGCACCTCGACGCCGGTCTCGGTGACCAGCACGGTGTGCTCCCACTGGGCCGACAGGCTGCGGTCCTTGGTCTTGATGGTCCAGCCGTCCGGCATCTCCTTGATGTCGCGGCGGCCGGCATTGATCATCGGCTCGATGGTGAAGATCATGCCCGGGACCAGCTCTTCGCCGGTGCCCGGACGGCCGTAGTGCAGCACCTGCGGCTCCTCGTGGAACACGCGGCCGACGCCGTGGCCGCAGAACTCGCGCACCACGCTGTAGCCGTTCTTCTCGGCGTGCTGCTGGATGGCGTGGCCGATGTCGCCCAGGCGGTTGCCCGGCTTGACCCTGGCGATGCCCAGCCACATGCATTCGAAGGTGATCTCGGACAGGCGTTTCGCCATGATCGACGGTTCGCCGACCAGGAACATGCGGCTGTTGTCGCCGTGGAAACCGTCCGCCGTGATCGGGGTGATGTCGATGTTCAGCGCGTCGCCGCTCTTGAGGACGCGCTCGCCCGGGATGCCGTGGCAGATGACGTCGTTGAGCGAGGTGCAGATCGAGCCCGGGAAGGGCGGGTAGCCGGGCGGCGCGTAGTTCAGCGTGGCCGGGCGGGTGCCCTGCACGTTGATCATGTAGTCCTTGGCCAGCTGGTCGAGTTCGCCCGTGGTGATGCCGGGCTTGACGAAGGGCGTGATGTAGTCGAGCACTTCCGAGCCGAGCCGGCAGGCGACGCGCATGCCTTCGATTTCGTCCGGGGTCTTGGGGATGGATGCCATGGAATTTTTGTCCTGCTATAACGGTTGGCCCGGTGGCCGGGCGATATTGCGCCATTATAAGGGATGCCGGCTTTTCCTTGGGCGGGCGGCCTCCGGCCCGGGTTCCGCGCCATCCGCACATGCAACTTGAAATACGGACCGAATCCCGCTAGAATCTCGGGTTGCTCGTATTCGCATCGGGCAACGTTGTAAAAAACGTCTTTTTTAATGAAATCGCGAACGCGGCCGCCAAAGGGTGCCTGATCAGGTGACTGGCTGCGTTCAAGACCCAACCCTGGAGAATTACATGTCCGTTACTATGCGCGAAATGCTGGAAGCCGGTATCCACTTCGGCCACCAGACCCGTTTCTGGAACCCGAAAATGGCACCGTTCATCTTCGGTCATCGCAACAAGATCCACATCATCAACCTGGAAAAGACCATGGCGATGTACCAGGATGCGATGAAGACCATCAAGCAGATCTCGGCCAACCGCGGCACCATCCTGATGGTCGGCACCAAGCGCCAGGCCCGCGACATCATCGCCGCCGAAGCGCAGCGCGCAGGCGTGCCGTACGTCGACCAGCGCTGGCTGGGCGGCATGCTGACCAACTTCAAGACCATCAAGACCTCGATCAAGCGCCTGAAGGACATGGAAGCCCTGGTCGAGTCGGGCGAAGTCGAGAAGCTGTCGAAGAAAGAAGCGCTGATGTTCTCGCGCGAAATGGAAAAGCTGCAGAAGTCGATCGGCGGCATCAAGGACCTGGGTGGCATCCCTGACGCGATCTTCGTCGTCGACGTCGGCTACCACAAGGGCGCCATCACCGAAGCCGGCAAGCTGGGCATCCCGGTCATCGGCGTGGTCGATACCAACCACTCGCCGGAAGGCGTCACCCACGTGATCCCGGGCAACGACGACTCGTCGAAGGCGATCACCCTGTACGCACGCGGCGTCGCCGATGCGATCCTGGAAGGCCGCGCCAACGCCACCAACGAAGTCGTTGAGATGGTCAAGGCCGCCGGCGACGACTTCGTCGAAGTTTCCGAGCAGGCATAAGGAATGTAAGATGCGGGCAGGGACAACCTGCCCGAGTCTGGAAGGGGCGCCGAGCCATAGCACGAGCGCCCCTTTTTTTAAGCATCACGCTTAGCAATAAATTATCGTGCGGGTGTTCGTGGAACATCCGCACTCGCTAATCAACATTTGGGAGAAATCACATGGCAGCTATTACCGCAGCGATGGTGGGTGAACTGCGCGCGAAGACCGACGCGCCGATGATGGAATGCAAAAAAGCACTGACCGAGGCCGAAGGCGACATGGCGCGTGCCGAAGAGATCCTGCGCGTCAAGCTGGGCGGCAAGGCATCGAAGGCGGCATCGCGCATCACCGCTGAAGGCGTGGTCGCGGCTTACATCGCCGGCAACGTCGGCGCGCTGGTCGAAATCAACAGCGAAACCGACTTCGTCGCCAAGAACGACGACTTCCTGGCCATGGCCAACCTGGCAGCCCGCCTGGTCGCCGAGAACAACCCGGCCGACGTCGCCGCCCTGGCAGCCCTGCCGCACGACGGCAAGACCTTCGACGACGTGCGTACGGCACTGATCGGTAAAATCGGCGAGAATATGACCGTGCGCCGCTTCCAGCGTTTCGAAACCACCGGCAAGCTGGCATCGTACCTGCACGGCGCCCGTATCGGCGTGATGGTCGACTTCGAAGGCGCGGACGAGCAGGTCGGCAAGGACGTGGCGATGCACATCGCCGCCATGAAGCCGGTCGCCCTGTCGGCAGAGCAAGTGCCTGCTGAACTGATCGAGAAAGAGCGTTCGGTTGCCCAGCTGAAGGCCCAGGAAGACGCCGACAAGGCCGTCGCCGAAGGCAAGCAGCCGCAGTCGGCCGAGATCGTCGCCAAGCGTATCGACGGTTCGGTGCAGAAGTACCTGAAGGAAGTGTCGCTGCTGAACCAGGCGTTCGTGAAGAACGACAAGCAGTCGATCGAGCAGATGCTGAAGGCCGCCGGCGCCACCGTGAAGGCATTCACGATGTACGTCGTCGGCGAAGGCATCGAGAAGAAGGTGGACGACTTCGCAGCAGAAGTCGCAGCCCAGATGGCTGCCAACAAGCAGTAATTCGAAAGCGGGCCGTAAGGCCCGTTTTTGTAGGGTGGTGCCGCGTGCGTCAGTAGGTGCGCATGCAGTTGAAATTGGATCCCCGCCTGCGCGGGGAGTCATTTCCGCCAGTGGCGGGAATGACGTTTCAGAGTGCGCAGGCCGGAGACGCTGATGCGATTGGCCTGCACCCCCAGTACGTCGCTCCCGCGAAGGCGGGAGCCCAATTTACCTAGCGGACCCGCGCCACGAGCGTGCACCCGCACCACCCGCGCACCATCTGGACTTGCAGATGAGACCGCCATAAACCGCGGTCAGACCCGAATTCGAAACACAAACATAGGAGCCGCTTCATCATGACAAAACCAGCCTACCAACGAGTCCTTCTCAAACTGTCTGGCGAAGCGCTGATGGGTGACGACCAGTTCGGCATCAACCGCGCGACCATCGAGCGCATGGTGGCCGACGTGGCGGAAGTGGCGAAGCTGGGTGTGCAGGTGGCGGTCGTGATCGGCGGCGGCAACATCTTCCGCGGCGTGGCCCCGGGCGCCCAGGGCATGGACCGCGCCACCGCCGACTACATGGGCATGCTCGCCACCGTCATGAACGCCCTGGCCCTGGCCGACGCGATGCGCCACGTGGGTATCACCGCGCGCGTGATGTCGGCGATCGGCATCGAGCAGGTGGTCGAACCCTACGTGCGCCCGAAAGCCCTGCAGTACCTGGAAGAGGGCAAGGTCGTCGTGTTCGCCGCCGGCACCGGCAACCCCTTCTTCACCACCGACACCGCCGCCGCCCTGCGCGGCGCCGAGATCTCGGCCGAAATCGTCCTGAAGGCGACCAAGGTCGACGGCGTCTACACCGCCGACCCGAAGAAGGATCCGAACGCGACCCGCTACGAGTCGATTTCCTTCGACGAAGCCATCGCCAAGAACCTGCAGGTGATGGACGCCACCGCCTTCGCGCTGTGCCGCGACCAGCGCCTGCCGATCAAGGTGTTCTCCATCGTCAAGCCCGGCGCCATGAAAGCCGTGATCATGGGCGAAGACGAGGGTACACTGGTGCACGTCTGATCCGCGCCCCCGGATCCATTACCATTTGAATTTGTCTGAACCAAGAAGAACAGGAGAGCAGCATGTCCTTAGCTGATGTGAAAAAGAACGCCCAGGACCGCATGGCGAAGTCCATCGAGACCCTGAGGGCCAACCTCGCGAAGGTTCGTACCGGCCGCGCCCACGCCGGCATCCTCGACTCCGTGATGGTCGAATACTACGGCTCGCCGGTCCCGCTGTCGCAGGTCGCCAACCTGACCCTGATCGACGCCCGCACCATCGGCGTGGCCCCGTTCGAGAAGAAGATGGCGAGCACCATCGAGAAGGCGATCCGCGACTCCGACCTGGGCCTGAACCCGTCGGCGCAGGGCGACACCATCCGTGTCCCGACCCCGCCGCTGACCGAAGAGCGCCGCAAGGAAATGGTCAAGCTGACCAAGTCGGAAGGCGAGGACGCCAAGATCGCCGTGCGCAACATCCGCCGCGACGCCAACGAAGCGGCCAAGAAGATGGTCAAGGACAAGACCGCCTCGGAAGACGAGGAGCGCCGTTCGAACGACGAGATCCAGAAGCTGACCGACAAGTTCGTCGCCGAGATCGACAAGCTGCTGGCCGAGAAAGAAAAGGACATCATGACCGTCTGAGGCGGGTGATGTCCATGCGGACCGGCCCCGGCATCGCCGCGGCCGGTCCGATTCCCTTTAAGAACGGCTGTCGCGGCCGCCCCGCCGGGGCCGGCGCCGCCAGCCTCGCTGGAAGCAACGATGTTCAAAAGTTCGACCACTGCCATCCCTGAAACGCTCGCCGTCCCGCGTCACATCGCCATCATCATGGACGGCAACGGCCGCTGGGCGACCAAACGCCTGCTGCCGCGCGTGGCCGGCCACGTCAAGGGCGTGGAAGCAGTACGCGGCGTCGTCGAGCACTGCGTCGAGCGCGGCGTGGAATACCTGACGCTGTTCGCCTTTTCCTCGGAGAACTGGCGCCGTCCGGCCGAGGAAGTCTCGCTGCTCATGAAGCTGTTCGTCACCGCGCTCGAGCGCGAAGTGTCGAAGATGCACGCGAATAACATCCGCCTGAAGGTGGTCGGCGACCTGAGCCGCTTCGACCCCAAGCTGCAGGAAATGATCGGGGCCGCCGAGCGCCGCACCGCCAACAACAGCCGCCTGACGGTCAGCGTGTGCGCCAACTACGGCGGCCGCTGGGATATCATGCAGGCAACGGGCAAGATGGTGGCGGCCAATCCCGGCGTGACCGAGTTCACCGAAGAGATGCTGGCCCCGCACCTGGCGATGGCCTATGCGCCGGAACCCGACCTGTTCATCCGCACCGGAGGGGAAGAGCGCATCTCGAACTTCCTGCTGTGGCAGCTGGCGTATTCCGAGCTGTACTTCACCAAGACCTTCTGGCCGGACTTCTCCAAGGCCTCGCTCGACGAAGCGATCGCCTCCTACCAGGACCGCGAACGCCGTTTCGGCCGGACCGGCGACCAGGTCGCCCAGAAGTCCCAATAACAAGACTCCGACCGAAGATGCTGAAAACCCGGATCATTACCGCGCTCGTCCTGCTGGCAGTGTTGCTGCCGGTCCTGTATTTCAATCACTACATGGCGTTCGCGGTCGTGGCTTCCGTGTTCTTCGGCGCCGCGATCTGGGAGTGCTTCCGCCTGTTCAACCCGGGCACCAACCGCGCCACCCTGATCGCCGGCTTCTGGACCCTGGCCTTCGTCTACGCCTTCTTCGTCGCCCCCGGCGGCGACCCGACCTTCTGGTTCGCGATCAGCGTGCTGGTCTGGGTCCTGCGCTTCGCCCCGTCGCTCAAGCTGGGCCTGCCGCCGCTGAACAGCACCGGCAACACCTTCCTCAGCCTGGTCTACGCGATCGCCGTGGTCGGCTGCTTCGCGGCCATCGTGACCCTGTTCTCGCACTCGCCGCTGTACCTGCTGTCGGTGATGGCCATCGTCTGGGCCGCCGACATCTTCGCCTACTTCTCGGGCAAGGCCTTCGGCAAGCGCAAGCTGGCGCCCTCGATCTCGCCGGGCAAATCCTGGGAAGGCGCGATCGGCGGCTGCATCGCCGTGCTGGTGCTGGCGACCCTGAGCATCGTGCTGTGGCCCGATGCCCTGGCCGACACCTTCGCGGCGCGCGTGCAGGCCAGCCTCGGCTGGGCTGCGCTGTACGCCGTCCTCATCCTCGTCGTCGCGGCCAGCGTGGTGGGCGACCTGTTCGAATCCCAGCTCAAGCGCCGCGCCGGCTTCAAGGACAGCAGCAACCTGTTGCCCGGCCACGGCGGAGTGCTGGACCGCGTCGACGCGCTCGTCCCGGTACTGCCGCTGGCGGCCCTGATCGGCGCCTGGCTCTAGCGCTACCCCCGTATCAAACAAAGGAATACCACAATGCAGCGCATCACCATCCTGGGCGCCACCGGCTCGATCGGCGCCTCGACCCTCGACGTGCTCGCCCGCCATCCCGACCAGTACAGTGTCTACGCGCTGACCGCGCACGGCCGCGTCGAGGAACTGGCCGAAGCCTGCCGCCGCCACCGCCCCCGGCGCGCGGTGGTCGGCACTCCGGACGCGGCA
>DAMCRY010000042.1:0-15937 GCA_032115075.1 Massilia sp.
CGGATCACTTCTGCCGAACAATTACTGCGCATTGCAATCAGGGCCATCCATAGCGGATGATGACAGCGCCAATGAAAAAGGCTCCCGGTGGGACCCTTTTCATTACTACTGGCGGAGAGGGTGGGATTCGCCCACATGCCGCGGGCCGCCCTGGCGCGAGTACGCGCCAGGCTTCGAATCTGCCGCCTTGGCGACACACGGGAGCCACATTGGTGGCTCCCTCCTTCCGCATGCGCAATAAAAAAGGCTCCCGGTGGGAGCCTTTTTTATTACTACTGGCGGAGAGGGTGGGATTCGAACCCACGGTACGGTCACCCGTACGCCTGATTTCGAGTCAGGTACATTCGACCACTCTGCCACCTCTCCTGAATCGGTGCTGCGTGGTCGCGTAAGCGAGGCCGCATTATAGCGGGTGTTTTTGGTTTGTGGAAGGGCAAGATGTGTTGTGGCGGCTCCGGGCACTGAGGGAAAGGAAATTTCATTCAGAGCACTAAGATGAAAGGATATTTCACTGGAATTGCAGGATCCGGGCTGCAGCGCATATAGGGGCCGGCGCAGGCAGCACTGAAAGCGGACAGGGCGCCGTCGAGGCGCCCTATCCCCGTTCGCGGGTGGGATTCGCCCACGTGCTGCGAGCCGCCCTGGCGCGAGTACGCGCCAGGCTTCGAATCTGCCGCCTTGGCGACACACGGGAGCCACATTGGTGGCTCCCTCCTTCCGCATGCGCAATAAAAAAGGCTCCCGGTGGGAGCCTTTTTTATTACTACTGGCGGAGAGGGTGGGATTCGAACCCACGGTACGGTCACCCGTACGCCTGATTTCGAGTCAGGTACATTCGACCACTCTGCCACCTCTCCTAATTCGGTGCGGCGCGGTCGCTGCAAGAGACACGCATTATAGCGATGCTCTTGCAAAAACGGAAGAGCAAATTCTTCCTGCGCGCAAAAACCTCGCGTCAGGCCGCAGCCAGGCGCTCCAGGCCGCCCATGTACGGACGCAGCACTTCCGGGATCACGACCGAGCCATCGGCCTGCTGGTAGTTCTCCAGCACCGCCACCAGGGTACGGCCGACCGCCAGGCCGGAGCCGTTCAGGGTGTGCAGCAGTTCCGGCTTGCCGGCGGCGTTGCGGAAACGGGCCTGCATGCGGCGCGCCTGAAAGGCTTCGCAGTTCGACAGCGAGGAGATCTCGCGGTAGGTGTTCTGCGCCGGCAGCCAGACTTCGAGGTCGTAGGTCTTGGCGGCCGAGAAGCCCATGTCGCCGGTGCACAGCTGCATGACGCGGTACGGCAGGCCCAGCGAGGTCAGGATGAACTCGGCCTGGCCGACCATCTCTTCCAGCGCCGCATACGACTGCTCCGGATGCACCACCTGCACCAGCTCGACCTTGTCGAACTGGTGCTGGCGGATCATGCCGCGGGTGTCGCGGCCGTAGCTGCCGGCTTCCGAGCGGAAGCATGGCGTGTGGGCGGTCATCTTGATCGGCAGTTCGTCCAGCGCCACGATCTCGTCGCGCACCACGTTGGTCAGCGAGACTTCCGAGGTCGGGATCAGGTAGAAGTGCTCGCCCTCGCCTTCCGCGCCGCCCTTCTTCACCGAGAACAGGTCGGCTTCGAACTTCGGCAGCTGGCCGGTGCCGCGCAGCGAATCGGCGTTGACCATGTAGGGGGTGTAGCACTCGGTGTAGCCGTGCTTGCCGGTATGGGTGTCGAGCATGTACTGCGCCAGCGCGCGGTGCAGGCGCGCCATGCCGCCCTTCATCATCGAGAAGCGCGAACCGGTGAGCTTGGTCGCGGTATCGAAGTCCAGGCCCAGCCGTTCGCCGATGTCGACGTGGTCCTTGACCTCGAAGTCGAAGGTCGGCGGCGTGCCGACCTTGCGGACCTCGACGTTGCCCGATTCGTCCGTGCCCTGCGGGGTGCTTTCGTGCGGCAGGTTCGGCACCGCTTCGATGAAGCGCGCCATATTGTCCTGCACCTTGGCCAGCGCCGCTTCGTTGGCCTTCAGCTCGTCGCCCAGGCCGGCCACTTCCGCCATCACGGCCGTGGTGTCCTCGCCCTTGCCCTTCATCATGCCGATCTGCTTGGACAGCGCGTTGCGCTTGCCCTGCAGTTCCTCGGTGCGCGTCTGGATCGCTTTGCGTTCCGCTTCGAGGGCGTTGAAGGCAGCCACGTCGAGCTGGAACTTGCGGGTCGCCAGGCGCGCGGCGACGGTGTCGATGTCTTTGCGGAGAAGTTGGATGTCAATCATGTCGGGTTGGACTTCGGGTTATGTCGAAATCACAATTGTACCAAGCCGACCGGCATTCCTTGCGAGATTCGGCAACCGTTTTCGTACGATCCGCTACCTGACGGTCTTCCGCTGCCGGGCCGCTCGCAGCCCTGTATTACCTTCCTGCCTTGCTACTCTCCTGCCTGCTGCCGCTCGATCACTTCAGGCCGGCTTTCTCGGCGACGCTCAGGCGCGGCGCCTTGACCACGACCACGTGCACGGTCGAATCGATCAGGACGGCGGATTCCTTCTGTGGGACGTTTGCCATCTCGACCGGACGCGAAGCGGCGGTGGCGTAGCTGGCGACCAGGCCCAGTGCGGCGGCGCCCAGGAAGATGGCTTCGAAGTTTTTGCGGATGTTCATGGTGTGCTCCTTGGGGGTTGAAGGTGATTCGGTATGGTTGAACTTTACCGATCGCCCTCGTCCGTCGCCATCGACTTGCGATGAAGCGCGAAAAACAGGGAGCAGAATGCGCAAAGCGCGGACCGGCCGCGAAAAAGCGGCGCGAACCGCGCGCGATGCATGCAGATGGAAGAAAAACGGCTCAGTCGCCCTTGCCGCCGCCGCGCGCGTCCTCGTCCAGGCCGCGCAGGAAGGCCAGTTTCTCGGCCACTTTCGACTCGACGCCGCGCGGCACCGGCTGGTACCAGCCCGGCTCCGGCATCCCGTCCGGCAGGTAGGTCTCGCCCGCCGCGTACGCATGCGGCTCGTCGTGCGCGTAGCGGTAGGCGTGGCCGTAGCCGAGCTCCTTCATCAGCCTGGTCGGCGCATTGCGCAGGTGGACCGGCACCTCGCGCGACTTGTCCTTCTTCACGAACGCCATGGCCGCGTTGAAGGCGTTGTAGCCGGCATTGCTCTTGGCCGCGATCGCGAGATAAATGACGGCCTGGCCCAGCGCCAGCTCGCCTTCCGGCGAACCGAGGCGCTCGTAGGTGGTGGCCGCGTCGTTGGCGATCTGGAGCGCGCGCGGGTCGGCCAGGCCGATGTCTTCCCACGCCATGCGCACGATGCGGCGCGACAGGTACTTGGCGTCGGCGCCGCCGTCGAGCATGCGGCACAGCCAGTACAGGGCCGCGTCCGGATGCGAGCCGCGCACCGACTTGTGCAGGGCCGAGATCTGGTCGTAGAAGTTGTCGCCGCCCTTGTCGAAGCGGCGCGCGTTCAGGGTCAGCGCGTTCTCGACGAAGTCGGCGGTGATCGTGGTGACGCCCGAGGTGTCGGCCGAGGTCTTGGTCTGCTCGAGCAGGTTCAGGAAGCGGCGCGCGTCGCCGTCGGCATAGCCGACCAGGGTATCGACCGCGCGCTCCTCGAAGCTCAGGTGCTGCAGCACCCGCCCCTGGGCGCGCTTCAGGAGCTGGCGCATCTCCTCGTCGGTCAAGGCTTTCAGCACGTAGACCTGGGAGCGCGACAGCAGCGCCGAGTTGACCTCGAACGAGGGGTTCTCGGTGGTGGCGCCGATCAGGGTGACGAGGCCCGATTCCACGAAGGGCAGCAAGGCATCCTGTTGCGACTTGTTGAAGCGGTGGATCTCGTCGATGAACAGGATGGTGTGCTTGCCGCGCGCCAGGTACTGCTCCGCCTGTTCGACGGCGGCGCGGATGTCCTTCACGCCCGACAGCACGGCGGACAGGGCGATGAACTCGCAGTCGAAGGCATGGGCCGTCAGGCGCGCCAGCGTGGTCTTGCCGACGCCCGGCGGGCCCCACAGGATCATCGAGTGTGGCTTGCCCGACTTGAACACCAGGTTCAGCGGCTTGCCGGGGCCGAGCAGGTGGCTCTGGCCGATCACCTCGTCGATGGTGCGCGGCCGCAGCGCCTCGGCCAGCGGTGGGGCGGGTTCGGTCTTGAACAGGTCATCCATGACGCGCTCCCGGGACGGCCAGGGTGAAGGGGGAATGAAGCGAATGGTTGTGCATGCGCCTAGTGTAAACGATAGGCGTGCGGGCAGCGCAACGGCTGCCCCGAGTGCCGGCGCCCGGGCCAGCCGGGCCGGATGAAGCTACTTGAGCACGACGCGGCCGATGACCGCGCTGCCCGGCTCCCTGGCCCGCTTGGGGTCGGTCGCGAAGCGGCAGCTCTGCGCGTACTCAGTCGCCGCCTGCGCCAGCGCCGGATCGGCGGCGCCGCCCTCGGCCTTGACGCCATAGGGAATGCCATCGGCGGGCCGCACCAGCAGCCGCACCAGCACGCCGTCCGGTCCGGTCGCACCGGATTCGTTCGGAACGAAGCGGGCGAAGCGCTCGGAGGGCGCGCAGCTTCCTTCCGCGAAGGCCGGCGGCGCCTTGTCCTTGCCCTCCAGCTTCCAGACGAACTGCAGCGGCACGGTCCTGCCCTGCACCCGCTCCACCGTCTCGGCGGGGAAGACGCAGGACGACAGGGCCTTGATCGACGCCTGGTCGAGGATATCCCAGTTGCTCGAGCGCGCCACCGCGGGCGCGACCGGGCGGCCTTGCGGGTCGATCCTGAACTTGAGCGTCGTGGTGCCTTCCAGTCCATAACGGCGGGCTTCCGCCGGCCACTCGGGCTTGTCGCAGGACGGAGGTTGCGGTGCCGCGGCGGCAAGGGGTGCGGCGGCGAGCGCCAGCACGGCGCCCAGGGCTGACAAAGGCTTCAAGCAGGCTTCCCTATTCTGTTTTTATTGGCTGACCACGTCGGCGCCCTTCGGCACCTCGAACCTGAACTGCTGGGCGCCCAGCGCCGGGTTGCGCTGGAAGCTGGTGAACTTCAAAAGGGACACCTGGCCGAACTGGTCCTTCAGCTCCATCGCCACCGGCACACCGCCCTTCAGGCCGATGCCGATCTGCTCGAAGGTGGTGTCCTTGGTCTTCGGCACCGCGGTCAGCCATTCGGCGCCGTCGCGCTCGCCCGCTTCGGAAAGGGTGAAGTTCTTTTCCAGGTCGTTGCTGCCGAACAGGATGGCGGCCGGCGAGGAACCCAGGGCGTTGCCCAGCTTGCGGGTGGTGACCTGGTTCAGGTCCTTGTCGTAGATGTAGAGCGTTTCGCCGTCGGCCTGCAGCAGCTGTTCGTAGGGCTTCTGGTAGGTCCAGATGAACTTGCCGGGGCGGGCGAACACGAAGGTGCCGGAGGAAGCGGGGGCGGCCTTGCCGGATTTCGATTTGCCGAGCTGTTGCTGGGTGAAGTCGCCCTTGGCGGACTTGGTGCCGGCGACGAAGGATTTGAACTGGTCGAGGGCGCTGGCCTCGGCGGCGCCGGAGAACGCAAGGGCGCTCGTTGCGATGAATGCTGCGACGACTTGGGGCGTGAATTTCATCTATCTATTCCTCTTGTTGTGGTCCCTCACCCGACGGTTGACCGCATGGGCGGGAGACCCGCCCACCCTACGGTGGACGCGGTTATTCAGCGGTAGTGGCGGGCACCAGGATGTCGCGGTTGCCGTTCGACTGCATCGGCGACACCAGGCCGCTCTGTTCCATCTGCTCGATCAGGCGGGCGGCGCGGTTGTAGCCGATGCGCAGGTGGCGCTGGACCAGCGAGATCGAGGCCTTGCGGTGCTTGAGCACCACGGCCACGGCCTGGTCGTAGAGCGCGTCGGACTCGCCGCCGCCCTCGCCGGCCGGGATGCCCTCGGCATTGCCCTCTTCCAGCGTGCCGCCTTCCAGAATGCCTTCAATATAGTTCGGTTCCCCGAGCGACTGGAGATGTTTTACAACTCGATGCACTTCGTCGTCCGAGACGAAGGCGCCGTGCACGCGGATCGGCAGGCCGGTCCCCGGCGGCATGTAGAGCATGTCGCCCATGCCCAGCAGGGTCTCGGCGCCCATCTGGTCGAGGATCGTGCGCGAGTCGATCTTGGACGAGACCTGGAAGGCGATACGGGTCGGGATGTTGGCCTTGATCAGGCCCGTGATCACGTCCACCGACGGCCGCTGGGTCGCCAGGATCAGGTGGATGCCGGCCGCGCGCGCCTTCTGGGCGATGCGGGCGATCAGCTCTTCCACCTTCTTGCCGACGACCATCATCAGGTCGGCCAGCTCGTCGATGATGATGACGATGGTCGGCAGCTTCTCCAGCGGTTCCGGCGCATCCGGGGTGATCGAGAACGGGTTCGGGATGTGCTCCTCGCGCTTGGCCGCTTCCAGGATCTTGCCGTTGTAGCCGGCCAGGTTGCGCACGCCCAGCTTCGACATCAGCTTGTAGCGGCGCTCCATCTCGTTGACCGCCCAGTTCAGCGCGTGGCCGGCCTGGCGCATGTCGGTCACGACCGGCGCCAGCAGGTGCGGGATGCCCTCGTAGACCGACATCTCCAGCATCTTCGGGTCGATCAGGATCAGCCGGACGTCGGCCGGGTCGGACTTGTAGAGCAGCGACAGGATGGTCGCGTTGATGCCCACCGATTTACCCGAACCGGTGGTGCCCGCCACCAGCAGGTGCGGCATCTTGGCCAGGTCGGCGCAGACCGGCTTGCCGGCGATGTCCTTGCCCAGCGCGACGGTCAGGTTGGACGTGGCGTCGCCATACACTTTCGAGCCGACGATCTCCGACAGGCGCACGATCTGGCGCTTCGGGTTCGGCAGTTCGAGCGCCATGTAGTTCTTGCCCGGGATGGTCTCGACCACGCGGATCGAGGTCAGCGACAGCGAGCGCGCCAGGTCGCGCGCCAGGTTGACGATCTGGCTGCCCTTGACGCCGGTGGCCGGCTCGATCTCGTAGCGGGTCACCACCGGGCCCGGATAGGCGGCCACGACCTTGGCTTCGACGCCGAAGTCGGACAGCTTCTTCTCGATCAGGCGGCTGGTGAATTCCAGGGTCTCGACCGCCACCGCCTCCTGTGCCGGCGGGGCCTCGTCGAGCAGGGCCAGCGGCGGCAGGCCGCCCTCGTTCGCCAGTTCGTGGAACAGCGGCGTCTGCATTTCCTTCTGGGCGCGCTCGGACTTCGGCACGCTGGTCATCTGCGGCTCGATCTTGATCGAGGGCGCGGCGGCCGCCTGCGGCGACGGGCCGGAGGCCGTCATGGCGAGCGAGGCCGGCATCGACGGCGGCAGGATGGTCGGTTCGGCACGCGCGTCGGTACGGGATTCGGCACGGGATTCAGTACGGGATTCGGCGCGCGGCGCCTCCAGCACCGGCTCGGCCTTGACGATCGGGGTCGGCTCCGGATGCTTCTCGGCGAACTTCTGGCGCTCGTGCACCACGGCTTCGTCGCGCTTGACGGCGGCCAGCTCGCCGCGCTTGCGGTCTTCGTGGTCTTCCATGCGCAGGCGGAACCAGCCGATGGTGTTCTCGACCGATTCGCCGATGCGCTCGGCCACGGCCAGCCAGGACACCTGGAAGAACAGCGAGAAGCCCAGGCCGAACAGCAGCAGGAGCAGCAGGGTCGCGCCGGTGAAGCCGAAGGCGACGTGGGCCGAGTGGCCGATCAGCTGGCCCAGCACGCCGCCGGCGGCGCGCGGCAGCTCGAGGTGCCAGGACCACAGGCGCAGGTATTCGAGGCCGAGGCTGCCGGCGAACATGATGGCGAAGCCGGTCCAGCGCACGTACATCTCGCCGGCGTGCGGCGGTTCCTCGGGCGGGGCGATGCGGCCGGTCAGGCGGCGCCAGCCGCGCAGCACGCCGCGCAGGAAGATCACGCCCCACCACCAGGCGGAAAAGCCGAAGATGAACAGCAGCAGGTCGGACAGCCAGGCGCCCGCCTTGCCGCCCAGGTTGGCGATCTTCGGGACCGCGTTGGCATGCGACCAGCCCGGGTCGCCCTTGTTGTAGCTCAGGAGGATGAGCACGAAGTACAGGAAGGCGACGGCCATGGCGATCCAGCGCGCTTCCGAGAGGAGGCGCGAGAGCCGGCCCGGCAAGGGCTGGCGCGAGCCTGCCGATCGGGCGGTGCGGGTGTATCCTGAGGTGCTGGCTTGGCTATTCTTGCTCATGCTGGTACTGCATTCATGTTCTGCTGGGTGTTCCGCTGGAGGTCCGTGACCGTTACGCTGAAGTGTTCGCTAACGGTGATCCGCCCATTCTAAGCCATATACGGCTGGGCTGGCCCATGATTCATGCTCGGGTGCATCATCGACTATAATCTTGTGTTGCTCGCCTGTTGCTTTCCTGGTCTTGATTCGGCGCAGGCCGCCCCCAGTTTCCGCTTGTTCATCTCCGCATTCCACTTATTCAAAAGCTCCCATGACTACTACCAAACACGCCAAAGTCCTGATTCTCGGTTCCGGTCCTGCCGGCTACAGCGCCGCCGTGTACGCAGCGCGCGCCAACCTGAAGCCGATGCTGGTGACCGGCGTCGAGCAGGGCGGCCAGCTGATGACCACGACCGACGTCGAGAACTGGCCGGGCGACCCGCTGGGCGTGCAGGGTCCGGAACTGATGCAGCGCCTGCTGCAGCACGCGGAGCGTTTCAACACCGACATCGTGTTCGACCACATCCACACGACCTACCTGAACGAAAAGCCGATCCGCCTGGTGGGCGATTCGCACGAATACACCTGTGACGCCCTGATCATCGCCACCGGCGCCTCGGCCCAGTACCTGGGCCTGCCTTCGGAACAGGCCTTCATGGGCAAGGGCGTGTCGGCCTGCGCCACCTGCGACGGCTTCTTCTACCGTAACCAGGAAGTGGCGGTCATCGGCGGCGGCAATACCGCGGTCGAGGAAGCCCTGTACCTGGCCGGCATCGCCTCGAAGGTCACCGTGATCCACCGCCGCGACAAGTTCCGCGCCGAGCCGATCCTGGTCGACCGCCTGATGCACAAGGTCGGCGAAGGCAAGATTGTGTTGGAACTGAACCACACGCTGGACGAAGTCCTGGGCGACAACGGCGGCGTGACCGGCCTGCGCATCAAGTCCACCGCCACGGGCGAAACCAAGGACCTGAGCGTGCACGGCCTGTTCGTGGCGATCGGCCACAAGCCGAATACCGGCATCTTCGAAGGCCAGCTCGAGATGAAGAACGGCTACATCCTGACCCGCTCGGGCACCGAAGGCATGGCGACCGCCACCAGCGTGCCGGGCGTGTTCGCCGCCGGCGACGTGCAGGACCATATCTACCGCCAGGCGATCACCAGCTCGGGCACCGGCTGCATGGCCGCGCTCGACGCGCAGCGCTACCTCGAAGCGCTGGAAGACTCGCCGGCATAAAAGAGGAAGAGGAGCGGCGCCACGATGGCGGGCATGAAAGATTTCTCCGAACTGAAGGGCTTGCGCGACAAGCTCAAGGAAGACGAGCGCCTGCGCGCCATCGAGAAGGCCGAGCGCGAGAAGCGCGAGCGCATCGCCAGGGAACGCGCCGTGGAATTCCGCGGCGCGATGGAAGGCGTGCACAAGCTGCCGGAATCGGACCGCTACGTCTACCGCCCGGTCTACGTCGCCTCCGAACGCACCTTCCAGGACCGCAAGCCGCTCACGGAAGAGGAAGAGACCGCGGCCGTGCTGCGCGAGTCGCTGTCCGACCTGTTCGACGTCGATGGCCTGCTCGACGAGGACCCCTCCCTCAGCTACGCCCAGCCGGGCGTCGGCCCGGACGTGGTGCGCAAGATGCGCAAGCGCCACTGGCCGGTACAGGACGAGCTCGACCTGCACGGCATGAACCGCGACGAGGCGCGCGACGCCGTCACCGACTTCCTCCATCGCGCCAACCGGCGCGGGGTGCGCTGCGTACGCATCGTGCACGGCATCGGCTACGGCTCGCCCAAGGGCCAGCCGGTGCTGCGCGGCATCGTGCACAGCTGGCTGGTGCAGAAAAACGAGGTCGTCGCCTTCTGCGTTGCCGGCAAGAAGGACGGGGGACATGGCGCCCTGATCGTCCTGCTGCGCCCCGCCCTCCTGGAGTGAAACGGCGTACCGAGCTGGACTGGACGCAACAATAATATGTATCCAGGCAGGCATTCCCTGTAAAATGTGCTCGGCCGGCATTTGCCGGAATTGACGAAAGGAAGTGGTGGCGAATTGAAGGAAACTTCCGTGATTCCCATGGAGCACGGCCGCCAGGTCGACCTGCTGAACTGCGCCGACGAGCCGATCCACATCCCGGGTTCGATCCAGCCCCATGGGGCCCTCCTCTTCTTCAGCGACGCCGGCCTGCTCGAAGGCTGGAGCGCGAACGCGGCCGCCCTGCTCGGCCTCGACCTTGCGCTCGACGCGCCCTACGCCTCGCTGGCCCTGCCCACGCCGGCGCTGGAACTGCTGATCGACTACTTCGGTCCGGGCGAGCTGGAAGTCTCGCCCTCGATGGTCCCGGTCTGCATCGATGGCGCCGACTACGACTGCATCGTGCACGCCGCCTTCGGCCGGGTCGTGGCCGAGTTCGAAGGACGCGAAGTGGGCGCCGACGAGGTGGCGCGCTTCGCGGTCAAGGCCCATGCCTCGATCGACCGCCTGCGTCGCCAGAAGACCATCGAAGGCCTGCTGTCGATCGCGGTCGACCAGATCCGCGAGTTCACCGGCTTCGACCGCGTCATGGCCTACCGCTTCCGCCCGGACGACAGCGGCGACGTGGTGGCCGAAAGCCGCCGGGAAGACATCGTGCCCTACCTCGGCCAGCGCTACCCGGCCTCGGACATCCCGGCCCAGGCGCGCCGCCTGTATACCCTGAATACCCTGCGCTCGATCATCGACGTGCACGACCACATGGTGCCGCTGCTCGGCGCGCCGGAGGCGATGCCGCTCGACATGAGCCACGCCGTGCTGCGCAGCGTCTCGCCGGTCCACATCGAGTACCTGAAGAACATGGGTGTGGGCGCCTCGATGAGCGTGTCGATCGTCATCAACGGCCGACTGTGGGGCCTGGTCGCCTGCCACCACATGTCGCGCAAGCTGGTGCCCTACTCGATCCGCATGGCGGCCGACGTGCTGGCCCAGGTGATGGCCTCGACCATCCACAGCATCGAGTCGCGCCTGGAAACCGCGACGATCGAGCGCTCGGCGGCCACCCGCACCAGGCTGATCGAAGACCTGCTGATCGAGGACGATCCGCTCGAGACCTTCGGCCGCCTGGCCGACGCGGTCCTGGCCGCCACCCAGTCGCAGGCCCAGGTCACCAGCTACTACGGCAAGGTCCGGGTGCACGGCGCCGAACTGCCGCCGGGGCTGGCCGAGGCCATCGTCGCTACGCTGCCGGAAGGCGCCCACGACCTGGTGCTGCGCGAGAAGCTGGACGACTGGCCCGAGGCCATCCGCGCGCAGCTGGGCAAGTGGGTTGGCCTGCTGGCCCTGCCCTTCGACCCGCCGGCCAACGGCTGGAACGTGCTGCTGCGGGTCGAGCAGATCGAGCAGGTCGCCTGGGGCGGCCGTCCTGAAAAAACCACGGCCTTCGGCCCGCTGGGCGAGCGCCTGACCCCGCGCGGCTCCTTCGACGCCTGGTACGAGACGGTGCGCGGCCACGCCCATCCCTGGGAAGCGACGATCCTGGCCAACGCGCGCCTGACCCTGGCCGAACTGGTGCGCGTGATGACCTCGCGCCGCACCCAGACCGAAGCCACCCGCGCCCAGCTGCTGGCGATGCTGGGCCACGACCTGCGCGACCCGCTCCACTCGATCAACATGGCCGGCATGGTGCTGGAAAAAGGCAGCGCCCAGCCGACCCTCGGCAAGCGCATCCAGTCCTCGACCAGCCGCATGCAGCGCATGATCACCCAGGTGCTGGACATGAGCCGCATCGACGGCGGCCTGGGCCTGGGCGTGATCCTCGAACCGGTCGACCTGGCGGCGCTGGTCGAAGACCTGATCGACGAAGCGCGCATGGCGTATCCCACCATTCCCTTCCAGGTGAACTGCACCGAGCCCGCCATGGTGAGCGCCGACAGCGGCCGCCTGGCCCAGGTGCTGTCCAATCTGCTGAGCAACGCGCGCCACCACGGCGAAGTGGGCAAGCCGGTGCGCGTGTGCCTGAAGGTGGAGGATGGGCAGGCGGTGGTCGACGTCAGCAACGCCGGCGCGCCGATCCCGCCCGAGCTGGTGGCGACGCTGTTCAATCCCTTCAAGCGCGCCTCGCTGCACAATCCGCGCAACCGCACCGGCATGGGGCTGGGGCTGTACATCGCGCAGCAGATCGTGCGCGAACACCATGGCGACATCGCTTATCGCCACGACGGCAACGAAGTAATTTTCTCGGTCAGGCTCCCGTTACTGTAGGTGCACGCCGGAGCTGAGCGCGGTCGGCAAAGCCGACCACCCTGGGTGCAAGCGGCACATGGCCATTTCCGTAAATGCAGAGCGGCATGGTAGTCTAGCAACACTGCCCGCTCTTCATTACCGCATGTCCCTCATCAAGTTCATCGAAATCATGGCGATCCTGGTCGGCGCCTTCTCGGGCTTCATCGAAGCGCGCCGCAAACGCATGGACCTGGTGGGCGTCTTCACGGTGGCCTTCATCACCGCCTTCGGCGGCGGCACCCTGCGCGACATCCTGCTCGACCGCCGTCCCCTGTTCTGGGTGATCCACCAGGAATACGCGATCCTGATCTTCGTGCTGGCCCTGGTCGCCTCGCCGCTGATCCGTACGCTGCGCCAGATCGTCTCCGAGCGCCTGATCGTGATCGCGGACGCGGTCGGCCTGGGCCTGTTCTCGATCGCCGGCACCTCGGCCGCGCTGGACGCCAACATGCCGATCTTCATCGCCTCGATGATGGGCGTGATCACCGGGATCTTCGGCGGCGTCCTGCGCGACATCGTCTGCAACGAGGTGCCGATGGTGTTCCGCGACGGTAAGCCCTACGCGATCTGCGCCTTCCTCGGCAACTGGCTGTTCCTCCTGATGGGCAAGTACGGCATGGAGCACGACTTCGCGCTGTGGTCGAGCGCCCTGTTCATCAGCGGGCTGCGCCTGGTCACCTGGAAGTTCGACCTGCGCATGGGGCGCTAGCCCCGTTTCGATTCGCTTCTCCTTTACCGCAGGCCGGCGACGCTGCCTTCCTTCGGATACTCGATCGCATAGTCGACGTCGAAGCGCGCGGTCTCGTTGGGCTTCAGGGTGCGCTCCCAGCCGACCAGGCCGGGCCGCTTCTGCCAATCCCTGACGGTCGCCTCGGGGCTGAGCGCGACCTTCACCTGCACCTGTTCGGACTGGCTGACCGGGGTCGGCTCCAGCACCAGGATGTCGATCGGCTGGCGGTGGCTGCTCGTCACCGCATAGGTCTCGGCGATGCGGCGCGCGTTCTCGCGCTTGAACAGGCCCTTCTCGCCCGATTTCGCGGCGCGGTCCTCGATCACCACGCGGATCAAGGGATCGCGTCCGAATGCCAGCGTGAAGCGCTCCTCGGCCTGGGGATTCCAGTGCAGCGCGCCGACGTAGGAACCGTCGCGGCGCAACTGCACCTGGCCGGGCAGCCACACGCCGTCGAGCCGCGCCGCGTCCGCCGTCAGCACCGCGAGATCGCGGTAGTAGCGCGGAGCGATGCGCACGCTCTGGCGCACCGGCACCGCCTGCTTCGACAGCGTCACCGAGATCTCGCGGCCGTCCGCGGCCAGGTCGACCCGGGCCGGCACCTCGAACTCGGTGGTGAAGCTGCCCTGGGTCTCCAGCACCGGCGCGACGTAGTCGTCGGCCAGACGGGCGCCCGCGACCGTGACCTTGTTGCCGGGTGCGGGCGGTGGCGGGGGCGCGGCGTACCGGAGGCTCGAGGAACGCGCCAGCAGCTGCCCGGGCTCCGCCGGCGGCTGCCAGCTCAGCATCCACGGCGTGGGGTCGGGCGCGTTCACCGACAGGTTCGGCTGGCCGGTCGACAGGCGCAGCTTCACGCGGCTCCAGTCCTCGCCGGTCTTCTGCGAGATCGTCGCCATCCGCTCCAGGTCCACCGTGGAGGCCTGCGAGTCGAGCGAGGCGCGGTAGGCCGGCTTCCAGCCGGCGCGGTCGACCTGGTAGCTCAGGACGATCCGGCCGGGCTGCTTCGCGGAGACCGCCACCGTCATCACCCGGCTCTCGCGGGTGCTGGCCTGGGCCTTGGCGAGCTCGCCCTTCTGCACCTCGAGCTGCTTGACGACGCCGCGCTTCCTGACCTCGTTGGCGTGGATGCGCTGCAGCGCATCGGCGCCGCCCTTGCGGATCGCGTCCAGGGTGCCCGCCAGCGCTTTCGGATCGAGCGGCGCGGCATGGCCCGCCGCATTCTCGGCGCCGCCCAGGCGCTCGAGATAGCCCTGGGCCAGCTGCGCGGCCCTGGTGTCGGCGTCGATCAGCGCGACCTGGTCTTCCAGCGCCTGGATCTTCGCTTCCAGCTCCGCTGCGCGCGCGCTGGGGCTGTCGGCCCGGCCCTGGTCGCGCGTGAGCACCTGCCCGACCACGATGCCGGGGTCGGCCTGCAGGCGCACGGTATCGGTATTGAAGTTGGCCAGCAGGCCGGTGATCTCGACCAGGCTGGCGCCGGGCGCCACCTGCACCACGCGCTCCACGGTGGCGCTGCCGGGATAGAGCGTGACGCTCTGGATGGGAGCCTCGACGGCCCAGGCGGAGGACACGGACGACGCCAGCAGCGCCAGGAGGACGGGCCGGTTCTGTTTGATTGCCATTGTTGTTATCTCATCAGGAACGATCCTGCGAGCGTAGCAGATGGCGACCGGGCAGAAAACCTCGGAATGTCACGATCGGCCGAGACGCCTGCCGGCCTGCCGGCTCATGCGAGGCGCCGCGCCAGCAGGCGCGCCAGCGCGCGGCGCAGCTCTTCCTGGGTGTACGGCTTGGCGAGCACGCTGATGGACAAGCCCTGCAGGCGTTCCGGCGCCACCACGTAGCCGCTGGCCAGCAGCACCGGCATGTCCGGGCGCGCGGCGCGAATCCGGTGCGCCAGGGCGATTCCATCGAGCGGCCCCGGCATCACCACGTCGGAAAATACCAGGTCGAAGCCGTCGAGCGGATGGGCGAGGGCCTGCTGCGCATCGCGCGCCAGCGTCGCCCGGCAACCGATGTTGCCGAGCAGGGCCAGGGTGGCGTCGGCGACCTCGGCGTCGTCCTCGACGTAGAGGATGCGCGCGCCGGCGACCGCGGCCGCGGGTGCCGGCGGTACTGTCGTCGCGTTCATCGGCCTCGACGGCGCTGCTGCGCGGCAGCAGGATCGACACCGTCGTTCCCTGCGGCGAGGTGTCGATCCAGGCGCCGCCGCCCGATTGCCGGGCGAAACCGTAGACCTGGCTCAGGCCGAGGCCGGTGCCCGCGCCGACGGGCTTGGTGGTGAAGAAGGGATCGAAGGCTTGCGCGGCCACGTCGGGCGCCATGCCCGCGCCGGTATCGCCGACCGTCAGCCGTACGAAGTCGCCGCGCAGGTCGATGTCCGGCAAGCGCGGCGACGGCAGGCTGAGGTTGGAGGCGCCGATGGTCAGGCTGCCCCCGCCCGGCATCGCATCCCTGGCGTTCACGGCGAGGTTCAGCAGCGCCACCTCGAGCTGGGTGGCGTCGGCATCGGCCAGCCACAGCCCCGGTTCGATCTCCAGCTCCAGGGAGATCTGCTCGCGCACCGACTGCTGCAGCAGGTCGCGCATCTCCTCCAGCTGTTTCGCCAGGTCCAGGGCGCCGCCGGCCAAGGCCTGGCGCCGCCCGAAGGCGAGCAGCTGGTGGGTCAGCCTGGCGCCGCGCGACGCCGCGCGCTGGATGGCGTGCAGCGAGCGCTGGAAGCGTTCGCTTCCTGGTTCGACCAGGGGCAGCAGGGTCGTCGCGCCCTGGATCACCTGCAGCAAGTTGTTGAAGTCGTGGGCGACGCCGCCCGTGAGCCGGCCGATCGCCT
>DAMCRY010000043.1:0-15507 GCA_032115075.1 Massilia sp.
CCAGCGGATTGCGCAGCTCGTGCGCCAGCATCGCCAGGAACTCGTCCTTCATCTTGCTGTGCCGCTCCGCCTCGGCGCGCGCGGCGCGCTCGCTGGCGAGCAGGCCCTCGCGCTCGCGGGCGGCGCGCTGCGCCATGTCGTACAGGCGCGCATTGTCGATCGCCACCGCGGCCTGGGCCACGAAGCCGGCGATGTTCTGCTCGGTGCGCTCGTCGAAGCGGTTCGGCTCCGGATGGCCGAAGAACAGGCCGCCCAGCACCTCGCCCGAGCGCGAACAGACCGAGGCCGCCAGGTAGCTGCGCACCGGCAGGTGGCCCTTCGGCATGCCGTGGTGCGGGCCCATCCGGCCATAGCGCGGGTCCTTCGTGATGTCGTCGCTGCGCACCGGCGGGCCGCCATCGAAGGTGGGCTTGAACACGGGCGTGGGACGCGGATGGCCGAGCTTTTCGAAGGCTTCGCGCGGTGCGCCGCTCAGCGTGTACAGCAGGAAGGCGTCGCCGTTGGCGTCCTTGCCGTTGTAGAAGAAGGAGCCGAAGGCGGCGCCGGTCAGCTCGGTGGCGGCATCGGTGATCGACTGCAGCAGCGTGTCGATGTCGAGCGTGGACGCGAGCACGCTGCCGGCGCGGTTCAGGAGTTCCAGCATGCGCGTCTCTTCGCGCAGCGCCTCCTCGGCACGGATGCGGCGCAGCGCTTCCCAGGTGCGGCGCGCCAGGTCTTCGGCCAGGGTGCGCTCGTCGTCGGTCCAGCGGTAGGCGTGGTCTTTATACAGGAAGCCGGCGCCGTGCAGGCGGTTGCCGTCCTTGAGCGGAATGACGACCACCGAATGGATGCCCAGCATCAGGCAGGGACCGGCGACGGCCGCGCATTCGGGGTCGGCGGAAACGTCGTCGATGCAGATGGTCGTGCCGGCACGGAGCAGCGCGAGCTGGTTCGGCGACAGCATGTCGAGCGGCAGCGTGCCCTGGGCGTTGCCGGTCTCGACGCCGTCCTTCCACTCTTCCTTCACCGTGAAGATGCGCTTGTCCTCGTCGAGTTCGACGTAGGCGACGTTCGAATTGAGGAAGTACTCGCTGGTCAGGCGAATGGTCGCCTTCAGCATCGGTTTGAACTCGGTCTCGCGGCGCAGGGTGTCGGCCAGCTTGACCTGGTAGGCGTGGCGGCGCTCGCCCAGCACGGCCTTGGTGATGTCGGCGAACGTCGTCAGCACGCCCTCGACCTTGCCGCCGTCGCCGTAGATCGGACTATACGAATGGCTGAAGTAGCAGGTCTCGTAGTAGCCGTAGCGGTTGATCGTCAGCGGCAGGGCATCCGAACCCATCGCCTCGCCCTGGCGCACCCGCTCCCACATCGGGCCGATGGTCGGCCAGATCTCGACCCAGGTGACGCGCGTGTCGTTGCCGAGCGCGCCGTCCTTCTTGTCGCCCAGGATGGGAACGTAGGCGTCGTTGAAGAACTGGACGTAGGCATCGCCCCAGGCGAGGTAGGCCGGCAGGCGCAGGTCGAGGACGGTGCGGACGGCGTGCTTCAGGCTATGGGGCCAACCGGCGACCGGGCCAACCGGCGTGGTCTCCCAGGGGAAGGCCCGCATCTGGCGTTCCATCGCGGACATGTTGGCGGAAGCGTCGGTGGCGTCCAGTGTCGTATCGAAGGGCCAGGGCATATTGCACGGTGGGCAGGGGTGTCGGTAGATCGCTAACTCAGCAGCGCATCATAGCAGTCCTTACAGGCAATGGGCGTACGGATGAGTTAGATGCGCAACATAGCGCAGGCGAGGCTATGTCCAGAGGCGGAAATTACCCGTGCGGGGTAAGTTGTCGCTCCTTCGGGCCGGATTCCCGTTGTCGGCGGAAGAGCCGATTTAGAATGGGTTGTTCGTTAACGAAAGGAATCCAATTGAAGCGTTCCATCCTGCTCGCCGCCCTGCTCGGCTTGATGACGGCCCATGTTTCGTATGCCGAAGAGCCGTCGATGTGCAAATCGATGTGCGCGTCCGAGAAGCAGCAATGCGCCGGTCGCGCGGACAGAAGGACCGAGCTCGACAACTTGACGGTCGAGGACAAGAATCCGCTCGCGCGCATGGCGAACCAAGGGCAGGTGCAGTCGATGCCGGCGCGTGCGGCGGAGCAGTCGGATTTCTTGAAGCGCAAGCGGGAGCGGCTGGATGCGTGCGATGCGAGTTATCTGCGCTGTACGCGGGGGTGCGCGGCGTCTGTTACCGCTGGTGGGGCTCGGGCGTTGCCGGTGAAGTGACCGGCTCGCGATCTTCAAGTAATTCACTATCCATCCGATGATGACCACTTTCACGTCACCATCAGGGCAGCGCAATCATGATCAGACTATTACTGACGGCAGCAATGATGCTTGCCTTTGTCGGCGCGAGCGCCCAGGAGAAGGCCAAGTACCCTGCTCCGGCGAAACCGCTGAAGGCGGAGTACACGATCTACTCAGGTAGCCTCGGGGATGAACAAGCGCCAAGCAAGGATTACAGGAAGATCGCGTTCGAGGTGACAGGTGAGGCAGCGAAAGACATTTTCGAGTCCTTGTATCCCGATGTACAGGGCATCAGCTGCAGTAACGAAAAGGGTGAACGCTTGCGCAGGAAGGGGCGGGTCTGGTGCGTCTACACCCCAGAGGCCGGGTATCGCTGCTTCTTCGGCTTCAACTTGCGTACTGGTGAGAGTATTGCTGGCGGGAGTTGCTGATTCTGCATAAAAAATTGGTGTGGTGAGGACAATCGTAGCGCAAAAAAAAACGGCACCCCTCAGGGTGCCGTCTTCATTTCAGTTAGCTACAGCGATCACTCGCCCTCACCATGGTGCTGCTCCGCCGGAGCCGCAGCATTCTGCTGGTCTTCCATCGCCTGCAGTTCGGCAGCCATATTGGCCTTCTCCTGCTGCAGCAGTGCCTGGCGCTCTTCCGCCTCCCACACTTCCTTCTCCTTGCGGGCGCGGTGGAATGCCAGACCGGTACCGCCAGGGATCAGGCGGCCGACGATGACGTTTTCCTTCAGGCCGCGCAGACCGTCGCGCTTGCCCATGATCGCCGCTTCGGTCAGGACGCGGGTGGTTTCCTGGAATGATGCGGCCGAGATGAACGAGTCGGTCGACAGCGATGCCTTGGTAATACCCAGCAGCACGTTTTCGTACTGCGCCGGCAGCTTGCCGACGGCGTTGACCTTGTCGTTCTCTTCCAGCAGCTCCGAACGCTCCACCTGCTCGCCGACGATGTAGTCGGTGTCGCCGGCATCGGTGATCTGCACACGACGCAGCATCTGGCGAACGATCACCTCGATGTGCTTGTCGTTGATCTTCACGCCCTGCAGACGGTACACGTCCTGCACTTCGTCCACGATGTAGCGGGCCAGCGCTTCGATACCCAGCAGGCGCAGGATGTCCTGCGGATCGGCCGGACCGTCGACGATCATCTCGCCCTT
This sequence comes from Massilia sp., assembly GCA_032115075.1. Lineage (GTDB taxonomy): Bacteria > Pseudomonadota > Gammaproteobacteria > Burkholderiales > Burkholderiaceae_D > Telluria. The sequence goes on from DAMCRY010000043.1 coordinate 3,434, forward strand.
GTTCACCACCTGGCCGTCGTGCACCAGCACTTGCTTGTCCTTGGTGATCAGGAACTCGTGCTTGTTGCCGTCCATGTCGGTGATTTCCAGGCGCTGCTTGCCCTTGGTCTCCTTACCGAACGCCACGGTACCGGTGACTTCCGCCAGCATGCCCGCGTCTTTCGGCGAACGTGCTTCGAACAGTTCGGCCACGCGCGGCAGACCACCGGTAATGTCACGGGTCTTCTGCGATTCGGTCGGGATACGTGCCAGCACTTCACCCACCGAGACCTGCTGGCCGTCCTTGACCATGATCAGCGCGCCGACCTGGAAGCCGATCGTCACGGCGTGCTCGGTGCCGGCGATCTTCACTTCCTGGCCTTCGTCGTTCAGCAGCTTGACCTGCGGACGCAGGACCTTGCCCGAACCACGACGCTTCGGATCGATCGCGACCAGGGTCGACAGGCCGGTCACTTCGTCCACCTGGCGAGCGACGGTGACGCCCTCTTCCACGTTTTCGAACTTGATCGTACCGGCGTACTCGGTAATGATCGGACGGGTCAGCGGGTCCCAGGTCGCCAGGGCGGTGCCGGCCTTCACGGCCATGCCGTCCTTGACGATCAGGGTCGCGCCGTACGGCACCTTGTGGCGCTCGCGCTCACGGCCGTGGTCGTCGGTGATCAGGACTTCGCCCGAACGCGAAATCACGATCTGGACGCCCTTGCCGTTGGTGACGTAACGCATGGTCGAGGTGAAGCGGACGGTGCCGTTCGACTTCGCTTCGACCGACGATGCCACCGCTGCACGCGATGCCGCACCACCGATGTGGAAGGTACGCATGGTCAGCTGGGTACCCGGCTCACCGATCGACTGCGCTGCCACCACGCCGACTGCTTCGCCGGCGTTGACCAGCAGGCCGCGGCCCAGGTCACGGCCGTAGCACTTCGCGCACAGGCCGAAACGGGTGTCGCAGTTCAGCGGGGTACGGACCTTCACTTCGTCGATGCCGAGGCGTTCGATCTCTTCCACCATGTCTTCGTCCAGCAGGGTGCCGGCTTCGTACACGGTTTCCTGGGTTTCCGGATTCACGATGTCGGTACCGGCGACGCGGCCGAGGATACGGTCGCGCAGCGGCTCGATGACTTCACCGCCTTCGACCATCGCCTTCATGTGCGTGCCGTTGCTGGTGCCGCAATCGTCCTCGATCACCACCAGGTCCTGGGTCACGTCGACCAGGCGGCGGGTCAGGTAACCCGAGTTCGCGGTCTTCAGTGCCGTATCCGCCAGACCCTTACGGGCGCCGTGGGTCGAGATGAAGTACTGCAGAACGTTCAGGCCTTCGCGGAAGTTCGCGGTAATCGGGGTTTCGATAATCGAACCGTCCGGCTTGGCCATCAGGCCTCGCATACCGGCCAGCTGACGGATCTGGGCTGCCGAACCACGGGCGCCCGAGTCGGCCATCATGTAAATCGCGTTGAACGATTCCTGGGTGCCTTCGGTGCCGTCACGCTTGGTGACCGGTTCCACTTTCAGCTGGTCCATCATCGCCTTGCCGACTTCGTCCGAGGTCTTGCCCCAGATGTCGACGACCTTGTTGTAACGCTCGCCGGCGGTGACCAGACCCGAGGCGTACTGCTGCTCGATCTGCTTCACTTCCGCTTCGGCGGTCGCGATCATGCCCTTCTTGACGTCCGGGATCAGCATGTCGTCGACGGCGATCGAGATGCCGGCGCGGGTCGCCAGGCGGAAGCCCGACTGCATCAGCTTGTCGGCGAAGACGACGGTCGCACGCAGGCCGCACTTGCGGAACGACGTGTTGATCAGCTTCGAGATTTCCTTCTTCTTCAGCGCGCGGTTCAGCACCGAGAACGGCAGGCCTTTCGGCAGGATCTCGGACAGGATGGCGCGGCCGACGGTGGTCTCGTAGCGCGTGACGGTACGATCGAAGCCGCCTTCGGCGTTCTTCGGGAATTCGACGATACGCACGGTGATGCGGGTCGCCAGCTCGACTTCCTTGTTGTCGTACGCGCGGATGACTTCCGACACGTCCGGGAACAGCATGCCTTCGCCCTTCGCGTTGATCGCCTCGCGGGTCGCGTAGTACAGACCCAGCACGATATCCTGCGACGGGACGATCGACGGTTCGCCGTTCGACGGGAACAGGATGTTGTTCGACGCCAGCATCAGGGTGCGCGCTTCCATCTGCGCTTCGATCGACAGCGGCACGTGGACTGCCATCTGGTCACCGTCGAAGTCGGCGTTGAACGCCGCGCAGACCAGCGGGTGCAGCTGGATCGCCTTGCCTTCGATCAGGACCGGCTCGAACGCCTGGATACCGAGACGGTGCAGGGTCGGCGCACGGTTCAGCATGACCGGGTGCTCTTTGATGACCTCTTCCAGGATGTCCCAGACCACCGGCTCCTGCACTTCGACCAGCTTCTTGGCGGCCTTGATGGTGGTCGCGAGACCCATCAGTTCCAGCTTGTTGAAGATGAAGGGCTTGAACAGTTCCAGGGCCATCAGCTTCGGCAGGCCGCACTGGTGCAGTTTCAGCTGCGGGCCGACCACGATGACCGAACGGCCCGAGTAGTCGACGCGCTTGCCCAGCAGGTTCTGACGGAAACGGCCGCCCTTACCCTTGATCATTTCGGCCAGCGACTTCAGCGGACGCTTGTTGGCGCCGGTCATCGCCTTGCCGCGACGGCCGTTGTCCAGCAGCGAGTCCACTGCTTCCTGCAGCATGCGCTTCTCGTTACGCGTAATGATTTCCGGAGCGCGCAGTTCCATCAGGCGCTTCAGGCGGTTATTACGGTTGATGACGCGGCGGTACAGGTCGTTCAGGTCGGAGGTCGCGAAACGGCCGCCGTCCAGCGGGACGAGCGGACGCAGCTCCGGCGGCAGGACCGGGAGCACTTCCATGATCATCCACTCGGGCTTGATGCCCGAACGCTGGAACGCCTCGAGCACCTTCAGGCGCTTGGCGTATTTCTTGATCTTGGCTTCGGATTTCGACTCTTTCAGCTCGACGCGCAGCGCTTCGGCATCGCGGTGGATGTCGATCGAGCGCAGCAGTTCACGGATGCCTTCGGCGCCCATGAATGCGGTGAAGTCGTCGCCGTACTCTTCGTACTTGGCGGCGTAGTCGTCTTCCGACATGATCTGGCACTTCTTCAGCGGGGTCATGCCCGGATCGGTCACGACGTATGCTTCGAAGTACAGCACGCGTTCGATGTCGCGCAGGGTCATGTCCAGGACCATGCCCAGACGCGACGGCAGCGACTTCAGGAACCAGATGTGCGCGGTCGGCGAGGCCAGCTCGATGTGGCCCATGCGCTCACGGCGCACCTTGGCCAGCGTGACTTCGACGCCGCACTTCTCGCAGATGACGCCGCGGTGCTTCAGGCGCTTGTATTTGCCGCACAGGCACTCGTAGTCCTTGATCGGGCCAAAGATCTTGGCGCAGAACAGGCCGTCGCGCTCAGGCTTGAAGGTGCGGTAGTTGATGGTTTCCGGCTTCTTGACTTCGCCGTAGGACCACGAACGGATTTTCTCGGGCGACGCCAGGCCAATCTTGATGGCGTCGAAGCTCTCGTTTTGCTGAACTTGCTTGAATAGATCGAGCAGTGCTTTCATGTATCACTCCAGAGGTGATTGATTCTGTGCTAAATACTACTACCGCCAGCTTCTCGCCGATTTTCGCCGGCGTTTGCGTGAGCCACTGGCCCCAAAACGTCATCCCCGCGCAGGCGGGGATCCAAGTTGTCGGCTGTTCTGCCGACATTAGGCTCCCGCCTGCGCGGGAGCGACGATTCAGGGGCAGCAGGCCAGGCCCGAAGGCCGGCGGCCATGCTGGCCTTGCTTAGTTGCGCTCGAGATCGATGTCGATACCCAGCGAACGGATTTCCTTCACCAGCACGTTGAACGATTCCGGCATGCCGGCGTCGATCACGTGGTCGCCCTTGACCAGGTTCTCGTACACCTTGGTACGGCCGTTCACGTCGTCCGACTTGACGGTCAGCATTTCCTGCAGCACGTACGATGCGCCGTACGCTTCCAGTGCCCACACCTCCATCTCACCGAAGCGCTGGCCACCGAACTGGGCCTTACCGCCCAGCGGCTGCTGCGTCACCAGCGAGTACGGACCGGTCGAACGGGCGTGCATCTTGTCGTCGACCAGGTGGTGCAGCTTCAGCATGTGCATGAAGCCGACGGTGACCTTGCGCTCGAATGCTTCGCCGGTGCGGCCGTCGAACATCGTGACCTGGTTCTTCGACGGGGTCATGCCCAGGTTGGCGGCGATGTCGTCCGGGAACGCCAGGTCCAGCATGCGGCGGATGTCCTGTTCGTGGGCGCCGTCGAACACCGGGGTCGCGAACGGCACGCCGTTCTTGAGGTTGTGCGCCAGGCTCAGGATTTCTTCATCGCTGAAGCTGTCCAGGTCTTCCTTGCGGCCGGTCTCGTTGTAGATCTTGCCCAGGAAGGTACGCAGATCCGCTGCCTTCGCTTGCGCCGCCAGCATTTCGCCGATGCGCCAGCCCAGGCCCTTGGCCGCCCAACCGAGGTGGGTTTCCAGGATCTGGCCGACGTTCATACGCGACGGAACGCCCAGCGGGTTCAGCACGACGTCCGCCGGACGGCCATCGGCCATGAACGGCATGTCTTCCACCGGCACGATACGCGAGACCACACCCTTGTTACCGTGGCGGCCCGCCATCTTGTCGCCCGACTGCAGGCGGCGCTTGACGGCCAGGTAGACCTTGACCATCTTCTGCACGCCCGGCTGCAGCTCGTCGCCTTGCGTCAGCTTCTTGCGCTTCTCTTCGAAGGCCAGGTCGAACTGGTGACGCTTCTCGTTGATCGATTCCTTGATCGCCTCGAGCGCGTTGGCGGTGTCGTCGTCCGCCGGACGGATGTCGAACCAGTGGAACTTGTCCAGGTCGGCCAGGTATTCCGAGGTGATCGCAGCACCCTTCGCCAGCTTCTTCGGACCGCCGTTGACGATCTTGCCGACCAGCATACGCTCCAGACGCTCGAAGGCATCGCCTTCCACGATACGCATCTGGTCGTTCAGGTCCAGGCGGTAGCGCTTCAGCTCGTCGTCGATGATCTGCTGGGCGCGCTTGTCGCGCTGGATGCCTTCGCGGGTGAACACTTGCACGTCGATGACGGTGCCGACCATGCCCGACGGCACGCGCAGCGAGGTGTCCTTCACGTCCGACGCTTTTTCGCCGAAGATCGCGCGCAGCAGCTTCTCTTCCGGGGTCAGCTGGGTCTCGCCCTTCGGGGTGACCTTACCGACCAGCACGTCGCCGGCTTGCACTTCGGCGCCGATGTACACGATGCCCGATTCGTCCAGGCGCGCCAACTGGTTCTCGGCCAGGTTCGAGATGTCGCGGGTGATTTCTTCCGCGCCCAGCTTGGTGTCGCGGGCGACCACGCTCAGTTCCTCGATATGGATCGAGGTGTAGCGGTCGTCCTTGACCACGTTTTCCGAGATCAGGATCGAGTCTTCGAAGTTCAGGCCGTTCCACGGCATGAACGCCACCAACATGTTCTGGCCCAGTGCCAGCTCGCCCAGGTCGGTCGATGCGCCGTCGGCGATCACGTCGCCACGGACCACGCGGTCGCCCACTTGCACGATCGGACGCTGGTTGATGTTGGTGTTCTGGTTCGAACGGGTGTACTTGATCAGGTTGTAGATGTCCACACCGACTTCGCCGGCTTGCGCCTCGTCGTCGTTCACGCGGATCACGACACGGCCCGCGTCGATGTAGTCGACCACGCCGCCGCGCAGTGCCTGCACGGTGGTGCCCGAGTCGACCGCGACGGTGCGCTCGATGCCGGTACCGACGACGGCTTTTTCCGGACGCAGGCAGGGAACCGCCTGACGCTGCATGTTGGCGCCCATCAGTGCACGGTTCGCGTCATCGTGCTCGAGGAACGGAATCAGCGAAGCCGCGACCGACACGATCTGGCCCGGGGCCACGTCCATGTACTGGATGCGTTCCGGCGAGACCAGGATGGTTTCGCCGGCTTCACGCGCCGACACCAGCTCGTCGACCAGCTGGCCTTCTTCATTGATCGCGGCGTTCGCCTGCGCAATGATGTAGCGGCCTTCTTCGATCGCCGACAGGTATTCGATCTTGTCGGTGACTTTCGAATCCTCGACCTTGCGGTACGGGGTTTCCAGGAAGCCGTATTCGTTCAGGCGGGCGTACAGTGCCAGCGAGTTGATCAGGCCGATGTTCGGGCCTTCAGGCGTTTCGATCGGGCACACGCGGCCGTAGTGGGTCGGGTGCACGTCGCGCACCTCGAAGCCGGCACGTTCGCGGGTCAGGCCGCCCGGGCCCAGTGCCGAGACGCGGCGCTTGTGGGTGACTTCCGACAGCGGATTGGTCTGGTCCATGAACTGCGACAGCTGCGACGAACCGAAGAATTCGCGGATCGCGGCCGAGATCGGCTTGCTGTTGATCAGGTCGTGCGGCATCAGGTTGTCCGCTTCGGCCTGGCCGAGGCGTTCCTTGACGGCGCGCTCGACGCGCACCAGGCCGGCGCGGAACTGGTTCTCTGCCAGTTCGCCGACGCAACGCACGCGGCGGTTGCCCAGGTGGTCGATGTCGTCGACTTCGCCGCGGCCATTGCGCAGCTCGACCAGGATCTTGATCACGGCCAGGATGTCGTCGTTCGACAGGGTCATGTCGCCGGTCAGTTCGTCACGGCCGATACGGCGGTTGAACTTCATGCGGCCGACGGCCGACAGGTCGTAGCGCTCGGCGCTGTAGAACAGGCCGTTGAACAGCGCTTCCACCGACTCTTCGGTCGGCGGTTCGCCCGGACGCATCATGCGGTAGATCGCCACGCGCGCGGCGGTCTGGTCGGCGGTGTCGTCGGTGCGCAGGGTCTGCGAGATGTAGGCGCCCTGGTCCAGGTCGTTGGTGTACAGCGTCTGGATGTCGGTCACGCTGGCGTCGCGCAGCTTGCCCAGCAGTTCTTCGGTCAGCTCGTCGTTGGCGACGGCGATGATCTCGCCGGTGTCCTGGTCGACGATGTTCTTGGCCAGCACGCGGCCCAGCAGGTAGTCTTCCGGAACCGAGATCGACTTGATGCCGGCGTTCTCGATGTCACGGACGTGCTTGGCGTTGATGCGCTTGTCCTTGGTGACGATGGTCTTGCCGGTCTTCGGATCGACGATGTCGAAGCGCGCGACTTCGCCGCGCAGGCGTTCGGACACGAACTCCAGCTCGCCGCCTTCCTGGCGCAGAGTGAAATTGTCGAAGACGAAGAAGTTCGCCAGGATCTGCTCCGGCGTCATGCCGATGGCCTTCAGCAGGATCGTGACCGGCATCTTGCGGCGGCGGTCGACGCGGAAGAACAGGATGTCCTTCGGGTCGAACTCGAAGTCCAGCCACGAGCCGCGGTAAGGAATGATACGGGCCGAGAACAGCAGTTTACCGGACGAGTGCGTCTTGCCGCGGTCGTGTTCGAAGAACACGCCCGGCGAGCGGTGCAGCTGCGAGACGATGACGCGCTCGGTACCGTTGATGACGAACGAACCGTTCGTGGTCATCAGCGGCAGTTCGCCCATGTACACTTCCTGTTCTTTCATTTCCTTCACGACCGGCTTGGTCGGCGATTCCTTGTCCAGGATCACCAGACGCACCTTGGCGCGCAGCGGCGACGCGAAGGTCAGGCCACGCTGCTGGCACTCTTTCACGTCAAACGCAGGGTCGCCCAGCACATAGGACAGGAACTCGAGGCGCGCGAAACCGTTGTGCGACACGATCGGGAAGATGGAGGTGAAGGCGGACTGCAGGCCTTCGTTCTTGCGCACGGAGGGAACGGCGTCCGCTTGCAGGAAATTCTCGTAGGATTCGAGCTGGGTAGCCAGAAGATAGGGAACGTTGTGAACGTTGGCGCGCTTCGCGAACGACTTGCGAATGCGCTTCTTCTCAGTAAATGAGTAGTGCATGGACACTCCGTGAGTGACAGAAAGGATGAGAATTCAGGAATTGCCAGTGGTGGTCGCACCACACGCAAGGCCTGAAGCCTCTGCTTTCCCGCCAGGTGATTAGGACAGCCGTACTGCTGTGTTACGATATTTCTGAAGCCGGGTGATGCTGGGTGCTGCCTTGGTATTGCCGGTTTTTACTGCAGGTGCTGCCGGGTGATGCTTGTGTTTGCCGCAGGGACGACAAAAGAGCCAAAGCCGCATCCCCTCCCTTTCGGCAGGTTCCGCAAGCTTTGACTCCCGCGCTGGGCACTCGCGATGAGCGCCCAATGCATATGTATTACTTCAGCTCGGCCTTGGCGCCAGCTTCTTCCAGCTTCTTCTTAGCGGCTTCAGCGTCAGCTTTCGGCAGGGCTTCTTTCACGGTCTTCGGTGCGCCGTCGACCAGGTCCTTGGCTTCTTTCAGGCCCAGACCGGTGATTTCGCGGACGGCCTTGATGACGCCGACCTTGTTCGCGCCGACTTCGGCCAGCACGACGTTGAATTCGGTCTGCTCTTCAGCAGCAGCTGCGCCGCCAGCGGCACCGCCAGCTGCCGGTGCTGCCATTGCAGCTGCCGACACGCCGAACTTCTCTTCGAAAGCCTTGACCAGGTCGTTCAGTTCCATGACCGACATTGCGCCAACTGCGTCCAGGAACTCTTCTTTGCTAATTGCCATTTGAAACTCCAAATATTGTGTGTGTGTAGTACAGGTTTGGTTCTACTTGAACAGAAAGACGCGAAGCGATTACGCTTCGGCGGCTTCCGCTGCCGGAGCAGCGGCGCCTTCGCCTTTTTGTGCTGCGACTGCAGCCAGAACTCGTGCGAAGCCCGACACCGGTGCCTGCATGACGCCCAGCAGCTGGGCGATGAGGACTTCACGGCTCGGGATGCTTGCCAGGGCGGTCACGCCGGCGACATCCAGTGCCTTACCAGCGTAGTTACCAGCTTTCACGACCAGCTTGTCGTTGGTTTTAGCGAAGTCGTTGATGACTTTAGCTGCTGCAACGGCGTCGTCCGAGATCGAGTAGATCAGCGGGCCGGTCATGGAATCTGCCAGCGAGGCAAACTGCGTGCCCTCAACCGAGCGACGAGCCAGCGTGTTCTTCAGAACACGCAGGTAGACGCCCTGGGCACGTGCGGCTGCACGGAGTTTGGTCAAGTGAGCAACCTGGATGCCACGGTACTCAGCCACGACGATGGTTTGCGCGGTTGCAACTTTAGCGCTTACCTCTTCGACGACGGCCTTTTTGTCATTCAGATTAAGACCCACGGTCAATCTCCTTAAATGATGCGAACAACATGTTTGCATCGGTTCGAACACGGCGTCCGAAGTTAAGAAGTCAATCTAACGCGGATGAACTCACGCAGCGTGGACTACAAAACTTGTTCGGGTCACCATCTGCGTTGGGTGGTCTATTAACCTCCGGCTCAACCTCTGCCATCGGCCCAACGGTCTTTGATTGCCTGCCGGAGCGGTACATTGCTCCGACAGCCCAAAGATGCGCCTCATAGGTACTGCTTATGAGGACTTAATTCTTGCAAAATTGGGCTCCCGCCTTCGCGGGAGCGACGGTGCAGCTACGCACCGTTACCTATCAAGCAGCAGCGATCGAAGCGTGGTCGACGCGGACGCCAGCGCCCATGGTCGACGACAGGGCGACCTTGCGCAGGTACACACCCTTCGAGGTTGCCGGCTTGGCCTTGTTCAGGGCGTCGATCAGCGCGACCAGGTTGGTCTTCAGCTGTTCGTCCGAGAACGACTTGCGGCCGATGGTAGCGTGGACGATACCAGCCTTGTCGGTACGGTACTGGACCTGACCTGCCTTGGCGTTCTTGACGGCGGTAGCGACGTCCGGGGTCACGGTGCCGACTTTCGGGTTCGGCATCAGGCCGCGCGGGCCCAGGATCTGACCCAGGGTACCAACGATACGCATGGTGTCCGGCGAAGCGATCACGATGTCGAACGGCATGTCGCCGGCCTTGACGCGCTCTGCCAGGTCTTCCATGCCGACGATGTCGGCGCCGGCTGCACGTGCAGCTTCAGCCTTGTCGCCCGATGCGAAGACAGCGACGCGCACGGTCTTGCCGGTGCCTGCTGGCAGGACGACCGAGCCACGGACCACCTGGTCCGACTTCTTCGGGTCCACGCCCAGTTGCACGGCGACGTCGATCGACTCGTTGAACTTGGCGGTTGCGAATTCCTTGACGATCGACACAGCGTTGTCGAACGCGTAGACCTTGTTACGGTCCACTTTTGCTTTCATTTCTTTGACGCGCTTGGACAGCTTAGCCATTACACACCCTCCACCGTGATGCCCATCGAACGTGCCGAGCCAGCGATGATACGCACTGCGGCGTCCATGTCGGCGGCGGTCAGGTCCGGCTGCTTGGTTTTTGCGATTTCTTCAGCCTGGGCACGGGTCAGCGTACCGACCTTGTCGGTATGCGGCTTCGGCGAACCCTTGGTGATGCCAGCGGCTTTCTTGATCAGGTAGGTTGCCGGCGGGGTCTTCATCACGAAGGTGAAGGACTTGTCGGCGAACGCGGTGATCACGACAGGAATCGGCATGCCCGGCTCGAAACCCTGGGTCTGGGCGTTGAACGCCTTGCAGAATTCCATGATGTTCAGGCCGCGCTGGCCCAGTGCCGGGCCGATCGGTGGGGATGGGTTTGCCTTACCGGCTGCGACTTGCAGCTTGATAAAGCCAATAATTTTCTTTGCCATGAATGGCTCCTAGATTGGCATTGAGTAGTAGCGCCCCACCGCTGCTACTCTTCGGCGGGGCTCCTCTTTCCGGATTCCGCCTTGCTGCTGCGAACGCTCCGTGACGGCGTTTTAGACTTTCTCTACCTGCCCGAACTCCAGCTCCACCGGAGTTGCGCGGCCGAAGATGGTGACAGAGACACGCACCTTCGATTTTTCGTAGTTGACTTCCTCGACGTTGCCGTTGAAGTCGGTGAACGGGCCTTCCTTGATGCGCACCTGCTCGCCCACTTCGTACAGCACTTTTGGACGCGGCTTCTCGACGCCTTCCTGGACCTGCTGCATGATCTTGTCGATCTCGCGCGCCGGGATCGGCGTCGGCTTGTTCGACTTGCCGCCGATGAAGCCGGTGACTTTCGAGGTGTTCTTGACCAGGTGCCAGGTCTCGTCGGTCATTTCCATCTCAACCAGGACATAGCCCGGGAAGAAACGACGCTCGGAGACGGCCTTGGTGCCGTTGCGCATTTCGACGACTTCCTCGGTCGGCACCAGGATGCGGCCGAACTGCTCCTGCATGCCGGCGCGCTCGATGCGCTCGGTGAGCGCACGCATCACGCTCTTTTCCATGCCCGAGTAGACATGGACGACGTACCAGCGCTTGTTGCTGACCGGGACACTCACCGGAGCCGCACCAGCGTCTTGCGCCGGGTCTTGGCCCGGCGCATTGTCTTGCACGTTTTCGCTCATCAGTTCTTCCATCCCAGGATCAGGTCGTACAACAGGAATTCCAACACCTTATCCGTGCCCCACAGGAAAATCGCCGTCACCACCACGAAGGCGAACACGATGCCGGTGATCTGGGTGGCTTCCTTACGGGTCGGCCAAACAACTTTCTTGGTCTCGCGCACCGACTCCTTGGCGAAGCTCAGGAATTCACGACCGGTGGTGGAGGTCCACAAAAGCAGGACAGCAAAAACTAAACCAGCCACGAGGGCGCCGGCGGCGACCAAGGCTGGTTTGTTCTGGCCTTTCAGGTAAAAGAACCCGACAACGCCTGCAATCGTGGCAACTACCGCCAGTGCGACCTTGAACTTGTCATTCGAGGTGCTGACAGTTTGCACGGATTGATTGGACATTCTTTTTTACTTTCGGTGCTGCGCACCAGAATTCGGTGGCAGGGGCGGAGGGAATCGAACCCGCGACCTTCGGTTTTGGAGACCGACGCTCTGCCAATTGAGCTACACCCCTACGAAAACTTCTCGCTGAATCCAGCATTATACACGGTACGCGCGTACCCGACAATGCTGTTCGAGGGAGGCGTTGTTTTGCCTCCCTCTATCTTGGCTATTAGGCCAGGATCTTGGCAACCACGCCGGCGCCGACGGTACGGCCGCCTTCGCG
>DAMCRY010000044.1:0-9745 GCA_032115075.1 Massilia sp.
CGGCCAGCGCCAGCAGGGCGAGGATCGCCGCTTCGCCGGCATCCAGTCGTGCGGTCAGGTCGTCGACGGTCATGCAGCCAGGTTCTCGATCTCCAGCGCCGGCAGGCCTTCGGGCACCGGAATGCCGAACACGCGCAGGTAGAACACCAGTTCCGCTTCCAGCGTGCGCACCACGCTCTCGGCCTTCCGGAAGCCATGCCCTTCGCCTTCGAGGGTAAGGTAGGCCACCGGCAGGCCGCGCGCGCGCAGCGCGTTCACCATCGCCTCGGATTGCGAAGGCGGCACCACCATGTCGTCCAGGCCCTGGAAGAAGATCATCGGGCGGTCCAGTTTATCGGTGTGGTGGATCGGCGAGCGCTCGCGGTAGACCCGCTCGGCCTGCTCGGGCGGCGCGATCAGGTACTGGTTGTAGTGCGCCTCGAACTTGTGCGAATCCGCGTCCAGCCCGGCCAGGTCGGACACGCCGTAGTAGCAGGCGCCGGCCTTGAACACGTCGTGGAAGGCGAGGGCGGACAGGGTCGTCAGGCCGCCGGCGCTGCTGCCGCGCACCAGCAGGCGCTGCGGATCGGCCAGGCCCCGGTTTGCCAGGTGGCGGGCGCCGGCCACGCAGTCCTCGACGTCGACCACGCCCCACTGGCCCTTGAGCAGGTCGCGGTAGGCGCGTCCGAAGCCGGTGCTGCCGCCATAGTTCACGTCCAGCACGGCGAAGCCGCGGCTGGTCCAGAACTGGGTCGACAGTTTGAGGGTGCTGGCCGCCATGCCGGTCGGGCCGCCGTGGCCGATCACGATCAGGGGCGGCAGCTCGCCGTCCTGCGGCGCGCAGTCGGCGTTGGTGGGCGGGTAGTAGAAGGCGTGGGCGCTGCGGCCGTTCTGGCTCGGATAGCTGATCGCCTGCGGGATGGACAGGTAGCCGGCCGGCGGCAGCTGGGCGATCGAGCGCGCCAGCACCTCGTGTTGGCCCTTGTCCGGCTCCGCATCCAGGTCGATCCGGGCGAGTTCCAGCGCCAGTGTCGGCGCGCCGCCGAGCAGCGCCACCGTGTGCGCGTTCACGCGCAGCTCGCGGATCTCTTCGTAGGGCGTGGCGATGTCCGCCAGCACGCCGTCCTTCAGGCGCGCCAGCCGGCTGACGCCGCCCTCGACATAGGCGCACACGATCTCGTCCCCGGAGCGGAAACCGTACAGCGAGCCGCCGAAAGTCCACAGCGGCCCGCCGAACTCCGCCTCGCGCGGGCACAGCGGGTGCACGACGCCATGGTCGTAGCGGTACAGGTTCCACCAGCCGCTGCGGTCGGACACGAAGTGCAGCACGCCGTGCGGCGACCACTCCGGCTGGCAGATCGATTCCTGCGGTCCGCCCGCCACCAGGCGGCCGTTGATGAGCGTGCCATCATCAAGCACGTCGGCCAGCCACAGCTCGGTGCCTTCCCAGGGCATGCGCGGGTGGTCCCAGCACAGCCAGGCCAGCTGGCGCCCGTCCGGGGACAGGCGCGGCGCGGCATAGAAATCGTTGCCGTCGACGAGCACGGTCTCGCTGCCGTCGAAGCCGATGGCGGCGATCGTGTTCTCGGGGTAGTGGCTGCCCTTCGAATGGTCTTCGCGCACCGTGACCAGGCGCCGGCGCGGCGCGTCGACCACGAAGTCGGCATAGCGCCGCCCGTTGTCGGCCGCAGTGACGGGGACCGGTGCGGCGCCCGCTTCGATCCGGTACAGGCGGCCGTCCGCATGGTGCGAGAACCACGCCGTGCCATCGGCCACCGTGTACGCGCCGCCGCCGTATTCATGCACCTTGCTGCGCACGTTGAAGGGCGCCGGCGTCAGTTCGCCGGACGGGCCGAACAGCGTCGAGCGGCCCGCCTCGCTGGCGCGTCCTTCCAGCCAGTACAGGCTGGCGCCGTCCAGCACCAGCGCGGACAGCGGCGTGGCGCCGGCCGCGACGACGGCGGCGGTGATCGGGGAAGTCCAGGCGCCGCAGGGGGCTTGTCGTTTGGTCATGATGGCTTCTTTCGATGACGGGACAGGCATTATAGAACCTGCTCCAAGGATGCGATAATAGAGGTTTTCCCTCCGCTTTCATTGTCAGCCATGCCACAATTCGCCCCGCTTCAGAACGACACCTTCCTGCGTGCGCTGCTGCGCCAGCCGACCGACTACACCCCGGTGTGGCTGATGCGCCAGGCGGGCCGCTACCTGCCGGAATACCGCGCCACGCGCGCGCGCGCCGGCTCGTTCCTGGGCCTGGCGAAGAATCCGGATTTCGCCACCGAGGTGACGCTGCAGCCGCTCGACCGCTATCCGCTGGACGCGTCGATCCTGTTCTCGGACATCCTGACCGTGCCGGACGCGATGGGCCTGGGCCTGTACTTCGCCGACGGCGAGGGCCCGAAGTTCGAGCGCCCGCTGCGCACGGAAGAGCAGGTGCGCGCCCTGCAGGTACCGGATATGGCGTCGCTCGACTATGTCTTCAAGGCGGTGACCCAGATCCGCACCGCCATCGACGGCCGCGTGCCGCTGATCGGCTTCTCGGGCAGCCCCTGGACCCTGGCCTGCTACATGGTCGAGGGCGGCGGTTCGCGCGAATTCCACACCATCAAGAAGATGATGTACCAGCGTCCGGACCTGATGCACCACATCCTGGACACCAATGCGCGCGCCGTGGCGCAGTACCTGAACGCCCAGATCGACGCCGGCGCCCAGGCCGTGATGATCTTCGATTCGTGGGGCGGCGCGCTGGCCGACGGCGCCTACCAGGCGTTCTCGCTGAAGTACATGCAGCAGATCCTCAAGGATCTGCAGCGCGAGAAGGACGGGGTGCGCATCCCCGCCATCGTGTTCACCAAGGGCGGCGGCCTGTGGCTGGACGAGATGGCCGACATCGGCGCCGACGCGCTGGGCCTGGACTGGACCGTCAACCTGGGCAAGGCGCGCGCGCTGGTGGGCGACCGCGTCGCCCTGCAGGGCAACCTGGACCCGGCCATCCTGTTCGCCGCGCCGGAACAGATCCAGGCCGAGGTCGAGCGTTCCTTGAGCGCTTACGGCGCCCCGTCGGCGGGCCATGGCCACGTGTTCAACCTCGGCCACGGCATCTCGCAGTTCACGCCGCCGGAATCGGTCACGGCAATGGTCGAGGCTGTCCACACCTTCAGCCGCCGGCAGCGCACCGGCGCCTGAGGAAGGGCTAATGTTTCTCCGCGGCATAAGGTTGCCGCGGCAAAATCACACTTGTTCACAAGTTCCACAACCCGCAAAATTATTCCTGTGGACATCTCTGCCGCATCGAAAAATACGCAAGTCAATGATTCTTAAGCGATTTTTTTATGGCGAACTGTAGGTTTACACAGTAGAGTCCGCTAGATACGCATAAAATGTCCCAGCTTCCCCTTCCTTGTTCACAAAGTTATCAACAGGGCGACGGCTGAGTAGGGAAAAGTGCTTGGTTTACGCGGACTTAGCTCAACTCTTCAAGTAAGGTGTGAAGATTGTGGTGCGCCGCAGCGAGTTTTCCCAAGGCACATGTGCAGTTATGCACAGCAAGGCGATTCCAGCCCGACTTGTTAACAGGGATAACTCTTGGTTGGCAAGCTATTGATTTTATTGATAAATTTATTGTTGCAGCGACGAATCCCGAGATTCGAGTTGATCTAACGTAAACCTGAACCCTGGTCAAGTACCGCGCTATTCACAAAGTTTTCCACAGCTTTTCTCCACGCTTTTAGTGCTTTCCGCTTATCAAGAAGGTTGGATTTGACCCACTGCTTCCTACAAGTCGCACTCGATACGCCGCTCAACAGCTGTTTCGACTACCGCTGGTCCTGCGCTCCGGGCGAGGAACCGGCGGTCGGCCAGCTGGTGCTGGTGCCTTTCGCGCGGCGCGAGGTGGTAGGCCTGATCGTGGCGGTGAAGGGCGAGACCGACGTGCCTGTGGACAAGCTGAAGGACGCGATCGCGGTGCGCAGCCAGCTCGCCGCGCTGCCGGAGCGCTGGATCGCGCTGGCGCGCTTCGCCGCCGACTACTACCAGCGCCCGCTGGGCGAGGTGGCGCTGCCCGGCCTGCCGAAGAACCTGCGGGTGCCGAAGACCGTGGCGCTGGACCGCGCGCTGAAGAAGCTGGCGAAGGAAGACGCGCCGCACGACCCGACGCCGTCCGGCATGCCGGTGCTGAACCCGGCGCAGCAGGAGGCCGCCGGCGCCATCGGCGGCGCCGAGGGGTTTGCGCCCATGCTGCTGTACGGCGTGACCGGCAGCGGCAAGACCGAGGTCTACCTGCAGGCCTGCGCCCAGGTGCTGGCGCGCGACCCCGCCGCCCAGATCCTGGTGCTGGTCCCCGAGATCAACCTGACCCCGCAGCTGGAAGGGAATATCCAGGCGCGCTTCCCCGGCTTGATGCTGGCCACCCTGCACAGCGGCCTGTCCGAGGGCGAGCGCATGCTGCACTGGCTCGCCGCCCACCAGGGGAAGGCGCGCATCGTGCTGGGCACCCGCCTGGCGATCCTGGCCTCGCTGCCCAACCTGAAACTGATCGTCATCGACGAGGAGCACGATCCCTCCTACAAGCAGCAGGAAGGCCTGCGCTATTCGGCGCGCGACCTGGCGGTGTGGCGCGCGCACCAGCTGGGCATCCCGATCGTGCTCGGCTCGGCCACGCCCTCGCTCGAGACCTGGCACCACGCCAGCACCGGGCGCTACCGCAAGCTGGAGCTGCGCGAGCGCGCCGTGCGCGACGCCGTGCTGCCGACCGTGAAACTGATCGACACCGAGCGCGACCGCGTCAAGGATGGCCTGAGCGGCGCCCTGATCGCGGCGCTGCGCCAGCGCCTGGACCGCGGCGAACAATCGCTGCTGTTCC
Source organism: Massilia sp. (assembly GCA_032115075.1). GTDB lineage: Bacteria > Pseudomonadota > Gammaproteobacteria > Burkholderiales > Burkholderiaceae_D > Telluria. The sequence goes on from DAMCRY010000044.1 coordinate 4,844, forward strand.
TGAACCGGCGCGGCTATGCCCCGGTGATCTCCTGCGACGCCTGCGGCTGGATCAGCAACTGCACCCGCTGCACCGCCTTCATGGTGCTGCACAAGCCCGAACACCGGCTGCGCTGCCACCACTGCAGCCTGGAGCTGCGCATCCCGCGCCACTGCCCGACCTGCGGCAACGTCGACCTGCAGCCGCTCGGACGCGGCACCCAGCGCGTCGAGGAGGGACTGGCCGCGATGTTCCCGGAGGCGCGCATCCTGCGCATCGACGCCGATTCCACCCGCCTGAAGGGCAGCGCGCAGGCGGCCTTCGACACCGTGCACCGCGGCGAGGTCGACATCCTGGTCGGCACCCAGATGGTCGCCAAGGGCCACGACTTCAAGAAACTGACCCTGGTCGGCATCCTGAACCCGGACACGGCGCTGTTCTCGCAGGACTACCGCGCCAGCGAGCGCCTGTTCGCCCAGCTGATGCAGGTGGCGGGCCGCGCCGGCCGCGCCGGGGCCGCGTCCGAGGTGCTGGTGCAGACGCGCTACGCCAGCCACCCGCTGTACGGCGCCGTGATGCGCCACGACTACGACCGCTTCGCCGGCAGCCTGCTGGAGGAACGCCGCCAGGCCGGCCTGCCGCCCTTCATGTACCAGGCGCTGCTGCGCGCCGAGGCGCCGGAACTCGCCACGGCGATCGCTTTCCTGGAAGCGGCGCGCGACAGCCTGGTCCTCGACGGCGTCATGATCAACGACCCGATTCCGATGACGATGACCCGGGTGCACAACGTCGACCGCGCCCAGCTGCTGGTGGAATCGGGTTCGCGCCCGGCGCTGCAGCATTTCCTGCGCGAGTGGGTCGAGCTCCTGCGCGCCATGAAGTCGCGGGTGCGCTGGTCGCTCGAGGTCGATCCGATCGACATCTGAGCACTACGCTGAGCACTGCGGCGCCTGCCGGCTCCGGCAAAATCGCGTATCGTGTCGGGGTATCGACCAGCGGAGTACACGATGAAGAAACTCGATGTTGACGTCGCCATCATCGGCACCGGCACCGCCGGCATGACGGCCTATCGCGCGGCCAGGGCGCAGGGCGCCCGCACCGTGGTGATCGAAAGCGGCCACTACGGCACCACCTGCGCGCGGGTCGGCTGCATGCCGAGCAAGCTCCTGATCGCGGCCGCGGAAAGCGCGCACGCGATGCGGCATTCCGCCCCCTTCGGCGTGCACGCCGGCGAGGTGCGCATCGACGGCCCGGCCGTGATGGAGCGCGTGCGCCGCGAGCGCGACCGCTTCGTCGGCTTCGTGCTGGAGGGCGTCGAGTCCTTCCCCGAGGAAGACAAGCTGCTCGGCCACGCCCGCTTCACCGGTCCGCATACCCTCGTCGTGGACGACCACACCGAGATCAATGCCGGCCGGATCGTGATCGCCACCGGCTCCACGCCGCTGCGCCTGCCGGCGCTGGAGAACGTCGGGCCGGGCATCGTCACCAGCGACGACGTGTTCTATTGGGACGACCTGCCGCAGTCGGTGGCCGTGATCGGCACCGGCGTCATTGGCCTGGAACTGGGCCAGGCCCTGCACCGCCTCGGCGTGCGCGTCAAGCTGTTCGCGCGTGGCGGCAGCATCGCCCACATCAGCGACCCGGAAGTGCTGCGCGCCGCCGGCCGCGTGCTGAACGAGGAGCTCGACATCCAGTTCCAGTCCAAGGTCGTGCGCGCCGTGCAGGAAGGCGACGAGGTGGCGCTGACGGTGGCCGATGCCCTCGGCAAGGAACAGACCGAGCGCTTCCAGTACGTGCTGATGGCGGCGGGCCGCACGCCGAACGTGCACGACATCGGACTGGAGCACACCGGGCTGGAGCGCGGCGAGGACGGCATTCCGCTGTTCGACGCACGCACCATGCAGTGCGGGAACAGCCACATCTTCATCGCCGGCGACGCCAACAACGAGCGTCCGCTGCTGCACGACGCGGCGGACCACGGCAAGATCGCCGGCGACAATGCGGGCCGCTATCCGGACGTGCGTCCGGGCCTGCGCCGCACGCCGATCGCGGTGGCCTTCACCGAGCCGAACATCGCCACGCTGGGCGCCAGCTACCGGACGCTGGTCGAAGGCGGCAAGCGCAAGTTCGCGGTCGGCTCCGTGTCCTTCGCCAACCAGGGCCGCAGCCGGGTGATGTTGCAGAACAAGGGGATGCTGCGCGTGTACGCGGAATTCGGCTCGCGCCGCTTCCTGGGCGCCGAGATGATCGCCCCGCGCGCCGAGCACCTGGCGCATACGCTGTCCTGGGCCTGCCAGATGCGCATGACGGTGGACCAGATGCTGGAGATGCCCTTCTATCACCCGGTGATCGAAGAGGGCGTGCGCACCGCGCTGCGCGACCTGGCGCAGTGCCTGGCGAAGGGAGAAAGCGACGTCGACGCGGCCGATACCGAGCCGGGGACCTAGGTGGGCCGGGACGCGTGGCCGGCTTCGCCGTCCGCGCGTTCAGTCAGCAGGTAGCCAGACCTTGCATCAACTCGTGCGGGAGTCGAACATTAGCGGGACTTAAGCAGTTCCCGAAAAGATTAGAAAAATTAATTCAGCCGCGTCGCATCCAGCTTGCCCTCGCCGGCCAGCTGGCGCAGGATGCGCACCGTGTCGATATCGGCTTCCTGGTAGGCCGAGCGCTTGAAGTCGTCGTACATGGCGTTGGCCGGATCGGTGTGCTCGCCCTGGCCGTCGTCGTAGCAGAAGCGCACCAGCAGCACGGCGCTGGTCGGCGCCTCGATCTTCATGACCAGGCTGGAGGCGGCGATCTCGCCCTGGGCCGGCACCTCGTAGCGCACTTCCTTCAGCGGCGTCAGGTGCACCACGTCGTCGATCACCAGGTCGCCGTAGCGCAGGCGGCGCTGGAAGCTGCTGGTGCCGCTGCCGCTGCTGCGTTCCCCGATGGTGCACTCGTCCAGGTGCGGCACGAACAGGGTCGGGGTTTCGGCGCGCAGCACCAGGCCGCGCCACAGCTGCTCGATCGTGATGGTGTCGATCAGCGGGTTCATCGGATCGTTGATCTGGATGAGATGTTCAAATTTCATGATGCAGTCCACATTAGCCCTGGCGCGCGGCGCCACAAGGGGGTGATGGTACCCGATTGCGCGCTCGGGCGTCGCATCGGCCGGGCCGGCGCCGCCGGGATCACGCTTCCTCCAGCGCCGGTGCGGCCGCGCACGGTCAGATATACTGCCGTACATAACGATGCCCGGGGGATGAATGAAACGGTTGACCAGTCTGGTGATTGCCATGGCATGCATATCGGCGGCCCGGGCCGGCGAGGTACAGGTGGCGGTCGCCGCCAATTTCACCGCTCCCATGCAGAAAATCGCGGCCGCATTCGAACAGGACACCGGCCACAAGGCGATCTTGTCCTTCGGCGCCACCGGCAAGTTCTATGCGCAGATCAGCAACGGGGCGCCGTTCGAGGTGCTGCTCGCCGCCGATGACGACACCCCCGCCAGGCTGGAACAGGAGGGCCGGGGCGTCGCCGGCAGGCGCTTCACCTATGCCGTCGGCAAGCTGGTGCTGTGGTCGCCCCGGGCCGGCTATGTCGACGCCCGCGGCGACATCCTGAAAACCGGCGACTTCAAGCACCTCGCCATCGCCAACCCGAAAACCGCCCCCTACGGCGCGGCGGCGGTGTCGGTACTGAACAGGATGAAGCTGGCGGAGACGCTGCGGCCGAAGCTGGTGCAGGGCGAGAACATCGCGCAAACCTACCAGTTCGTCAGCACCGGCAATGCGCAGCTCGGCTTCGTCGCCCTGTCGCAGGTCTACCAGGCCGGCCGGCTCGCCTCGGGCTCGGCCTGGATCGTGCCCGGCAGTTTCCACGACCCGATCCGCCAGGATGCGCTGGTCCTGGCGAAAGGGGCGGCCAATCCCGCGGCCCGGGCCCTGGCCGGCTACCTGCGCTCGGACAAGGCGAAGGGCATCATCCGCTCCTTCGGCTACGAACTGTAATCCGGCATGGCAGGGACCGACCTCGGCGCCGTCTGGCTGACGCTGAAACTCGCATCGATCGTCACGGTGCTGCTGTTGCTCATCGGCACGCCGATCGCCTGGTGGCTGGCGCGCACGCACTCGCGCCTGAAAGGCGTGGTCGGCGCCGTGGTGGCGTTGCCGCTGGTGCTGCCGCCCACCGTCCTCGGCTTCTACCTGCTGGTGGCGATGGGGCCGAACGGGCCGGTCGGGCGCGCCACCGACGCCCTCGGCCTGGGGACCTTGCCCTTCACCTTTCCCGGCCTCGTGATCGGCTCGATCCTGTATTCCATGCCCTTCGTCGTCCAGCCCCTGCAGAACGCCTTCGAAGCCATCGGCGAGCGCCCGCTGGAAGTGGCGGCGACGCTGCGCGCCGGTCCCTGGGAGTCGTTCTGGTCGGTCGCCGTGCCGCTGGCGCGCCCCGGCTTCCTGTCCGGCGCCATCCTCGGCTTCGCGCACACCGTCGGCGAGTTCGGCGTCGTGCTCATGATCGGCGGGAACATCCCGGACAAGACCCGCATGGTGTCGGTGCAGATCTACGACCACGTCGAGGCGATGGAATACGCGCAGGCGCACTGGCTGGCCGGCGGCATGCTCGCCTTCAGCTTCCTGGTGCTGCTGGCGCTGTATACCTTCAACCCTCCGCTGCTCAGGGGCGGCAAGCGATGAATGGGCTGCACAACGGGCTGCACGCCAGGTTCCGCATCGAGCGCGGCGATTTCACGCTGGACGTCGACCTCGACCTGCCGGCGCGGGGCGTGTCCGCCCTGTTCGGCCACTCGGGATCGGGCAAGACCACCTGCCTGCGCGCCATCGCCGGCCTGGAACGCGCGCCCGGGGGCTACGTCGCGCTCGGCGGCGAGGTGTGGCAGGACGAGGCGCGCGGCCCGGTCGTGCCGACCCACCGCCGCGC
>DAMCRY010000044.1:9901-15507 GCA_032115075.1 Massilia sp.
CCTGCTGCTCATGGACGAGCCGCTGGCCGCGCTCGACCTCAAGCGCAAGCAGGAGATCCTGCCCTACCTGGAGCGCATGCACGACGAGCTGTCGATCCCGATCGTCTACGTCAGCCACGCGCCGGACGAAGTGGCGCGCCTGGCCGACCACCTGGTGCTGCTCGACGCCGGCCGGGCGGTGGCCAGCGGCCCGCTCGGCGAGATCCTGGCGCGCCTGGACCTGCCGGCCGCCTTCGCCGACGACAACGGGGTGGTGCTGGACACCGTGCTGGCGGAACATGAAGAGGACAATCTGTCGCGCCTGCATTTCCAGGGTGGCGCGCTGTTCGTCGGCCGCCGCGGGGAGGCGATCGGCAGCCGCCTGCGCTGCCGCATCCACGCCCGCGACGTCAGCCTGGCGCTGGAGCGGCCGCAGCGCAGCAGCATCGTCAACCTGCTGCCCGCCGTGGTGACGGCCACCGCCGCCACCGAGACGCCGGGACACGTGCTGGTGCAGCTGCGCATGGGCGAGGTCGCGCTGCTGGCCCGGATCTCCGAGCGCTCGCGACGCGAGCTCGACATCCGCCCCGGCATCCCGGTGTGGGCCCAGATCAAGGCTGTCGCCCTGCTGGGCTGAGCGCAGCGCCGGCCTGTTGCAAACAGGTCAAGGACCGGATTCATTTTGGCGCAATGTCGAACTCAGCCTTACAATACCCGGCCATCCTGCAGAAATCCTTCCCATGTCCAACGCACCCAAATTCGGCCTCAACGGGCCGCAGAGCGAAGCCGTGCTGTATCTCGACGGCCCCTGCCTGGTGCTGGCCGGCGCCGGCTCGGGCAAGACGCGCGTCATCACGCAGAAGATCGCCTACATGATCGAGCATTGCGGCTACGATCCGCGCACGATCGCCGCGCTCACCTTCACCAACAAGGCGGCGCTCGAGATGCAGGAGCGCATCGGCAAGCTGCTCAAGCAGCCCAAGCAGGCCAAGCAACTGACCGTGTCCACCTTCCACTCGCTGGGCGTCAAGATCCTGCGCCAGGAAGCGGCCGGCGTCGGCCTGAAGGACAAGTTTTCCATCATGGACAGCGACGACTGCTACACCGTGGTCTCGGACCTGGCGCTGACCACGGACAAGCAGGAAATCCGCCGCATCCAGAACGCGATCTCGCTGTGGAAGAACGGCCTGGTCGACCCCGAAGACGCGATCCGCAACGCCAAGGACGAGGACGAGGCCATGTCCGGGCGCGTCTACCGCAGCTACCTGGCCACCCTGCAGGCCTACCAGGCGGTCGACTTCGACGACCTGATCCGCCTGCCGGTGGAACTGTTCCGCAACAACGAATCGATCCGCGACCGCTGGCAGCGCCGCCTGCGCTACCTCTTGATGGACGAATACCAGGACACCAACACCTGCCAGTACGAGCTGGTGAAACTGCTGGTGACCGGGCTCGGTAAAAAGCCGATGTTCACCGCGGTGGGCGACGACGACCAGGCGATCTACGCCTGGCGCGGCGCCTCGGTGGAGAACCTGAAGACGCTGCAGACCGACTTCCCCGACCTGCGCGTCATCAAGCTGGAACAGAACTACCGCTCCACCACCCGCATCCTGCAGGCGGCCAACGCCGTCATCGGCAACAACCCGAAGCTGTTCGAGAAGTCGCTGTGGTCCGAGCACGGCCTGGGCGAGCCGATCGAGGTGCTGGGCATGCAGAGCGACGAGCAGGAGGCCGAACAGGTCGCCATCATGATCTCGGCCGACCACTTCCAGCGCAAGAACAAGTGGACCGACTACGCCATCCTGTACCGCGGCAACCACCAGGCGCGGGTGATCGAGCAGGCGCTGCGCAAGGAGCGCATCCCCTACACGATGTCGGGCGGCCAGAGCTTCTTCGATAAAGCCGAGATCAAGGACATCATCGCCTACCTGCGCCTGATCGCGAACCAGGACGACGACCCGGCCTTCATCCGCGCCGTCACTACCCCGAAGCGCGGGGTCGGCATGGCCACGCTGGAAACGCTGGGCGAATTCTCCAAGCAGTGGAACTGCTCGCTGTTCGAGGCCGCGCGCAAGGGCGGCCTGGAGGCCAAGCTGGCCGAGCGCCAGCTGGCGCCGCTGCGCGACTTCTGCCGCTTCATGCTGGAGCTGGAAGACCGCGCCACCCGGCCGGGGCCATCGGGCAGCGGCGACAACGCCGCCGAGGTGCTCGACGACATGATGAAGGAGATGAACTACGAGCACTACCTGTACGAGAACTTCGACGACCGCGCGGCCCAGGCCAAGTGGCAGAACGTACTCGAATTCACCAACTGGCTGAAGGAGCGCGGCCGGGGCGGGCGCGACCGCGACGGCGAGGAAAAGAACCTGCTGGAGCTGACGCAAATGGTGGCCCTGATGTCGATGCTGGAAGGCGCGGACGAGGAACAGGATGCGGTGCGCATGTCGACCCTGCACGCGTCCAAGGGCCTGGAATACCCGCACGTGTTCCTGGTCGGGGTGGAAGAGGGCATCCTGCCGCACAAGGGCGATCCGGACGCGCCGGTGGAGGTGATGGCGGCGCGCATCCAGGAAGAACGGCGCCTGATGTACGTGGGGATCACGCGCGCCCAGCGCACCCTGCGCCTGACCTGGTGCAAGAAGCGCAAGCGCGCGGGCGAACTGGTGCACTGCGAGCCTTCGCGCTTCATCAAGGAGATGGCGCTCGACGTCGGCGACGCGCCGCCGAAGGAAACCGAGATCCTGAGCCCGAAGGAGCGGCTGGCCAACCTGAAAGCCTTGCTGGCCATGCCGAAAGCATAATTCTTCCGGCCATGCGTTGCGGATAAGCCTTAACGAAGTGCCAATACCCGCGCACGATTGAAACTCTTATTTGACTTCATTTGTGCCGCGGGAAATACTTTCCGGTAGGCGAACTCATCCGCATCAACTTCTACCTATTTCTACGCATGGCAACCGTCTCCGATCTCGAAATCACTCCGCTCTCCGGGCTCAATCACATCGATGCGCTGCTCGACGAAGGGCCCGACTGGAACTTCATCGCGAACGCCGCGGCGAACACCATCCATTACACCTTCTCGGTCGCTTCGGGCAACGAGGCCGGCCAGACCGGGCAACAGGCCTTCACCACGCTCCAGCAGACGGCCACGCGGATCGCCTTCGATTACCTGAAGTCGATCACCGGCATCAACTTTGTCGAGACCAGGACCGGCACCGATGCCCAGATCCACCTGGCCAACATCAATATCAAGGAAACCGGCGTGACGGGCCTGTGCAGCTGGCAGGCCCCGTATTCCTACTGGTCCGACGGTACCCTGGTGCAGGAAAGCTTCAAGCCGAATGCCTACGTCTACCTCGACAACGCCGAATTCGGCGTGCAGAACGGCAACCTGATGCCGGGCGGCGCCGGCTACCAGACCCTGCTGCACGAACTCGGGCACGCGCTGGGCCTGAAGCATCCCTTCCAGGACGAGATCCGCCTGCCGGTCAACCAGGACAACACCGCCAACACCATCATGTCGTACACCGACCGCGGCGGCCCGTACTCGGCCTTCGGCGCCTACGACATCGCGGCGCTGAACTGGCTCTACGGCGGCGACGGCCTGGCCGGCGCGCTCGGCATCAATTCGACCGGCGGCGGACGCTACATCACCGGCACGAGCGGCAACGACCGCCTGGTCGGCACCGATGGCGACGACGTGTTCGCCGGCATGGGCGGCAACGACACCATCATCGGCGGCCTGGGCACCGACACGGTCGTGTTCAGCGGCCTGCGCAAGGACTACACCTTCAGCGTCAACGGCAACGGCGACCTGGTCGGCGCGCACGCGAGCGGCACCATCACCATGTCCGGCATCGAGCTGCTGAGCTTCAACGACGGCCGCTACCAGCGCGCCGACGTGGTCACCGACGTCACCGCGCCGCTGGCGCCTACGTTAAGCGTGACGAAGAATGCTAACGGCTACGCATTCAGCAAACCGCTAGTGAGCGGGATCGCAGAAGCTAATTCCCTGGTCAAGGTTCATGCCGGGGGTCGCGTAGTAGGCGAAACATATGCCGATGCAAGCGGAGTTTGGCAAGTAGTCTTGGAGAAATTTGCGGACGGACAGAACCATTCGGTACGTGCAACCGCTACAGATGCGGCAGGTAATATTTCTGACTTTAGCCAAGCGGTCAGTTTTCATATTGACGGTACCGCACCAGTCATCCCGACCGTTACGACAATGCTGGCTGAAGGTGGCAATCAACCAATCTTTAGCGGTACTGGCGAAGCCGGTACGGAGATACTATTGGTGCGCCTTGGCGAGGTTGCCGTAATCGGTCACACCATCGTCAAAGCGGACGGAACGTGGAACATTGATTCGCCAGCATTGCCGAATGGAACATATACCATACGCGCATCGTCCGTAGATCTTGCGGAGAACTCGACCAGTTCAGCCTCGATGCAGTTCACGATCGATAACGCGCTCAACGTGAAAGGCACCGACGGCATGGACCGCTTCGCCGCGGCCGCCGGCAACGCCGCCATCGACGGCGGCAAGGGCCGCGACACCGTCGTGTACGCGGGCTCGCGCGCCGACTTCACGATCGAACGCGGCGTGTACGGCGTGACCGTCACCGACAAGACCGGCAAGTACGGCACCGACAACCTGATCGACGTCGAGCGCATCCAGTTCAACGACACGATGGTCGGCCTCGACATCGACGGCGCCAGCGGCCAGATCTACCGCCTGTACCAGGCCGCCTACGACCGCAAGCCGGATGCCGGCGGCCTGAAGCACTGGATGTGGGTGTCCGACATGGACAAGTTCTCGCTGGCCGAGATCGCCGATTTCTTCATGCAGCTGCCGGAATACAAGGAGCTGTACCTGAAGGACGACCCGTCGAACGAGCACTTCGTCACCCTGCTGTACCAGCACGTGCTGCACCGCGAGCCGGAAAAGGGCGGCTACGACCACTGGATGTGGACGCTGACCGAGAACAAGCTCACCCGCGCCGAAGTGATGGCCTTCTTTGCCGAAAGCCCGGAGAACAAGGCCCAGGTGATCGCCGCCATCAACAACGGCATCGAGTACATCGGCACCCCGACCTGATGCGGGTGCGGGCGCAAGGCTGGCATAATGCCGGCTTTGCGCCGCGATGGCGCGCGAGGGTGCCATGAGCCAGGAAGACCAGTTTACCGATCGTTTCGTCGATATCGAAATCAAGCTCGCGCACCAGGAAGACCTGGTCGAGACGCTGAACCAGACCATCTACCGCCAGGGCCGCCGCATCGACCAGCTCGAAGCCATGGTCGCCGCGCTGGCCGACCACGTGCGCACCCTGCAGTCCACCCGCCAGGGGCCGCTCAACGAGAAGCCGCCTCACTACTAAGAACCTGTCCCAGCCAGTCTCCCAGGTACTCGCCCAGGCACAGCAGGGTGAGCGTCGGCGGCAAGCCCCAGACCTGGGGGATCACCGAGGCATCGCAGACATGCAGGCCGGGCGCGGCGCGCAGCCGGCCGTCCACGCCTTTTCCGATGCGCACGCTGCCGCCCGGGTGCGCCGCGAAATGGTGGGTCGCGAAGACGTGGTGCGCGCCGGCCTCGTCCAGGACCCTGCGCGCCGTCGCGATGCCCTGCGCGAAGC
>DAMCRY010000045.1:0-5008 GCA_032115075.1 Massilia sp.
AGGTGGTGCGGCACGGCCAGCCGGCGCCCGCGCCCTGCGTCATCCTGTCCGGCGGCGAGACCAGCGTGACCGTGCGCGGCAAGGGACGCGGAGGACGCAACGCGGAATTCCTGCTGGCCCTGGCGGTGGCCCTGGACGGCCTGCCCGGCGTGCATGCGATCGCTGCGGACACCGACGGCATCGACGGGACCGAGGACAATGCCGGCGCCTGGCTGGCCCCGGACACGCTGGCCGCCGCACGCGCCCTTGGCCTGGATGGCAGGGCGCACCTGGCCAACAACGACGGCTACGGCTTCTTCGCCGGACTCGGCCAGCTGGTCGTGACGGGCCCGACCCGCACCAACGTCAACGACTTCCGCGCCATCGTCATCGGCTGAAAGGTCGAGCGAGCAGCACGTCTAACTTATTGTTAAGCAAAGTGCTTTGAGGAATGTCAACACAATCGTGGCATAGTTTATTTGCCATTTTTAACATTTCACCGAAGAAAATATGTTTCTGCAATACCTGTTTGTTCGGGTGTTGTTAATACGCCGAGATTGTATCGAATTGTCGCGCGCGACCTCCTCCTTTCGCGTTACGCTGGCTCAGCCGCATTCAGACGGCACCGGGTTTGACCCGCGGTTTTCCACGAAGGTTTAACACCGGTCTACAACGACACAGGCGAGGGTCATTTCGCTTGACGGAAAACATCACAATGAGGAAGAAACATGAAGCATAAGCATTCGATTCGTCCTGCAATGTTGAAAATGTGCGCGGCGGTTTCGCTCGCGCTTGTCGCGGCCGCGGCCGGTGCAGCGGAGCAGAAATTCATTCTCGAGACCGACAGGATCATCGTGAAGTACAAGGATGCGGCGCCGGCAGCCAAGACCGCCGGCCAGGCACGCGCGGCGACGGCCCTGAGCGCCGACCGCAAGGCCAGGCTGGACCGCGCCGGCCAGGAGTTCGGCATGCTGGTCAGCGAAAGCCATGCGATCTCCACCGGCGCCCGCGTGTTCAAACTCAACGGCCGCAAGCACCTGGACGAAGTGAAGAAGCTGGCCGCCGAGATGATGGCGCGCGACCCGAACATCGAGTACGCCGAGCCGGACCGCATCATGACCCACATGGCGACGGCCAACGATCCCTATTACGCCCAGCAGTGGCACTACACCGACTCGGTCGGCGGCCTGCGCCTGCCGACCGCCTGGGACAAGTCGACCGGCACCGGCGTGGTCGTGGCCGTGATCGATACCGGCTACCGCCCGCACGCCGACCTGAGCGGCCAGATCCTGCAGGGCTACGACTTCATCAGTAGCGCCACCATCGGCAACGACGGCAACGGCCGCGACACCGATGCGAGCGATCCGGGCGACCGCGTGGTCGCGGGCGAATGCTACGCCGGCTCGCCGGCCTCGAACTCGAGCTGGCACGGCACCCACGTGGCCGGCACTGTCGCGGCGCGCACCAACAACAGCCTGGGCGTGGCCGGCGTGGCGTACAACGCCAGGATCGTGCCGGCCCGCGTGCTCGGCAAGTGCGGCGGCTATACCTCGGACATCGCCGACGCGATCACCTGGACCTCGGGCGGCAGCGTGAGCGGCGTGCCGGCCAACGCCAACAAGGCCAAGGTGCTCAACCTGTCCCTGGGCGGCAGCGGCGCCTGCGACGCCACCACCCAGAGCGCCATCAACGGCGCCCGCTCGCGCGGTTCGGTGGTGGTGGTGGCGGCCGGCAACGACAATATGAACGTCAGCAACGCCAGCCCGGCGAACTGCTCGGGCGTGATCGCGGTGGCGGCGACCGGCAAGACCGGCGGCCGCGCGTCCTACTCGAACTACGGCACCCTGGTCGATGTCGCGGCCCCGGGCGGCGACGGCAGCTACAGCGTGATCTCGACCCTGAACTCGGGCACCAATGCGCCGGGCTCGGACAACTACGCCGGCTACCAGGGCACCTCGATGGCCACCCCGCACGTGGCCGGTGTTGCCGCCCTGATGTTCGCGGCCAAGCCGGGCTTGAGCCCGGACCAGGTCGAAAGCATGCTGAAGTCGACCGCGCGCGCCTTCCCGGCGACCTGCTCGGGCTGCGGTACCGGCATCGTGGACGCCACCGCCGCCGTGAACGCGGCGATCGGCGGCACCACCACCACACCGACCGGCCCGACCATCAGCGAGACGGAGTCGAACAACACACTGGCTGCCGCCAACCTGATCTCGACCAGCGGCACCACGGTGAACGGCGCCATGGGCAGCACGACCGACACCGACTACTTCCGCGTCGACCTGCCGGCGGGTAAAACCCTTAGCGCCACCATGACCCCGGGCAGCAGCACCGCCGACTACGACCTGTACGTGTACAACAGCGCCGGCACCCAGCTGGGCGCCAGCGAGAACCCGGCCGGCGCCGTGGACAGCGTCTCGAACGCCAACGCCGGCACCAGCGCCTCGACGCGCTACGTGCGCGTCGTGTACTACAGCGGCGGCACCGGCTCGACCAGCGGCAAGTACAGCCTGAAACTCAGCTGGTAACGGTCAGGGCGAAGCGGCGCCGATCCCCTTGCGCCGCTTTTGTCCGGGAACGCGCGGCTTGCCGCGTGTTCTTTTTTGTAGGGTGGTCGGCTCTGCCGACCGCGCGTTCAACTCCCCGATGAACTGATGCTCCACGGCTTTTCCTGGGCTGGTTGAACGCGTGGGCAAGGGACTTGCCCACCCTACGGTATTGCAATAACTCCACTTTCAACGGATACTGTATGCAATTACAGTAGTCGGTCCCGCCGCCCGTGTGAACCCCCCGCTCCGTAAAATCATCCACTGCGATTGCGACTGTTTCTATGCATCGGTCGAGATGCGCGACGACCCGTCGCTGCGCGGGCGTCCGCTCGCGGTCGGCGGCCGTCCCGACCAGCGCGGGGTGATCGCCACCTGCAACTACGAAGCGCGCCGTTACGGCATCCACTCGGCCATGGCCACGGCCCAGGCCATGAAGCTGTGCCCGCACTTGCTGGTGATTCCGCCGGCGATGGAGAAGTATCGGATCGCCTCGCGCCAGATCATGGACATCTACCGCGACTACACCGAGCTGGTGGAGCCGCTCTCGCTCGACGAAGCCTACCTCGACGTCACCGATTCGCCGCATTGCAAGGGCAGCGCCACCCTGATCGCGCAGGAGATCCGGCGCCGCATTTTCGAGACCGTCGGCATCACCGCCTCGGCCGGGGTGGCGCCGAACAAGTTCGTGGCCAAGATCGCCAGCGACTGGAACAAGCCGGACGGACTGTTCCTGGTGCGGCCAGAGGAGGTGGACGCGTTTGTCGCCGCGCTGCCGGTCAAGAAGCTCTACGGGGTAGGGAAGGTGACGGCCGAGAAGATGCACCGCCTTGGCCTGCAGACCTGCGGCGACATGCGCGGCTGGAGCATCGAGCGGCTGACCGAGCATTTCGGCAGTTTCGGCTACCGCCTATATAAACTCTGCCGCGGTATCGACGAGCGCGAAGTGAACACCTCGCGCGAGCGCAAGTCGATCAGCACCGAAGAGACCTATACCCCGGACGTGCCCGACCTGGACGCTTGCCTGCGCCTGCTGCCGGATCTGTACGAACACCTGCTTGGACGCATCAAGCGCAACGGCGCCGAAAAATTCATCAACAAGCTATTTATAAAAATCAAGTTTTCAGACTTCCAGCAGACCACGGTCGAGTGTGTTGGCTATGCGCCACATATCCCGACCTATGCGCGCCTGATGGAAACCGGCTGGGCCCGCCACAGTCGCCCGGTGCGCCTGCTGGGCGTGGGCGTGCGGCTGGGCGATACCGAGACGGTCGAGCAGCTGCGCCTGTTCGACGATACGCTGCCCGCCGCCATCGTCGAAGCAAGCGTCGAGCCGATTATCGGCCCGACAACAGATTAAACTTTTAGCCGCTTGGCCGGACGAAATTGCCGCCGAGCAGCGTAGAATGTCGTTCCCCAGAATTTAGACAAATCGGATAACAGCGTATGTGGTTCAAGAATCTCCAGATTTATCGCCTGCCCGCTCCCTGGGCATTTACCCCGGAACAGATGGAAGAAGCCCTGCAGTCGCAGGCTTTTACGCCCGCGAGCAGCAATGAGCTGCTGCGCCAGGGCTGGGATTCGCCACGCGGCAACGGCAAGCTGGTGCACGTCGTCAACAAGCAGATGCTTATGATGCTGGGCAACGAGAAGAAACTGCTGCCGAGCTCGGTCATCAACCAGGTCGCCAAGGCCAAGGCCGCCGAGCTGGAAGAGCAGCAGGGCTTCCCGCCAGGCAAGAAAGCAATGAAGGACCTGAAGGAGCGCGTGGCCGACGAACTGCTGCCACGCGCCTTCTCGATCCGCAGCAACGTCTGGGTCTGGATCGACCCGGTCAACGGCTGGCTGGTGGTCGACGCCGCCAGTCCGTCGAAGGCGGACGACGTCATCAAGCTGCTGCTCAAGGCGGTGGACCGCATGCCGCTCGAATCGCTGCGCGTGCAAAAATCCCCGGTGGCCGTGATGACCGGCTGGCTGGAAGCCGACGAGGCGCCCTACGGCTTCACTATCGACCAGGACACCGAACTGCGCGCCACCGGCGAAAGCCGCGCGGCGGTGCGCTACGTGAAGCACACCCTGGAACCGGACGATATCCGCCGCCACATCGCCGCCGGCAAGCAGTGCACCCGCCTGGCCATGACCTGGAACGACCGCATCAGCTTCGTGCTGACCGAGTCGCTGGCGATCAAGAGCATCAAGCCGCTGGACGTGATCAAGGAAGGCGAAGCGGTCACCTACAGCGACGACGAGCGTTTCGATAACGACATCGTCCTGATGACGGGCGAGCTGGCCAAGCTGCTGGCGGACGTGGTCGAGGCGCTGGGCGGCGAAGCCAAGGCGTAATCGCTGCTGTCGCTAGGTAGTTGAGCTAGCCCATGCACGTCGTCCCCGCAAAGGCGGGGACCCAATGTGTGCTTGTGTTACCGATATGCATGCGAAACTGGGCTCCCGCCTGCGCGGGAGCGACGGCCCATCGGCTGGCG
>DAMCRY010000045.1:5108-15491 GCA_032115075.1 Massilia sp.
GTCCCCGCGAAGGCGGGGACCCAATGTGTGCTTGTGTTACCGACATGCATGCGAAACTGGGCTCCCGCCTGCGCGGGAGCGACGGCCCATCGGCTGGCGACGACCCAGGCGCAGCGGCTGCTCATCGGTCTTGCTTCGCCATCTTCTCGCTGCTCATCGGCCTCACCAAGGCGTAATCGCTGTAGTCGCTATAGCCCATGCACGTCGTCCCCGCGAAGGCGGGGACCCAATGTGTGCTTGTGTTACCGACATGCATGCGAAGCTGGCCCCCGCCTGCGCGGAGTGACGGCCCATCGGCTGGCGACGACCCAGGCGCAGTCGCTGTTCATCGGCCTTACTTCGCCATCTCCTCACTGGTCGACGGCTCCTTGCTCGTCGCATCCCCGCCTTCGAGCTTGCCGCTCGAATAGGTCGGCCCCTGCCGCTTCTGGTGCGGCGCCGGCCTGTCCGGGAGCGGCGGCAGCGCCTTCGCCTTCTCCAGGTCGATCCCCGCCACCTCGGCGACGCGGCGGCCGTACTCTTCGTCGCAGTGCCACAGGTGCCACACCATGCGCAGTTGGATCGGTTCCGGACACTTCTTCAGGTCACCGCCCACGTTGTTGACCAGGTCGTCGCGCTCCCAGTCCTCGAAGGTGCGGTAGCGGGCGCCCGCCTGGGCATAGTCGTCGCTGGTGCGGGTGGTCTGGTAGCGGCCCAGGTGGCCCTCGACCCACTGGTGGTATTCCTTTTCCGGTTTCGGCGCTTCCCGGTAGCCGCCCATCAGGCTCGGCTCGTAGTTGATGTGCTTGTCCTCGCCGCGGCCATCCACGTAGTACGTCATCTGGCCGTCGCGCTGGTTGGTACGCGCCGCCGCGCCCGCCTGCGGCTGGTTGATCGGCAACTGCAGGTAGTTCGGCCCGACGCGGTAGCGCTGGGTGTCGGAATACGACAGGGTACGGCCCTGCAGCATCTTGTCGTCCGAGAAGTCGATGCCGTCCACCAGCACGCCGGTGCCGAAGGCGGACTGCTCGGTTTCGGCGAACACGTTGTCCGGATTCTTGTTGAGCACCAGGCGGCCGACGGGCAGCAGCGGGAACTGGTCTTCGGGCCAGCGCTTGGTGTCGTCCAGCGGGTCGAAGTCGAGTTCCGGATGCTCGCCGTCGGCCATGATCTGGAAGCAGAATTCCCATTCCGGGAACTCGCCGCGCTCGATCGCATCATAGAGGTCGCGCGTGGCGTGGCTGGTGTCCTGGGCCTGGATCTCGGCGGCCTGTTGCGCGGTGAGGTTGCGCACGCCCTGCTTCGGCTGGAAGTGGAACTTCACGAGATGGGCCACACCCTGGTCGTTGACCAGCTTATAGGTGTTCACGCCCGAGCCTTCCATCTCGCGGTAGGTGGCCGGGATGCCCCACGGGCTCTTGACCCAGGTAACCATGTGCAGCGCTTCCGGATGGCTGCAGATGAAATCGTAGAAGCGCCACGGTTCCTGCTGGTTGGTGACCGGGTCCGGCTTGAAGGCGTGGATCATGTCCGGGAACTTGATCGCGTCGCGGATGAAGAAGACTTTCAGGTTGTTGCCCACCAGGTCCCAGTTGCCGTCGACGGTCTTGAACTTGATCGCGAACCCGCGCGGATCGCGCGCCGTCTCGGGCGATTCCTTGGCCCCGATCACGGTCGAGAAACGCACGAAGACCGGGGTCTGCACGCCGACTTCGTTGAGCACGCGCGCCCGGGTGTACTTGCTGGCCGGCTCGCCGCCGATGGTGCCGTAGGGTTCGAAATAGCCGTGGGCGCCGGTGCCGCGCGCATGCACCACACGCTCGGGAATGCGTTCGCGGTCGAAGTGGGTGATTTTTTCGATGAACTGGTAATTCTCGAGCGTGGCCGGACCACGTTCGCCCACCGATCGCAGGGACTGGTTGTCGCTGACTGGGTGACCCTGGCGGGTGGTCAGGATGGGACGCTGCTCGCTCATTGCTCTCTCCTCGTGGGGGTACTGGAAGAGGGCAGTATAGGAAGCCGTGCGGAAGGACAGCGCGCGACTGCCTTCCGGAAAGGGATGCCGTTTAGAGGGGCTGGAACACGCCGGCGGCGCGGTTCTTGGTGACATTATCCCATGGGAAGACCTGGCCATTCATGGCGACGTAGACGCCGCTCGGCAGGGTCTGGGCGACGCCGCAGGCGAAGCCGAGGTTGAACAGGGCGTCCGAATTGGCGATCTCGTAGGGGATCATGGCGCCGGTCAGCACGATGGTCTGGCCGAGGTTGGCGGCGCCGAGCACGGCCGCGGTTTCGCGCATGGTGTCGGTGCCGTGGATGACGACGATCGCCTTCTCCTGGGCGGCCTGGCAGGAGGCCAGCACGCGCTGGCGGTCGGGGTCCTGCATGTCGAGCGAGTCGAGCAGCGGCAGCACCTCGAGCGCGCATGGCACGGTCATGCGCGAACGCGCAATCACGGCCGGCAGATGGCTTTCGGCAAAGCCGAGCACGCCGTTCAGTTCGTTGTAGTGTTTATCGAAAGTGCCGCCGGTGGCGATGATTCGCAAAGTCATGTTGGTTTGTCCACGTGCTGAAAAAAGGTGGGTAATGATAGCCTCAAACGGTAGTGTATCCACATGTGACTGCGCTAGAATCGTCCGGATCGGTTGAGTAAACTGATCTCCTTCCTTTCTTTTTTTCAAAAAATTCCATGAAAGCCGTCGCACCGGGCACCGTCATTTTCCACCGCCATCGAGGCTATGGCGTGATCACCCACGTCAACCTGCTGACCGGCTGGATCTCGGCCCGCTTCGGCAGCGAGCAGCGCACGCTCGACCTGAACCTCTCGAGCGACGAGGTGCAGCACGCGGACGGCGAACCGATCCTGTTCCGCCGCACGCCGCCGGACCGCATGCCGCATGCGCGCCTGATGGACGTGGTGCGCGCGCTGCACAAGGCCGGCTACCAGAAACTGTACCTGTACTCCTGGCCCAAACCTTCGGGATTGCACTGGCGCTGGCACCTGTTCACCGGCCCGCGCAACTGGATGCAGCGCACCTGGCGCGAAGGCTGGTACGGTTCGGGCGCGGACTACAACAACAATCCCGTGATGGGCTGGGGCGATTCGCCGGGCGCCACCACCGAAGAGCTGATCCATGCGCTGGCGAAGTTCGACCCGCAGGGCCTGGCGCAGGCGCTGGGGCGCGACGAGGACCACACGGCCTGGTTCGCGCAGGTCTGCGACCTGCTGCTGCCCGGCTACATGTACAGCCTGAACATGGAACGCCCCGCGGGCGGCAAGCTGGTCGAGGCGCCGCCGGTGCCGGTGGTGCCTGTGCGGGCGGGCCTGCAGCCGTATGCGGGCCCGCCGATCGGCTGGCCGCCGGGCTGGGCTGGCTTGTGGAGCGGCACGCATGTGATGCCGGCGAAGAAGGTGAATCTGATTACCGGAGAGCCGGAGCTGCGCTGATTGCGCTGCTCGCTGCGCTCGATCCTGTTCTCACTGCGTTATGGAATTGGGTTCCCGCCTGCGCGGGAAGTCGTAGGCGCCAGTGGCGCGTACGACGGTTTTAAGGGTAACGGTGCAAACCTGCTGCACATCCGTTCTTCGTCAGCAGTAACTCGTCTTTTAACGGTAACGGTGCAAACCTGTTGCACATCCGTTCTTCGTCAGCAGTAGCCCGTCATTCCCGCGAAGGCGGGAATCCAAGTTCGTAGCAAACCTGTAGCGTTTCCTTTCACCGCTTCCCAAGCGCCTCCGGATTCAGGATGTTATCCGGGACGCCGGCCGCAAACCTGACGACATTCTCGAACGCCGTCTGGAAGTAAATCTCGTAGCTGTCCTGCTCCACATAGCCCAGGTGCGGCGTCGCCAGCACCGTCGGGATGCGCAGCAGCGGCGAATCGGCGCGCAGCGGCTCGTTGTTGAAAACGTCCAGCGCCGCATACCCCGGCCGCCCCGCACGCAGCGCCTGTTCCAGCGCGCCTTCCTCGACCAGTTCCGCGCGGCTCGTGTTGACGAACAGCGCGTCCGGCTTCATGCGCGCGAAGTCGTCCGCCCCCACGATCCCGCGTGTTTCCTCCGCCAGCCGCAGGTGCAGGGTCAACACGTCCGCCTGCGCAAACAGGGCCTCGCGCGAAGCCGCCGCCTCGAAGCCGTCGTGCGCCGCCGCCTGCCGGCTGCCTTCGCTGCCCCACACCAGCACGCGCATCCCGAAGGCGCGCGCATAGCCCGCCACCAGGCGCCCGATCTTGCCGTAGCCCCAGATTGCCAGCGTCCTGCCGCGCAGTGAGCGCCCCAGGCCGTTGAGCACGGGATTCAGGGAGGCCGTTTGCCACAAGCCATCCTTCAGGTTGTTCGCGTACGGCACGATCTTGCGGCTGGCCGCCATGATCAGGGCCCAGGTCAGCTCGGACGGCGCCACCGGCGAGCCGATGCCCTCGGCGATGGCGATGCCGTGTTCGGTGGCGGCGGCGACGTCGACGTGGCCGCTGACCTTGCCGGTTTGCGAGATCAGTTTCAGGTTCGGCAGGCGGCCCAGCAAGGCGGCGGGGAAGGCAGTGCGCTCGCGGATCAGCACGAGTGCCTCAAAAGGCGTCAGCCGGATTGCCAGTTGCCCGAGCCCGCGCGTCGGATGATTGAAGACTTTGACTTCATGCCCGTCGAGCAGCCGGAAGCAGGAAAGACCCCGTACGGCGTCCTGGTAATCGTCGAGAACAGCTATTCGCATGAGAGTTGCTTTCATTTAACGTTGGATGCGTAGCGAAATAACAGCATCCAAAAAGATCATAAATAGCCTACTACATTACTCGGGCATTTCTGACTACTTTTTTGTAGTAGCAGAGCTGAATTGGCGTTTTACGGGTGTACAATCGGCCAATTCTTGAGGGCTTGACACGTTCGCGTCGACCCTTTGCAGTACCTTTCCGGTCTCCCCGTAGAGACCGTCGACACGACCGCCCGCCTTTGCACGTTTTTGCATAATGCGCCGCGCTCCGATGGAGCGGATAGCCATTCTAAGGCACGGCCCAAGCGGACGATCCTGCCGTGACAGTATTCTTAATTGGCATTGGAGGTATCTATGAACCAGCCCGTGATGGGCGGCGTCGCCGCACTGAACGTTCCAGCTCACGTCAAACACCAGAAGCTCATCAATTGGGTCGCGGACATCGCCGCCCTGACGAAGCCTGACAGCATCTACTGGTGCGACGGTTCCGAGGAAGAGTACGACCGCCTGTGCGCGCAGATGGTCGAAGCCGGCACGATGAAGAAGCTGAACCCGGCCAAGCGCCCGAACTCCTACCTGGCCTGGTCGGACCCGTCGGACGTGGCGCGCGTCGAAGACCGCACCTACATCTGCTCGGCAACGAAGGAGCAGGCTGGCCCGACCAACAACTGGATGGACCCGGCCGAGATGCGCCGCACCCTGAACGGCCTGTTCGATGGCTGCATGGCCGGCCGCACCCTGTACGTGGTGCCGTTCTCGATGGGCCCGCTGGGCTCGCCGATCGCCCACATCGGCGTCGAACTGTCCGACTCGCCCTATGTCGCCGTCAACATGCGCATCATGACGCGCATGGGCAAGGCCGTGTTCGACGTGCTCGGCGCCGACGGCGACTTCGTCCCCTGCGTGCACACCGTCGGCATGCCGCTGGCCGCCGGCCAGAAGGACGTGCCGTGGCCGTGCAACGCCACCAAGTACATCGTCCACTACCCGGAAACCCGCGAGATCTGGTCCTTCGGCTCGGGCTACGGCGGCAACGCGCTGCTCGGTAAAAAATGCTTCGCGCTGCGCATCGCCTCGAACATGGGCTACCAGGAAGCGCAACAGGGCGGCACCGGCTGGCTGGCCGAGCACATGCTGATCCTGGGCGTCGAATCGCCGAAGGGCGACAAGAAATACGTGGCGGCCGCCTTCCCGTCGGCCTGCGGCAAGACCAACTTCGCGATGCTGATCCCGCCGAAGGCCTTCGATGGCTGGAAGGTCACCACCATCGGCGACGACATCGCCTGGATCAAGCCAGGCCAGGACGGCAAGCTGTACGCCATCAACCCGGAAGCCGGCTACTTCGGCGTGGCCCCGGGCACCAACGACAAGACCAACCCGAACTGCATGGCCTCGCTGCGCGAGAACGTCATCTTCACCAACGTGGCGCTGACCGACGACGGCGACGTGTGGTGGGAAGGCATGACCAAAGAGGCCCCGGCGCACCTGATCGACTGGCAGGGCAAGGACTGGACCCCGGCATCGGGCACCAAGGCCGCCCACCCGAACGCGCGCTTCACCGTCGCCGCGACCCAGAACCCGGTCATCGACGCCGCCTGGGACGACCCGGCCGGCGTGCCGATCTCGGCCTTCATCTTCGGCGGCCGCCGCTCGACCACCGTGCCGCTGGTGACCGAAGCCAACAACTGGGTCGAAGGCGTCTACATGGCCGCGACCATGGGCTCGGAAACCACCGCCGCCGCCGCCGGCCAGATGGGCATCGTGCGCCGCGACCCGTTCGCGATGCTGCCCTTCATCGGCTACAACATGAGCGACTACTTCCAGCACTGGCTCGACCTGGGCAAGAAAGTGCAGGCCAAGGGCACGCTGCCGAAGATCTTCTGCGTCAACTGGTTCCGCACCGGCGAAGACGGCGGCTTCGTGTGGCCGGGCTACGGCGACAATATGCGCGTGCTGAAGTGGGTGCTGGACCGCGCCGACGGCAGCGCCCCGGCCGGCCAGCAGCACATGTTCGGCACCTCGCCGAACTACGGCGACCTGAACTGGGAAGGCGTGGAGTTCACCGAGCAGCAGTTCACCCAGATCACCTCGATCGACAAGGACGCCTGGGTCGAAGAACTGAAGCTGCACAGCGAACTGTTCGACAAGCTGGCCTACCGCCTGCCGCAGGAGCTGGTGGACACCAAGCAGCAGCTCGAGCAGCGCCTGGGCGCGTAAGAACCATGGAGTAGGGGGAGTGGTAAAGGCGGCGCAGACCGCCAGCCAATGAAGAAGGGACAGGCGCAAGCCTGTCCCTTTTTTCGTCGGCGCCGCCTGTAGGGTGGACGCTAGTAACCGATCCCGCGCGCCATCGCGGCCGCGAAAATCGGAATCAGCGCGAACACGTGGATCTCGGCCAGCAGGATGCGGCGCAGCCTGGCGACCTCGTCCTGCGGCGGCACGAAGCCGGCGTCCGCCTTGAGCAGCTTCTGCCAGGCCAGGATGCGCAGGGTCGGGCGGATGGAGAGCAGTCCCACCACGCCGAAGGCGGCGATCTTGGCCCAGAACATCGGGTTATCCAGGTAGAAGTCCGCTCCTTTGGCGCCGTGCCAGACCCGGCCGAAGCCGACGAAGAGGATGCCGAGCGCCAGCAGGCCGTAGGCGGCGTCGAAGCGTCCCAGAATCTTCACGGTGTGCGGCGACATCGCGGCGGGACGCATGAGCGCCAGTTCGGCGGCCAGCACGGCCGCGATGCCGAACACGATCAGGTGGTGGATGCTGGCGACGAAGAAATCGATCATGCTGATGGCGGATGAGTTCGGGGTTCCAATGTGGCGCGCTGTCGAAGCCTTGTCAAGACGGCGCGGAAAGCCCGGTTTGGGGTCATGCTTCCGAGCCTTGTCCTGTGTTCAAAGTGGCGCTTCCCGAACGCCGCCGGGTTTAGGCTGACCGTCCGTTCAACGCCACTCGAGGAGGAAGAGATCATGAATCCGACCATGAAGCACCTCATCGCGGGATCGCTGGCCGCGCTGTTGGCAGGAACTGCCGGGGCCGCCGCCGCCCAGGTCGGCCCGGCGAAGGAAGCCGGCACGCCGGGCACCGAGCGCAACCGGAAGGAGATGCGCGAGGCGACCGAGCACGTCAACCGGGCCGTGCAGGTCGTGCACCGGATGCAGGCGAACCCGGAGATGCGCGCCCTGCTGCAGCGCTCGAAAGGCGTGTTCGTCGTGCCGCGCTATGGCGAAGCGGCGCTGGGCGTCGGCGCGCGCGGCGGCGCCGGCGTGCTGCTGGTGCGCAACGGGAATACCTGGAGCAATCCCGCCTTCTACAATATGGGCGGCATCAGTGTCGGCCTGCAGGCGGGTGCGCAGGGCGGCGCCATCGCCCTGGTGCTCAACGACCAGAAGGCGCTCAACAGCTTCATGCAGAACAACAAGTTCTCGCTGGGCGCCGACGCCGACCTGACGCTGGTGGACTGGTCGAAGAAGGGCGCGGGCTCGGCCGGCTGGGGCAACATCACCGCCTGGTCCGACACCGAAGGACTGTTCGGCGGCGCGGCCCTCAACGTCACCGACATCGATTATGACGAGGACGAGACCTCCGGCTATTACCAGCGCCAGGTGGCGGCGCGCGACGTCCTGAGCGGCAAGGTTACCAATCCGCAGGCCGACAGCCTGCGCCAGGCATTGGCGAACGCCTCGAGCGGCGGCGCCGCCGCCAGCATGGGCACGAGCGGCACGGGCGGCACGACTTCGAGCGGGGAATCCACCACCAGGCACCCCGAGCGCGACCGCAGCCGCTAGGGCCTGCCGTCCTGCCTCAGTTCCACCCCATGAGGCAGGGCGGCACCAGCAGCAGCAGGGCCAGCACCAGGTAGATCAGCTGCAGCGGGATCATCCACTTGGCCCAGGTCAGCCAGGGGATGCGCGCTAGCGCCAGCACGCCCACCGTGATGCCGGAGGTCGGGATCATCGGCGTGGACAGTTCGCCGAGCTGGAAGGCGAGGATGGCGGTCTGGCGCGACACCCCCACCAGGTCCGCCAGCGGCGCCATGATCGGCATGGTCAGCGCGGCCTGGCCGCTGCCCGAGTGGATGAAGAAGTTGATGACCGACTGGATCAGGTACATCTTCTGGGCCGCGAACACCGGGTGGCTCGACTGCACCAGCGGCATCAGTTCGTGCAGCATGGTGTCGATGATGTGGGCGTCGCGCGCGATCACCATGGTGGCGCGCGCGATCGCGATCACCAGCGCCGTCGGCGCCAGATCCTTCACGCCCTGCATGAAGGCCGCCACCCAGTTGTCGGTGCCGAGGCGCCCGACCAGTCCCACCACGATCGCCATGGCCAGGAACAGGGCGGCGATCTCGTCGATGAACCAGCCGTACTGCACCACGCCCACCACCATCGACCCCAGGGTCAGCGCGAAGATGCCGAGCACCGCCGCGTGGCGCCCCGTCATGCGCTCGTGCTCGTGCGCGGACATGTCCGGCATTTCCTGGCGCTTGGTCTGGTCCAGCACATAGGTCGGGCTCAGCGTGGGAGTACGCTTCACGCGCGCCGCATACCACATCAGGAAGGCGATGGTCACGAAGGTGCACGCCGCCCACACGACCAGACGGTAGCCCATGCCCGAGAACACCGGCACGCCGGCGATGCCCTGCGCGATGCCGACGTTGAAGGGATTCAGGAAAGCCGCGCCGAAGCCGACCTGCGAACTGAGGAAGGGAATCGACACGCCGGTCACGGTGTCGTAGCCCAGGGCCAGCGCCAGCGGCACGAAGATCAGGATGAAGGGAATCACCTCCTCGTTCATGCCGAAGGTGGCGCCGCCCAGCGAGAACAGGGTGACGAACACCGGAATCACCAGCGCGCGCACCAGCGGCGAATGCGCATGCGCGCGGGCGATCGAGCGGATCAGGGTGTCGATCGCTTCGGTCCGCTGCAGCACGGCGAAGGCGCCGCCGACGAACAGCACGAAGCCGATGATCTGGGCCGATTCGACGAAGCCCTTGATCGGCGCCTTCAGCAGCGCCACCAGGCCCTGCGGCGCGCTTTCCACGTAATGGAAGGAAGCCGGGTCGACCAATTGCCGGCCGTCGACCAGGTGGGTCTCGTACTTGCCGCCGGGGACGAACCAGGTCGCCAGCGCGATCAGCGCCAGGATGGCGAACAGCAGCACGAAGGTGTTGGGCATTCGAAGGCGCATGCTTATTACCTCACTCATTGACTCAGGAGGGAACCGGAACGGAAGGGCGTGGCGCCCGCGATCTTGCAGACCTGCATGCCGCGCAACAGGTGGCGGTGGCAGGTGGAGGCGAACAGCAGGCCGTCCGTCGAGGCGCGCACGGTGGTGGTGGCGCCGCTGACCGGATTGACGATGTCGGCCACCGCCTCGCCGGCCTTTACCTGTTCGCCGAGCGCCTTCAGGAACACCAGCACCCCCGATTGCGGCGCGTGCAGGGGCTCGACGCCGGCCAGCGGGGTCGGCTCGCACAGCGGCGCCGGGACTTCGGAGAGCGGGATGTCGAGCATGTTTTCGCGCGCCAGGAACTGCAGGATCGCGTGCGCGTCCCGTTCGGCGAGGTCGTAGCGCACGTCCATCTCGCCGCGCAGCTCGATCGTGACCGCGGCGCAGGCCGGCGGCAGCGGCGTCGCGGCGCCGAAGTGCTCGGCCAGCTCCCACCACAGGCGACTGCAGGCTTCGTCGAACGGCGCGC
>DAMCRY010000046.1:0-15296 GCA_032115075.1 Massilia sp.
CGGCGCCCACGCCCAGCGCGCCACCGAGCAGGCCGCCGTGCTGGCGCTGCCCGCCTACCCCACCACCACCATCGGCTCCTTCCCGCAGACGCCGGAGATCCGCCAGGCGCGCCGCCGCCACAAGCTGGGCGAACTCGACGACGCCGCCTACCGCGCCGCCATGCAGGCCGAGATCGCGCGCTGCGTCCATGCCCAGGAAGCGCTGGGCCTGGACGTGCTGGTGCACGGCGAGGCCGAGCGCAACGACATGGTCGAGTACTTCGGCGAACAGCTCGACGGCTTCGCCTTCAGCGCCAACGGCTGGGTGCAGTCCTATGGCTCGCGCTGCGTGAAGCCGCCGATCCTGTACGGCGACGTGCAGCGCCCGCGCCCGATGACGGTGGAATGGACCCGTTACGCCCAGTCGCTGACAGCCAAGCCGATGAAGGGCATGCTGACCGGCCCGGTCACGATGCTCAACTGGTCCTTCGTGCGCGACGACCAGCCGCGCGCCGTCACCTGCCGCCAGCTGGCGCTGGCGATCCGCGCCGAGGTGCAGGACCTGGAAAGCGCCGGCGTGCGCATCATCCAGATCGACGAGGCCGCGCTGCGCGAAGGCCTGCCGCTGCGGCGCGCACAGTGGGATGCGTACCTGGCCTGGGCGGTCGAAGCCTTCCGCATCGCCGCCAACGGGGTGCGCGACGCCACCCAGATCCACACCCACATGTGCTATTCGGAGTTCAACGACATCATCGCCGCCATCGCCGCCATGGACGCCGACGTGATCACCATCGAGACCTCGCGCTCCAATATGGAACTGCTCGGCGCCTTCGACGACTTCCGCTACCCGAACGGCATCGGCCCCGGCGTCTACGACATCCACTCGCCCAACGTGCCGAGCCGCGAGCAAATCGTCGCGCTGATGCGGAAGGCCGCGACGCGCATTCCGGCGGCGCAGCTGTGGGTGAATCCGGACTGCGGCCTCAAGACGCGCAGCTGGGACGAGGTGCTGCCGGCGCTGGAAAACATGGTGGCGGCCGCAAAGGCCCTGCGCGAAGCGGCTTGAAGTCCGCACGGCCGCGTCCGCGGTCGTACGGACACCCTTGATCGGACAGTCCGGACACCCATGTCCGGCTGTCCGCTCTCTTTCAAATCAAGCACTTAACAGCCGCACAACAGCTGGCACGGATCGTGCAACAACGACGCCATCAGTCGTTATTGGACACATCATGATCCGCGATACCTCACAACAAGACGCCGTCCTCGCTCCGGCCCCCGTCCACAAGATCAAGCGCCGCGCCCTGTGGGTGGGCGGCGCCATCGCCATCGTCGCCGTCAGCGCCGCCGTGCTCGGCGCCTGGAGCAGCAGCGAGCACTCGGTGAGCGAGGCGCGCCTGCGGATCGCCGAAGTCACCCGCGGCACCCTGGTGCGCGACGCCTCGGTCAACGGCCGCATCGTGGCCGCCGTCAGCCCCACCCTGTACTCGACCGCCCCGGCCACCGTCAACCTGAAGGTCGCCGCCGGCGATACCGTGAAAAAGGGCGACGTGCTGGCCGTGCTGGAATCGCCCGACCTGACCGATGCCCTCAAGCGCGAAGTCTCGAGCTACGAGCAACTGAAGGCCGAGGTGGCGCGCCAGCAGATCCTGGCGCGCAAGCAGAAGCTGCTGGCGCAACGGGAAGCCGACACCGCCGAGATCGAGCGCCTGTCGGCCCAGCGCACGCTGGAGCGCTACGAGAGCGTGGCCCAGGTCGGCGTCATCGCCAAGATCGACTACCAGAAGGCCAAGGACGCCCTCAACTCGGCCGAGATCCGCGCGCGCCATGCGGCGCAGGCCGCCAACCTGGAAGGCGACGACGTCCAGCTGGCCCTGAGGACCAAGGTCAACGAGCTGGAGCGCCAGCGCCTGTCGATGGCGAACGCCCAGCGCCGCGTCGACGAACTCACCGTGCGCGCGCCGGTGGACGGCTTCATCGGCACGCTCAACGTCCAGAACCGCATGGTGGTGGCCGCCAATGCGCCCCTGATGACCCTGGTCGACCTGTCCAAGCTCGAGGTCGAGGTCGAGGTGCCGGAATCCTACGTGGCCGACATCGGCCTGGGCATGAACGCCGAGATCACCCTGCCGAGCGGGAAGGCCACCGGCAAGCTGTCCGCGCTGTCGCCCGAAGTCGTCAAGAACCAGGTGCTGGCGCGCGTGCGCTTCGACGGCGAGCAGCCCAAGGGCCTGCGCCAGAGCCAGCGCGTGACCGCGCGCCTCCTGATCGAGGAACGGCCCAACGTGGTCATGCTGCCGCGCGGCCCCTTCGTGGAAAGCGAGGGCGGACGCTTCGCCTACAAGGTGGACAACGGCATAGCAGTGCGCACCCCGGTCCAGCTGGGCGCCACCAGCATCAACGCCGTCGAGATCCTGTCGGGCCTGAAGCCCGGCGACAAGGTGGTGGTCGCCGGCACCGATACCTTCAACAACGCCGAGCGCGTGTCGATCAACCGCTGAACCTGAAAAGACAAACAAGGAGAAAACCATGCTGCGCATGACCAACCTGAGCAAGGTGTACCGCACCCACATGATCGAGACCCACGCGCTGCGCGGCTTCGAGATCGAAGTCAAGCAGGGCGAATTCGTCACCGTCACCGGCCCGTCCGGCTCCGGCAAGACCAGCTTCCTGAACATCGCCGGCCTGCTGGAAGAATTCACCTCGGGCGAGTACGTGCTCGACGGCGTCAACGTGAAGGGCCTGGACGATTCGGCCCGCTCGCGCCTGCGCAACGAGAAGCTGGGCTTCATCTTCCAGGGCTTCAACCTGATCCCCGACCTGAACCTGTTCGACAACGTCGACGTCCCGCTGCGCTACCGCGGCTTCAATGCCAAGGAGCGCAAGGAGCGCATCGAGGACGCGCTGTCGAAAGTCGGCCTGGCCTCGCGCATGAAGCACTACCCGGCCGAGCTGTCCGGCGGCCAGCAGCAGCGTGTCGCGATCGCGCGCGCGCTGGCCGGTTCGCCCAAGCTGCTGCTGGCCGACGAACCGACCGGCAACCTCGATACCCAGATGGCGCGTGGGGTGATGGAGCTGCTCGAAGAGATCAACGCGGCCGGCACCACCATCCTGATGGTGACCCACGACCCGGAGCTGGCGGTGCGCACCCACCGCAACGTGCACATCATCGACGGCCAGGTCTCGGACCTGGTGCGCAAGGGTCCGACCCTGGTCGATGCGAAAGCCAGCGGCGCCGCCGCCGTCACCGCCTGAGGAAAACGCCATGTTCTCCTACTACTTCAAGCTCGGCGTGCGCAGCCTGCGCCGCAACCCCGCGCTGACCGCCCTGATGGTGCTGACCCTGGCGGTCGGCGTGGCCGCCAGCGTGTCCACCTTCACCATCGTGCACATGATGTCGGCCGACCCGATTCCGGAAAAGAGCCAGCGCCTGTTCGTGCCGATCGTCGACAACGGCCAGGTCGAGGGCTGGAACCCGGCCGACGGCGTGGACGATTACCAGCTGAGCTATCCGGACGCCATGAACCTGCTCAAGAGCGGCCAGGGCGAGCGCCGCGCCGCGATGTACGGCGTGCCGGCCTCGATCGAGCCGCCGCGCAAGGACATGCCGGCATTCTCGGCCACCGGATTGGCGTCGACGCGCGACTTCTTCGCCATGTTCGACGTGCCGTTCCGGCACGGCCAGGCCTGGACCGAAGCCGATGACGCGCGCGGCGCCGACGTCGTCGTGCTCGGCCGCGAGACCGCCGAGAAGCTGTATGGCGACACCAACCCGGTCGGGCAGAACCTGATGGTGATGGGTTCGCCCTTCACCGTCGTCGGCGTGGTCGACCACTGGGCGCCGCTGCCGCGCTATTACAAGCTCGTCGGCGGCAACCCGCTGGGCGCCGAGGAAGAATTCTTCATCCCGTTCGCGAGCGCGATCCGGCACGAGACCCAGCACGCGGGCAGCATGAGCTGCAACACCAACCGCGAGCCCGGCTTCGCCAACCTGCTGGCGTCGGAATGCACCTGGATCCAGTTCTGGTTCGAGACCCGGACCAAGGGCGACCGCGCCGAACTGCAAAGCTGGCTCGACAACTACGCCGACGAACAGCGCAAGCTGGGCCGCCTGAAGCGCAATGCGCCCAACAAGCTGTACGACGTGATGGAGTGGATGGAAGAGCTGAACGTCGTCGGCAACGACACCAAGCTGTCGGCCTGGCTGGCGTTCGGCTTCCTGGCCCTGTGCCTGGTGAACACGGTCGGCCTGCTGCTGGCCAAGTTCTCGGTGCGGGCGTCCGAGATCGGCGTGCGCCGCGCGCTCGGCGCCTCGCGCGCCGAGATCTTCCGCCAGTTCCTGATCGAGACCGCCGTGGTCGGCCTGGTCGGCGGCGTGCTCGGCCTGCTGCTGTCGTTCGGCGCCCTGGCCCTGATCGGCATGCAAGGCAAGGGCATCGCCAAGCTCGCCCACCTGGACTGGCAGATGCTGGGCCTGACCTTCGTGCTGTCGATCACGGCCGCCCTCCTCGCCGGCCTGCTGCCGACCTGGCGCGCCTGCCAGGTGACCCCGGCCATCCAACTCAAATCGCAGTAACCGGAGACACCCATGGAAATCCGTCCTATCCTGTCCGCGCTGCTGCGCAATAAAACGGGCCCGATCCTGGTGGCCCTGCAGGTCGCGCTCAGCCTGGCCATCCTGGCCAATGCCATGCACATCGTGACCGAACGCCGCGCCGCGATGGCGCGCCCGTCCGGCCTGGCGGACGAGCACGCGACCTTCTACATCTCGGCCCGTACCCTGAACAGCGACACGCCCGAACAGCAGCTCGCGTCCAGGAACCGGGAGATCGAAGTGCTGCGCGCCGTCCCGGGCGTGGTATCGGTCGCCAACGTGACCCAGATGCCGCTGTCGCGCAGCGGCAGCAACAACAGCGTGGCGATCGACCGCCGCCAGACCCGCCAGAGCACCAGCGCCTCGACCTATATCTCGGGCGATTCGCTGATCCAGACCTTCGGCCTGAAGCTGGTCGAGGGCCGCGACTTCCAGAAGCAGGAACTGGTCGACATCAACGAATTGGCGAGCAACGAAACGCCCAGGCAGGTGATCGTCACCAAGCCGCTCGCCGACAAGCTGTGGCCGAACGCCTCGGCGGTCGGCAAGTTCCTGTACTTCGGCACCGGCGAAGGCGCGCGCGAGACCCAGGTGGTCGGCGTGGTCGAGCGCCTGCAGGCGGCCCACGTCAATCTCGAGGAGCGTTCCGAGTACTCGGTCCTGATCCCCGCGCGCCTGTACGGCCGCCCGGGCGCCCTGTACGCGATCCGCGCCGAAGCCGGGCAGCGCGACCGCGTGATGAAGGAAGCCGAGGCGGCGCTGCGCACCTCCTCGGCCAGCCCGATGATCCTGCGCCTGAAAACGGTCGACCAGGACCGCGAGGAGCTGTACCGCACCGACGTCGCCCTGGCGTGGATGCTGGTGACCGTGAGCCTGCTGCTGCTCCTGATCACCTGCTCCGGCATCGTCGGCATGGCCAGCCTGTGGGTCACCCAGCGCCGCAAGCAGATCGGCGTGCGCCGCGCCCTGGGCGCGCGCAAGCTCGACATCCTGCGCTACTTCATCCTCGAAAACTTCATGATCACCAGCGCCGGCGTGTTCGGCGGCGTCCTGTTCGGCCTGAGCCTGAACCACCTCCTGGTGACGAAGCTCGAGATGGCGCGCATGCCGCCGCACTACCTGGTGGGCGGCGCGGTGGTGTTCTGGGCGCTCGGCATCCTGGCGGCCTACGGACCGGCGTGGCGCGCGGCCAGCATCTCGCCGGCGACCGCGACCCGCAGCGCCTGACCGTATTGACCGATGCTCTCCCGGCAATGATATGCTTGCGGCCATGCCCACCGTACTGATCATCGACGACAACGCCGCGGTCGCCATCGCGCTCGAGGTCCTGTTCTCGCTCCACGACATCGCCTCGCTGCGCGCGGCCTCGCCCGAGGAGGGACTCGACATCCTCGGGCGCGAGCCGGTGGACCTGGTGATCCAGGACATGAACTTCACGGCCGACACCACCTCCGGCGAGGAAGGCGTCGGCCTGTTCCGCGAGATCCGCCGGCGCCACCCGGACCTGCCGGTGATCCTGCTCACCGCCTGGACCCACCTCGACGCCGCGGTGGAACTGATCAAGGCCGGCGCCGCCGATTACCTCTCCAAGCCCTGGAACGACGAGCGCCTGCTCACCACGGTGGCCAACCTGGTCGAGCTGGGCCAGGCCAACCGCGCCCTGAACCAGCGCCTGCAGCGCGAGCGCAAGGCGAAGCGGGAGCTGGAACAGAACTTCGACCTGCGCGGCCTGGTGTGGCAGGACCCGGCCACCGAGCGCGTCCTGACCCTGGCCTGCCAGGTGGCGCGCGCCGACGTGCCGGTCCTGATCACCGGCCCGAACGGCACCGGCAAGGAACGCATCGCCGAGATCATCCAGGCCAACTCGCAGGTGGCCAACGGCCCCTTCGTGGTGCTCAACTGCGGCGCCCTGCCCTCCGAGCTGATCGAGGCCGAGCTGTTCGGCGCCGACGCCGGCGCCTACACCGGCGCCTCCAAGGCGCGCGAAGGCAAGTTCGAGGCGGCCGACGGCGGCACCCTGTTTCTGGATGAGATCGGCAACCTGCCGCTGGCCGGGCAGATGAAGCTGCTGCGCGTGCTGGAGACCGGCCGCTTCGAGCGCCTCGGCTCCAACCGCGAACGCCAGGTCAAGGTGCGCGTGATCAGCGCCACCAATGCGGACCTCTCGGCCATGATCCGCGCCGGGACCTTCCGCGAAGACCTGTTCTATCGCCTCAACGTGATCGAGCTGCGCCTGCCGCCGCTCGCCGCGCGGCCCGGCGACATCCTGCCGCTGGCGAAGAGCTTCCTGCCGGCCACGAAGACCCTGCATCCGTCAGCGGAAAGCGCGCTGCAGGCCCACGCCTGGCCCGGCAACGTGCGCGAGCTGAAGAACGTGATGGCGCGCGCCAGCCTGCTGGCGCAAGGAGACCTCATCAAGGCGCCCGACCTCGGCCTGCCCCTGACGGGCGCCGCCAGCCAGGATGCGGAGCCGGACCGCGAGGCCATCGCGGGAGCCCTGGCGCGCGCCGGCGGCGTGGTGGCGCAGGCCGCCGCCGAGCTGGGATTGTCGCGCCAGGCCCTGTACCGGCGCATGGAGCGGCTCGGCATCGCCAGGACCGCATGAGCGGCATCGGCGACGGGGGCCACCGCGGCTTTCGGCTCTCGCTGGTCACGCGCTGGTCGGCGCTGGTCGGCACCCTGCTGGCGCTCGGTATCCTGATCGCGCTCGGGCTCGACCACGTCTTCCCCAACCAGCCCGTGCTGGTCTTCTGCGCCTGCCTGGCGGCGATCATCCCGATCGCCATCATCACCATCCGCTCGCAGATCCAGCCGATCCTGTCGCTGTTCCGCGCCCTGGAGGGGACGGTGGCGAGCTACCGCGACGGCGATTTCTCGTTCAGCCTGCACTGGCCCCAGAACGACGAGCTGGCCGACCTGATCGCCGCCCACAACGACCTCGGCAACGTGCTGCGCGAGCAGCGCCTGGGCCTGGTGCAGCGCGAGCTGCTGCTCGACACCATGGTCCAGAACACGCCGGTGGCCATGCTGCTGGTAACCGATTTTTCTCCCCGCGCCGGATCCATCGTCTACGCCAACCTGGCGGCGCGCCAGCTGCTGTCCGAAGGCCGCAAGCTCGAAGGCCACCAGCTCGACGAGGTCCTGGCGCACGCCGCCCCGGCCCTGAAGGAAGCGCTGGCGCGCGGCGGCGACGGCCTGTTCACGGCCGGCGAGGCCGAGGACGAGGAGGTCTATCACCTGGCGAGAAGCAGCTTCACCCTGAACGGCCGGCGCCACGAACTGCTGTTGCTGCGCCACCTGACCACCGAGCTGCGGCGCCAGGAAGTGCAGACCTGGAAAAAGGTCATCCGCGTGATCAGCCATGAGCTGAACAACTCGCTGGCGCCGCTCGCCTCGCTCGCGCATTCCGGCGCCGAGCTGGTGCGGCGCGGCCAGACCGAGCGCCTGCCGCAGATCCTGCAGACCATCGGCGAGCGCACCCGCCACCTGGAGAGCTTCATCCTCGGCTACGCGCGTTTCGCCAAGCTGCCGACGCCGCGCCTGGAAGCCTGCCCCTGGAACGCTTTCATCGATCGCCTGGCCAGCCAGGTGCCCTTCCGCCTCGCCGGCGAGGCGCCGCAGGAGCCGGCCTGGATCGATGCGGCCCAGATGGAGCAGGCCCTGCTCAACCTGCTCAAGAACGCCCACGAATCCGGTTCGGCGCCCGATGCGGTGGAGCTGGCCGTGCGGCGGGTGCAGGACACGCTGCGCATCGACGTGCTCGACCGCGGCACCGGCATGAGCGACGCCGTGCTCACCAACGCCCTGGTCCCCTTCTATTCGACCAAGCGCAGCGGCACCGGCCTGGGGCTGGCGCTGGCGCGCGAGATCGCCGAAGCCCATGGCGGGCGCATCACGCTCGCCAACCGCGACGGCGGCGGCCTTGCGGTCACCCTGTTCCTGCCCCTGCTGCCCGGAAGTCCCTCATGAACATCATCGGCAAGACCACCTCGATCAACGTGCGCAAGGTGCTGTGGACCTGCGCGGAACTCGGTTTGCCGTACACGCGCGAGGACTGGAACGAGACCCATGCGGCGCTGAATCCGAACGGGATGGTGCCGGTGCTGGTCGACGGCGGCTTCGTGCTGTGGGAGTCGAACACGATTTGCCGCTACCTGTGCACCAGGCACGGTTCCGCGCTGCTGCCGGCGGATGCGCAGGGCCGCGCGCGCGTGGAGCAGTGGATGGACTGGCAGGCGACCGAGCTGAACACGGCCTGGCGCTACGCCTTCATGGCGCTGGTACGCCACAGCCCGGCGCACCAGGACCCCGCGCAGGTCGAAGCCGGGGTCGCGGCATGGAACCGGCACATCGGGATCCTCGACGCGCAGTTGGCGCTGACCGGCGCCTACGCTGCCGGCGAGGACTTCACGCTGGCCGACGTGGTGCTCGGCCTGTCGGTCAACCGCTGGATGATGACGCCGATGGCGAAACCGGCGTGTCGGCACGTGACGGCCTACTACGACAGGCTGAACGAACGCCCCGGCTTTCGCGAGTTCGGCAGGAATGGGGTTGCGTAGGGTGGGCGGCACAGCCGGCTACGCGCCCCGGCCCTCCCTACGGTATCATCCGCCCCATGCCGCCCTCCTACGCCCGCATCGATCCCCGCTTCGCCCAACCCGGCCACCCGCCCGCCACCATCGACGAATTCGACGGCGTGCGCTTCCTGCACCTCGGCACCTCCTGGGTGCAGGGCGCGATGCGCCTGTCCAAGCCGGACGTCATCGAACTCGAGTACGTGCAGATGATGATGATGTGGACGCTGTTCCAGCACGCGCCGCGGCGCATCGTCCAGCTGGGCCTGGGCAGCGCGGCGCTGACCAAGTTCTGCTACCGGCGCTTTCCCGGCGCCCGCGTCACGGCGGCCGAGCTCAATCCCAACGTGATCGCGATCTGCCGCGCCCTGTTCGGCCTGCCGGAGAACGACGCGCGCCTCGACGTGCGCGAAATGAACGCCCTCGACTTCGTGCTCGACGCCGGCAACCACGGCCAGGTGGACGTGCTGCAGGTCGACCTCTACGACCACGACGCGCGCGGCCCGGTGCTCGACTCGCTCGATTTCTACCGGGGCTGCCACGATTGCCTGACCGAGAACGGCATCATGACCGCCAACGTCTTCGGCGACTTCGACAGCTACGACAAGAACCTGCTGACCATGCAGCAGGTCTTCGACGCCGTGGTCTGGCTGCCCGAGGTGCACGACGCAAACATCGTGGTCCTCGCCTTCAAGAACGCGCCGCAGATCGACTTCGCGGTGCTGTACGAGCGCGCCGGCGAGATTCGGCGGCACCTCAACCTGCCCGCGAAAAAATGGGTCGACGGCCTCAAGGAATGGATGCGCGACCACGCCTGACCTTGCCCGGGCCGCCAGGCCCTCGCAGCCGCCCCTGATTCTCCGCCCCGGCCGGTAGCAGCGCCCTGCCCGCCTGTCCGCCACGGCCCTCACCCTCCACCCGCGTTCCATGCGCGCCATCGTTCTTGCCTCGTCCGGAAAAAAATTCTTGAATTTATATAAGTGAGTGTTTATTCTTATATATAGTCGCAGCGGCGGAGGAAAAGAAGTGCCCCGAACCGATGCGGCATACCAGACGGCCGGCTTGCCCGCTCATCCGCCTGGGTACCCAGGCAGCGGGATCACACTGAAAGGAAATGACAATGGAACGCTCGACCCTGAAGGAAGCCGCAGGCAACTGGATCGACGGGACCTGGAACGACGGCGGCACGGTCCGCCAGGCGATCAGCCCTTCGACCGGCGAGACGCTGGGCGCCTATCTCGACATCGGCCCGGACGAGGCCCGGCAGGCAATCCTGGCTGCACGCGCCGCTTTCGATGCCGGCAACTGGTCCGCCGACCGCGCGCTGCGGTCGCGCGCCCTGTCCGAACTGGCCGCAGAGGTCGGCAAGCGGATCGATGCGATGGCGCTGATGCTGGCGCGCGAAGGCGGCAAGCTGCTGGCGCAGACAGAATGGGAGCTGCGCGTGGCCGTGGACTGGCTGCGCTACGCGGCCGCGACCGCGCTGCTGCAGACCGGTGGGCGCGCCATGGAAGCCGCTCCCGGCATGCACTTCCACTCCGATCCCGAGCCGCTCGGCGTGGTCGGCGTGATCTCGCCGTGGAACTCGCCGATCGTCTTGTCGGTGCGCGCCGCCGGTCCCGCGCTGGCCGCCGGGTGCGCGGTGGTCCTCAAGCTGCCCCACCAGACCGCCCTGACCAATGCCCTGTTTGCCCAGGCCATCGCCGCCACGGCGTCGCTGCCGCCGGGCGTGCTGAACGTGATCACGGAGAGCGGCAGCATCGGCGCCGCCATGCTGGTCGATTCACCCCTGGTCGACATGATCAGCTACACCGGCAGCACCAGGGTGGGGCGCCTGATCGCCGCCAACGGCGCCAGGACGCTCAAGCGGCTCAATCTCGAATTGGGAGGCAAGGCCCCGCTCGTGGTCTTCGACGACGCCGATCTCGACATCGTGGTGCCGCAGATCGTCGCGGCGCTCGTCGTGATGAACGGCCAGTTCTGCTGCACCGGTGCGCGCGTGCTGGCGCAGCGCGGAATCGCCGACCGCCTGCGCGCAGCGCTGGTCGAGGCGTACGGCAAGGTGCGGCTGGGCGCCAGCGACGATCCCGATGCCCAGCTCGGGCCCCTGATCGACAAGGCGAGCGTGCGGCGCGTCGACGCCCTGGTGGCCGACGCGGCGTCGTACGCCGACATCCTGGTGCGCGGTGGTCCCGTCGCCGAAGGTCCGCTGGCGGCCGGCGCCTTCTACCGCCCGAGCCTGATCGAAGTGCGGGATCTCGATGCCCCGGTGGTCCAGGACGAGGTTTTCGGACCGGTGCAGACCTTCGAGATCTTCGGCGACGAAGCCGAGGCCATCGCGCGCGCCAACGCCACCGAGTTCGGCCTGGCCGCCTCGGTCTTCTCGCGCGATGCCGCGCGCTGCCGCCGGATCGGCAAGGCGATCCGGGCCGGCCATATCTGGATGAACTGCTGGGGCGTGATGTCGGAGCACTTCGAACAGAGCGGATTCAAGCAGAGCGGCATCGGCGTCCTGTGCGGCCCGCGCGCGATCGAGCAGTTCCAGGAGATCAAGGTATACGCTGCCGTCGAGGCGCCGCTTCCGGCCTGATCTCCGCCTGCCGGCTTGTACGACGATCCGCACAAGCCGGCGCGTCTTTGCTTCGAAGCGCGTTCTCTTTATATAATCGGACCATGAAAACCAGCGCCAGCAAGGCCCCTCGCGGCCGCCCCGTGAACGAACAGGCGCGTGAAGAACGCATGCGGCAGATCCTCGACGGCGCGCGCAGCTGTTTTGTCCAGCGGGGATTTCACGCGTCCTCGATTTCGGAAATCAGCGCCGCAGCGGGCGTCAGCATCGCCAACATCTACCAGTACTTCCCCAGCAAGGACGCGCTCATCGTGGCCCTGATCCAGGTCGACCTGCAGCGCCACCACGACCTGATCACCCGTTTCTGGAACACCGATTTCAGCCAGTCCGCGATCGGGGAAATCATGGCCGACATTTTCCTGACACCGCAAGGCCATGCGCTCGCTGTGTTGCGCGCCGAGATCGCCAGCGAAGGGGCGCGCAACCCACAGGTGGCGGAACTGCTGCGCCATGCCGAGTCGGGCCTCATCGACGCCGTGCAAGGCGGTATCCGCGCAGCCCAGAAAAAAGGCCAGGTTCCCGCCGACCTTGCGCCCGCTGCGATCGCCGAACGGCTCTCCCTGGTGTTCGAAGGACTCATGCGGCTCTATCTGTTTTCTCCCTCGGACGGGAAAAGATTCATTGCGCAGTACTACGCCCAGGTGGCGGATACCTTGCGGCTGAATTAACTCCGCACTGCTCCAGATCGCTGCGCCGCACGGCCTCACTCGCTGCCCGCACTCGCCTCCCGCGAGTGCCATATCTTTCCCCGCTTGTAAAGCATTCTCCCCTGCATTCTCGTCAATACGCATAATTTTCTAAAAGTGTTGCGCGCCGCGCATTTCACACTTGTACTTACAGAAATGTTTGCGCAGAATCAATTCTCCATAGTTATAGCCGAATTAGTTTTCGTGATGGCAATCTAACTCAAGAAGGGGACAAGATGGTGATTCAACCGAAAAAACGCGCATTGCTGGCGACGGCGCTGGTGTCGGCGATGGCATCGGCGTTCGCGCAGGACGCGCAGGATGCCCAGGCTGCGGCGAGGAATGCGGAGCCGGCGGACACCGCGACCGTGGTGGTGCTGGGGTCGCGCACCCAGGCCAAGACGGCGCTGGATACCGCGGTGCCGGTGGGCCTGATCAGCGCCAAGGACCTGCAGTCGGCCGGCTCGCTCGAACTCGGCAAGGTGCTGCAGGACCTCGACCCTTCGTTCAACTTCACCACCACCTTCATCAGCGACGGCACCGACATCATCCGTCCCGCCACCCTGCGCGGCCTCGGGCCCGACCAGCTGCTGGTGCTGGTGAACGGCAAGCGCCGCCACCAGCAGGCCCTGGTCAACGTGCAGCAGACCATCGGACGCGGCTCGGCCGGCACCGACATCAACGCCATTCCGCTGTCGGCGATCCAGTCGATCGAGGTGCTGCGCGACGGCGCCGCCGCGCAATACGGCTCGGACGCGATCGCCGGGGGGATCAACATCGTGCTGAAAAAAGGCGTGACCGACACCCAGCTCAGCGCCAGCGCCGGCACCACCAGCGAAGGCGACGGCGACACCTACAGCGCCAGCGCCCACAAGGGCTTCGCCCTCGGGCTTGATGGCGGCTACCTGAACCTGTCGGTCGAAGGCCGCGACCGCGACGAGACCAACCGCGCCGGCCTGGACACGGCGCGCGTGAACCCGCCGCGCGTGACCCAGCGCATCGGCGACAGCAAGGCCAAGGATCTCTACCTGTGGCTGAATGCGGCATTGCCGGTGGGCGGCGGCGAGCTCTACACCTTCGGCGGCGCCTCCCGGCGCAAGGGCGACTCGTCCGGCTTCTTCCGCACCGCGGACGACGCGCGCAACGTGCCGGCCGTCTACCCGAACGGCTTCCTGCCGAACATCATCACCACGGTCAAGGATGCCTCGCTCGGCGTCGGCTACCGTCACGACCTCTCCGGTGACTGGAGCGTGGACCTGAGCGTCAACCATGGCCGCAGCGAGCTCGGTTTCCACGAGCGCAACTCGATCAACGTCAGCTACTACTACGAGAACGGCAGCTCGCCGCTGGAGGCCGATACCGGCAAGCTGAAATTCGACCAGACCACGCTCAACCTCGACTTCAAGGGTTCGGTGCAGGTCGCCGGCAGCCCGCTCCATATCGGCGCCGGCTTCGAATGGCGCCGCGATAACTACCAGATCGTCGCGGGCGATCCGGTGTCCTACCAGTACGGCCGCACCAACAACCCGGCCATCGTCATCCGCGACCAGAGCGGCGGCATCGCAGCCTCGGGCATCCAGGGCTTCCCCGGCTACACGCCGGGCACCGAAGTCGACGACGGCCGCCACAACACCGCGTATTACGTCGACGTCGAGCGCAAGATCGACGCGCTGGCGCTGGGCGCGGCGCTGCGCCACGAGCGCTACTCGGACTTCGGCAACACCACCATCGGCAAGCTGAGCCTGCGCTACGATCCCTCGCGCACCATCGGCCTGCGCGCCAGCGGCTCGACGGGTTTCCGCGCGCCGGGCGTGCAGCAGAAGTTCTACAGCTCGGTGTCGACCAACCTGAACGCCGCCGGCGTGCTGACCGAGACCCTGACCGCGCGCGAGAACAGCCCGGTGACGCGCGCCTTCGGCATCGCGCCGCTGCAGGAGGAAACCTCGAAAAGCGCCAGCATCGGCATGATCCTGCGCCCGACCGCGAACTTCTCGGTGACGGCCGACCTGTACCGCACCAACATCGACGACCGCATCGTGTTCTCGTCGAACATCGCGCCGGAGTCCGGTCCCTGCCCGACAGCGAGTGCCTGCCCGATCCGCGCCATCCTCGATCCGCTGCGCGTCGGCCAGGCCCAGTTCTTCACCAATGCGATCGACACCTCGACCACCGGCTTCGACCTGGTGGCCCAGCACACCACGCGCGGCCAAGGCTCGACCCTGGTGCTGTCCGGCCAGCTCGGCTTCAACCGCACGAAAGTGAAGGACCGCCACTCGCAGTCCTCGGTGCTCACCGGCGCCCAGCTGTTCGACGACAGCCAGGTGACGCTGATCGAAAAGGGCCAGCCGCGCCAGCACCACGTGGTGGCGGCCGACTACACGGTCGGCCCCTGGAACGCGACCGCGCGTGCCAACTACTTCGGCGAAGTGGAGGGACAGGGCTTCACGCCGGGCTTCATCCAGACCTGGAGCGCCAAGTGGATCGTCGACCTGACCGCGCGCTACAGCTTCACGAAGAAACTGAGCCTGTCGCTCGGGGTCAACAACCTGTTCGACACCTACCCGACCAAATGGGATCCGGTGAAGGCGGCGCCCTTCCCGCAACTGGGCTTTACCTATTGCTGGGAGACCTGCCCGTTCGGCATCAACGGACGATCGATGTACGCGAAGGTGGATTACGCGTTCTGAGGGATGTGCAGTGGTTTTTTCGTAGCGTGGGCAGGTTTCCTGCCCACGCGTTCAAGCAGAATTCAACGACGCTCGCGCCACCACAAGAGCAGCATCGCCAGCGTGAAGACGAGCGCGAACGGCCACGCCGAGAACGCCCGCGCCGCGCCC
>DAMCRY010000047.1:0-15213 GCA_032115075.1 Massilia sp.
CGGCTCCCCGGGCGGTTAGTTCAGCTGGTTAGAATACTTGGTCGACATCCAAGGGGTCGCAGGTTCGAATCCTGCACCGCCCACCAGACTTCCAGATCGCAGGCTCCCAGCAATGGTCGTAGCCTGCAGAGAAAAGGCGCAGCGGTGTGCCTTT
Organism: Massilia sp.; assembly: GCA_032115075.1. Lineage (GTDB taxonomy): Bacteria > Pseudomonadota > Gammaproteobacteria > Burkholderiales > Burkholderiaceae_D > Telluria. The sequence goes on from DAMCRY010000047.1 coordinate 155, forward strand.
TCTGTGCTGACCAGCATGGTCAGATTCCTCGCTCTCTCCAGGATACTGCGGAAAACGCAACAGGCCGAGTACACCTCGATTTATCCTGTTGCGCCGTTGCCGTTTGCGCGCTATACTAGCCGGCTTCGGTATGGACACGTCTTTTTTAGTCCGTACTTTTTTAGTAGTACTAATTAGCCCCGCCCAATCGTAGGTGGGAATGGAGAAAAAATGAGCCTGGGCCTCCTCGGTCGCAAGGTTGGCATGATGCGTATCTTCACGGATGACGGCGATTCGATCCCTGTCACCGTGCTGGACGTGTCCAACAACCGTGTTGCGCAAGTCAAAACCCCTGAAACTGATGGCTACACTGCAGTTCAGGTCGTCTTCGGTCAACGTCGCGCCTCGCGCGTGAACAAGGCCGCCGCCGGCCACTACGCCAAAGCTGGCGTGGAAGCTGGCACGATGCTGCGTGAATTCCGCATCGATTCCACCAAAGCCGCTGAACTCAAAGCCGGCGACACCATCAATGCTTCGATGTTCGAAGTGGGCCAGAAAATCGACGTGCAAGGCACCTCGATCGGTAAGGGCTACGCCGGTACCATCAAGCGTTACAACTTCGCTTCGGGTCGTCAGACCCACGGTAACTCGCGTTCGCACAACGTTCCTGGCTCCATCGGTATGGCGCAGGATCCGGGCCGCGTGTTCCCGGGCAAGCGCATGACCGGTCACCTGGGCGACGTTACCGTCACCACCCAGAACCTGGAAATCGCCCGTATCGACGCTGACCGTCAACTGCTGCTCGTGAAGGGTGCCGTTCCTGGCGCCAAGAACGGCCAGGTGATCGTCAAGCCGGCTGTCAAAACCAAAGCCAAGAAAGGAGCCTAAGTATGGAACTCCAGCTCCTGAATGAGCAAGGTCAAGCTGGCGCCGGCGTTGCAGCTGCCGACACCGTGTTCGGCCGCGAATACAACGAAGCCCTGATCCACCAGATCGTGGTCGCCTACGCCGCCAACGCGCGCAGCGGCAACCGCAAGCAGAAAGATCGTGAAGAAGTCAGCCACACCACGAAGAAGCCATGGCGCCAGAAGGGCACCGGCCGCGCTCGTGCTGGTATGTCGTCGTCGCCTCTGTGGCGCGGCGGTGGTCGCATCTTCCCGAACACCCCGGACGAGAACTTCTCGCACAAGGTCAACAAGAAGATGTTCCGCGCAGGTATCTGCTCGATCTTCTCGCAGCTGGCCCGCGAAGGCCGTCTGAACGTTGTCGAAAACCTGTCGATCGAAGCTCCGAAGACCAAGCTGCTGTCGCAAAAGCTGCAGGGCATGGGCCTGGAATCGGTCCTGGTGATCACCGACACCATCGATGAAAACCTGGAACTGGCGTCGCGCAACCTGCCGCACGTGCTCGTCGTCGAGCCGAAGGCAGCTGACCCGATGTCGCTGGTGTTCTACAAGAAAGTCCTGGTCACCAAAGCTGCTCTGGCCAAGATCGAGGAGATGTACGCATGAGCACCGCAATCAAATTCAGCGAAGAGCGCCTGATGAAGGTGCTGCTGGCTCCGGTCATTTCCGAAAAGGCGACCTTCGTCGCTGAAAAGAACGAACAGATCGTGTTCAAGGTTCTGCCGGATGCGACCAAGCCGGAAATCAAGGCTGCCGTCGAGCTGCTGTTCAAAGTCGAAGTGGAATCGGTGCAAACCGTGAACCGCGAAGGCAAGCAGAAGCGTTCGGGCCGTTTCACTGGTCGCCGCAACCACACCAAGCGCGCTTTCGTGTGCCTGAAGCCGGGCCAGGAAATCAATTTTGTCGAGGAGGCTAAATAATGGCACTCGTTAAGATGAAGCCAACCTCCCCAGGCCGTCGCGGCATGGTGAAGGTTGTGAACAGCGACCTGTACAAAGGCCGTCCGTTCGCAGCCCTGGTTGAAAAGAAATCGAAGACCGCCGGCCGTAACAACAACGGTCACATCACCACCCGCCACATCGGCGGTGGCCACAAGCAGCACTACCGCCTGGTTGACTTCAAGCGCAACAAGGACGGCATCCCTGCCAAGGTCGAGCGTATCGAATACGACCCGAACCGTACCGCGCACATCGCTCTGCTGTGCTACGCGGACGGCGCCCGTGCGTACATCATCGCTCCGAAGGGCATCGCTGTCGGCGACACCCTGATGAACGGTTCGGAAGCACCGATCAAGGCCGGTAACTGCCTGCCGATCCGCAACATCCCGGTCGGTACCGTGATGCACTGCGTCGAAATGCTGCCGGGCAAAGGCGCACAGATGGCCCGCACCGCCGGCGCCGCTGTGGTCCTGATGGCCCGCGAAGGCACCTACGCCCAGGTCCGCCTGCGCTCGGGTGAAGTCCGTCGCGTGCACATCGAGTGCCGTGCAACCGTGGGTGAAGTCGGCAACGCCGAGCACAGCCTGCGCAAGATCGGTAAAGCCGGTGCGATGCGTTGGCGCGGTGTGCGTCCGACCGTCCGCGGTGTCGTCATGAACCCGATCGACCACCCGCACGGTGGTGGTGAAGGCCGTACGGCAGCAGGTCGCCATCCGGTGTCGCCATGGGGCCAGCAGACCAAGGGCAAGAAGACGCGTTCGAACAAGCGCACTTCGTCGATGATCGTCTCGCGCCGCGGCAAGAAATAAGGGATAAAACATGACTCGTTCATTGAAAAAAGGGCCGTTCATCGACGCCCACCTGGTGAAGAAAGTCGAAGCCGCGCAAGCGACCAAAGACAAGAAGCCAGTCAAAACCTGGTCGCGCCGCTCGACGATCACTCCTGACTTCATCGGTCTGACCATCGCCGTGCACAACGGCAAGGTCCACGTGCCGGTGTACGTGTCGGAGAACATGGTCGGCCACAAGCTCGGCGAATTCGCGCTGACCCGTACGTTCAAGGGCCACGCCGCTGACAAGAAGGCGAAAAAATAATGGAAACTAAAGCTATCCTCAAAGGCGTGCGCCTGTCGGAACAGAAGGGCCGCCTCGTTGCAGACCTGATCCGCGGCAAGAAAGTTGACGCAGCACTCAACATTCTGCAGTTCAGCCCGAAGAAGGGCGCGACCATCATCAAGAAGGTTCTGGAGTCGGCAATCGCCAACGCGGAACACAACGATGGCGCGGACATCGACGAACTGAAGGTCGTGCAGATCTACGTCGAAAAGGGCCCGATCCTGAAGCGCTTCACCGCACGTGCGAAGGGCCGCGGCGATCGTATTTCGAAACAATCCTGTCACATCTACGTGACTGTCGGTAACTAAGGGGTCACACGATGGGTCAGAAAATCCACCCAACCGGCTTCCGCCTGGCGGTCACCCGTAACTGGGCGTCGCGCTGGTACGCTGGCAACGGCAACTTCGCCGAAATGCTGAAGGAAGACCTGGAAGCTCGCGCTTTCCTGAAGAAGAAGCTGAAGAACGCTTCGGTCGGCCGCATCGTCATCGAGCGTCCGGCCAAGAACGCGCGCTTCACCGTGTTCAGCTCGCGTCCTGGCGTCGTGATCGGCAAGAAGGGCGAAGACATCGAAGTGCTGAAGTCGTCGCTGACCAAGATCATGGGCGTGCCGGTCCACGTGAACATCGAAGAAATCCGCAAGCCGGAAATCGATGCTCAACTGATCGCCGACTCGATCTCGCAGCAGCTCGAAAAGCGCATCATGTTCCGCCGCGCGATGAAGCGCGCGATGCAGAACGCCATGCGCCTGGGCGCGCAAGGCATCAAGATCATGTCGTCGGGCCGTCTGAACGGCATCGAGATCGCACGTACCGAATGGTACCGCGAAGGCCGTGTGCCTCTGCACACCCTGCGCGCCGACATCGACTACGGCACCAGCGAAGCATCGACCACCTACGGCATCATCGGCGTCAAGGTGTGGGTCTACAAGGGCGATCGTTCGGCAACGGGCGAAGCACCAGTGATCGACACCCCGGCCGACGAGAAGAAGCCGCGCGGTCCGCGTCGTGACGATGGCAAGCCAGCCGGCCGTGGCCGTCCGGGCGCCAAACCAGGAGCCGCTCCAGCAGGTCGTCGCGCCGCTGCCAAGCCGGCTGAGAAAGCAGGAGAATAAAGATGCTGCAGCCATCCCGCAGAAAGTATCGTAAAGAGCAGAAGGGCCGTAACACCGGTATCTCGCACACCCGCGGCACCTCGGTGTCGTTCGGCGAATTCGGTCTGAAGGCAGTTGCCCGCGGCCGTATCACCGCACGCCAGATCGAAGCTGCACGTCGTGCGATGACCCGTCACATCAAGCGTGGCGGCCGTATCTGGATCCGTATCTTCCCGGACAAGCCGATCTCGAACAAGCCGGCCGAAGTCCGTATGGGTAACGGTAAGGGTAACCCGGAGTACTACGTCGCTGAAATCCAGCCAGGCAAGGTCCTGTACGAGATGGACGGCGTCGCTGAAGAACTGGCGCGCGAAGCGTTCCGCCTGGCCGCTGCCAAACTGCCGCTGGCGACCACCTTCGTGGTCCGTCAAGTCGGCCAATAACAGGAGTTGAATATGAAAGCATCGGAACTCCGCGGCAAGGACCAGGAAGCGCTGCAGAAGGAGCTGAATGAGCTGCTGAAGGCCCAGTTCGGCCTGCGCATGCAAATCGCTACCCAGCAGCTGGGCAACACCGCGCAGCTCAAGAAAGTACGTCGCGACATCGCGCGTGTGAAGACTGTGATGAACTCGAAGGAAGCCAAATGAACGACACCACTAAAACGGCGCTGAAGCGTACGCTGGTCGGCAAGGTCGTGTCCGACAAGATGGACAAGACGGTAACCGTCCTGATCGAGCGTCACGTGAAGCACCCGCTGTACGGCAAGATCATCGTGCGTTCGAACAAGTATCACGCGCACGACGAGACCAACCAGGTCAAGACCGGCGACACGGTCGAGATCACGGAAGGTCGCCCGATCTCGAAGACGAAGGCCTGGACCGTGACCCGTGTTGTGCAGGAAGCACAGGTCATCTAAGCCTTAAAATTTGTCTTGCGTGGCCCGCTGGTATCTGTGATACTAGCGGGCTTCGTTCATGTGTTGCCGCAGTATGTCCCCCGCGGTATCTGCGGCCTGAAACGAATGGAAAGTCCAATCACCCAATCGTATTGCTCCAGCAGGGGCGGTGCGGCGGGACCAAGACTGACCGCAGGCCCACGGTTTCCGTGGGGTTTTCTACGGCTTAAGTTGGGAAAGAAAATACTATGATTCAAACCGAAAGCCGGCTCGAAGTGGCCGACAACACCGGTGCCAAGGAAGTTCTGTGCATCAAGGTGTTGGGCGGCTCGAAGCGCCGTTATGCGAGCATTGGCGACATCATCAAGGTCACCGTCAAAGTGGCTGCGCCGCGTGGTCGCGTCAAGAAGGGCGAAATTTACAACGCCGTGGTTGTGCGTACCGCTAAAGGTGTGCGCCGCCAGGACGGTTCCCTGGTCAAGTTCGACGGCAATGCCGCTGTCCTTCTGAACGCCAAGCTGGAGCCGATCGGCACCCGTATCTTCGGACCGGTCACGCGCGAACTGCGTACCGAGAAGTTCATGAAGATCGTGTCGCTGGCACCTGAAGTTCTGTAAGGAGTCGACATGGATAAGATTCGTAAAAACGACGAAGTCATCGTTTTGGCCGGTAAGGACAAGGGCAAGCGTGGCGTCGTTCAGAAGCGTGTAGACGCTGAACACGTCATCGTTGAAGGCGTCAACGTCGCGAAGAAAGCGACCAAGCCGAACCCGATGACCGGTGTTACTGGTGGTATCGTCGACAAGACTATGCCGATTCACGTGTCGAACGTCGCGCTGTTCAATGCTGCGACCGGCAAGGCAGATCGCGTTGGCTTCAAAGATGTGGACGGCAAAAAAGTCCGCGTCTTCAAGTCGAACGGCGAAGTAGTGAAGGGGTAAGATAAATGGCCCGTCTCCAACAAGTTTACAAAGACAAAGTCGTCGCCGAACTGACCGAGAAATTCGGTTACAAGTCGATCATGGAAGTCCCGCGCCTGACCAAGATCACCCTGAACATGGGTCTGTCGGAAGCAGTCGCCGACAAGAAGATCATCGAGCACGCAACTGGCGACCTGACCAAGATCGCCGGCCAGAAGCCGGTCGTGACCAAGGCCCGCAAGGCAATCGCAGGTTTCAAGATCCGCGAAGGCTACCCGATCGGTGCGATGGTGACCCTGCGCGGCAACCGCATGTACGAATTCCTGGACCGTTTCATCACCGTGGCCCTGCCGCGCGTGCGTGACTTCCGTGGCGTCAGCGGCAAATCGTTCGATGGTCGTGGCAACTACAACATCGGCGTCAAAGAGCAGATCATCTTCCCGGAAATCGATTACGACAAGATCGACGCGCTGCGTGGCATGAACATCTCGATCACCACCACCGCTAAGACCGACGAAGAAGCCAAAGCGCTGCTCGCCGCCTTCAAATTCCCGTTCAGGAACTAAGAGCATGGCAAAACTTGCACTGATTAACCGCGAACAGAAGCGTGCAGACCTGGTGGAGAAATTCGCCGCAAAGCGTGCAGCTCTGAAAGCAATCATCGACGACCAGTCGAAGTCGGAAGAAGAACGTTACGAAGCGCGCCTGAAGCTGCAGGCTCTGCCGCGCAACTCGGCGCCGACCCGCCAGCGCAACCGCTGCGCCATGACCGGCCGTCCACGTGGCACCTTCCGTAAATTCGGTCTGGCCCGTACCAAACTCCGCGAATTCGCCATGAAAGGCGAAATCCCGGGTATGACCAAAGCTAGCTGGTAATAGGAGAATAAGCAATGAGTATGAGCGATCCTATCGCCGATATGCTGACCCGCATCCGCAACGCACAGGGCGTGCAAAAGACCAACGTGTCGATGCCGTCGTCGAAAGTGAAAGTTGCGATCGCCAACGTCCTGAAGGACGAGGGTTACATCGAAGATTTCGCCGTGACCACCGAAGGTGGCAAGGCTGAACTGAAAATCGGTTTGAAGTATTACACCGGCCGTCCGGTCATCGAGCGCCTCGAGCGCGTGTCCCGTCCTGGCCTGCGCGTCTACAAAGGCAAGAGCGAAATCCCGTCGGTCATGAACGGCCTGGGCGTGGCGATCGTCTCGACCCCGCAAGGCGTGATGACCGACCGTAAAGCACGTGCTACCGGCGTCGGTGGCGAAGTGCTGTGCTACGTGGCTTAAGGAGTAGACATGTCTCGAGTAGCTAAGATGCCAATCGCCGTCCCGGCAGGTACCGATGTCGCGATCACCGCGTCGTCGATCACCGTCAAGGGCCCGCTCGGCACCCTGACCCAGCCGCTGAACGGCCTGGTCAAAGTGGAAAACAACAATGGCACGCTGACCTTCGACGTGGTCGACGAGTCGCGTGAATCGAACGCCATGTCGGGCACCTTGCGCGCCCTGGTCAACAACATGGTCGTCGGCGTCACCAAGGGCTTCGAGAAGAAGCTGAACCTGGTCGGCGTGGGCTACAAGGCAGCAGTGCAGGGCAACGCCCTGAACCTGTCGCTGGGCTTCTCGCACCCGGTGCTGCACGCGATGCCGGAAGGCGTCACCGCGGCAACCCCGACCCCGACCGAAATCGTGATCAAGGGTATCGATCGCCAGAAGGTCGGCCAGACGGCCGCTGAAGTGCGCGCTTACCGCTCGCCGGAGCCTTACAAGGGCAAGGGCGTCCGTTATTCGGACGAAGTGGTGAAGCTTAAAGAAACCAAGAAGAAATAATCGGAGCTGACATGGACAAGAAACAATCGCGTCTGCGTCGCGGACGTCAAACCCGCATCAAGATCGCCCAGCTGGGCGTGAACCGTCTGTCGGTTCACCGCACCAACCTGCACATCTATGCGAACCTGATCAGCCCGGACGCTAAGGTGCTGGTGTCGGCTTCGACCCTCGAAGCCGAAGTGCGCGCCGAACTGGCTGGCAAGACCGGCGCCGGCGGCAACGCTGCCGCTGCTGCCCTGGTCGGCAAGCGCGTCGCCGAGAAGGCACTGAAAGCAGGAATCACCGAAGTCGCATTCGACCGTTCGGGTTTCCGTTACCACGGCCGTGTGAAGGCGCTGGCAGAAGCCGCGCGTGAAGCCGGTCTGAAGTTCTAAGGAAGAATCGTCATGGCAAAAATGCAAGCGAAAATGGCAAGCGACAAGCCGGATGATGGCATGCGCGAGAAAATGATCGCGATCAACCGCGTCACCAAAGTGGTGAAGGGTGGTCGTATCATGGGTTTTGCAGCGCTGACCGTTGTCGGTGACGGCGATGGCCGCATCGGCATGGGCAAGGGCAAGTCGAAGGAAGTTCCTGTCGGCGTGCAGAAAGCGATGGAAGAAGCCCGCCGCAACCTGATCAAGGTGCCCCTCAAGAACGGTACGCTGCACCACACCGTCACCGGTCGTCACGGCGCGTCGCGCGTCATGATGTCGCCGGCCAAGCCGGGTACCGGCGTCATCGCTGGTGGCGCAATGCGCGCTATCTTCGAAGTGATGGGCGTGACCGACGTGGTCGCCAAGTCGACCGGTTCGTCGAACCCGTACAACCTGGTTCGCGCGACCCTCGACGGTCTGGCAAAAATGAGCACTCCGGCTGACATCGCTGCCAAGCGCGGCAAGTCGGTTGAAGACATCCTGGGTTAAGGGGAACAAACATGGCAAACACTGTCAAAGTCAAGCTCGTCAAGGGCCTGATCGGTACCCGTCAGGATCACCGTGCCACCGTGCGCGGCCTGGGTCTGCGTCGTGTCAACTCGGTCTCCGAGCTGCAGGACACCCCGTCCGTGCGTGGCATGATCAACAAAGTCGCGTACCTCGTTAAAGTTGTTTCGTAAGCCGCGGCTTACGTACGGAGAAATCAATGGAACTCAATACCATTCAACCAGCTGACGGCGCCAAGCACGCGAAGCGTCGCGTTGGCCGCGGTATCGGCTCGGGCCTGGGCAAGACTGCCGGTCGCGGTCACAAGGGTCAGAAATCGCGTTCGGGCGGCTTCCACAAGGTCGGCTTCGAAGGCGGTCAGATGCCTCTGCAGCGTCGTCTGCCGAAGCGCGGCTTCAAGTCGCTGAACGCATCGTTCAAGGCTGAAGTGCGTCTGTCGGACCTGAACGACCTGGCTGTCACCGAAATCGACATCCTGGTGCTGAAGCAGGCTGGCGTCCTGCCGGTGGTGGCGCGCGACGTGCGCGTCATCCTGTCGGGCGAGATCACCAAAGCGGTGACCCTCAAGGGCCTGAAGGCAACTGCCGGCGCGAAAGCGGCGATCGAAGCAGCTGGCGGTTCGGTCGCTTAATTGCGGCCCTGCCTGATCGGAGCAAAAATTGGCGACTAATTCACAACTTGGTAAAAGCGCCGCTTCCGGCTTCCCCTGGGGTCGGCTGTGGTTTTTGCTTGGCGCATTGGTCGTGTACCGCATCGGTGCTCATATCCCGGTCCCCGGGATTGACCCGGTGCAGCTGGCAGCGCTGTTCAAGCAGAACGAAGGCGGCATCCTGGGCATGTTCAACATGTTCTCGGGTGGCGCCCTGTCCCGCTTTACCGTGTTCGCCCTCGGCATCATGCCTTACATTTCGGCTTCGATCATCATGCAGCTTGCATCGATCGTCTCGCCGCAACTCGAGGCGCTGAAGAAAGAGGGCGAGGCCGGCCGCCGCAAGATCACCCAGTACACCCGTTACTTCACGGTTGCGCTGGCGCTGTTCCAGGCGTTCGGCATCGCGGTCGCGCTCGAAGCGCAGCCTGGCCTCGTGCTCGATCCGGGCATGGGCTTCCGCTTCGTTACGGTCGTGACGCTCCTGACCGGCACCATGTTCCTCATGTGGCTGGGCGAGCAGATCACCGAACGTGGTCTTGGCAACGGTATTTCGATCATCATTTTTGCCGGTATCGCAGCAGGTCTGCCGTCGGCCCTGGGTGGCCTGTTCACCCTGGTTTCGAACGGTTCGATCAGCAGCATTGCCGCGATCATCATCGTGATCCTGGTGGCAGCGGTAACGTATGCCGTCGTGTTCGTGGAACGCGGACAGCGCAAGATCCTGGTGAATTACGCGAAACGCCAGGTCGGCAACAAGATCTACGGTGGCCAAACCAGCCACCTGCCCTTGAAGCTGAACATGGCTGGCGTGATCCCGCCGATCTTCGCCTCGTCGATCATCCTGTTCCCGGCGACTATCGTGGACTGGTTCACGCGTGGCAAGGACTCCTCGAGCCCCTTCATCGGGTTCCTGAAAGACCTGGCCGCGTCGCTGGCGAACGGTGAGCCGCTTCACGCGGTGCTGTATGCGGTGGCGATCGTATTCTTCTGCTTCTTCTACACGGCGCTGGTATTCAACAGCAAGGAAACGGCGGACAACTTGAAGAAGAGCGGCGCATTCGTTCCGGGCATCCGTCCGGGCGAGCAGACTGCCCGCTACATCGACAAGATCCTGATGCGCCTGACCCTGGCCGGTGCGGTCTACATCACCCTGGTGTGCCTGGTGCCGGAGTTCCTGACCTCGCAGTGGAAAGTGCCTTTCTACTTCGGTGGCACGTCCCTCCTGATTGTCGTGGTGGTGACGATGGACTTCATGGCACAAGTGCAGAACTACGTCATGTCGCAACAGTACGAATCATTGTTGCGGAAGGCTAACTTCAAGGGCGGGATTCCGTCGCGTTAAGCGGGGAAGGCATAGACCGAATGGCAAAAGACGACGTCATCCAAATGCAGGGCGAGATTCTGGAGAATCTCCCGAACGCAACATTTCGCGTGAAGCTGGAAAACGGGCACGTGGTTCTGGGACATATCTCGGGTAAAATGCGGATGAATTACATCCGCATTCTCCCGGGTGACAAGGTAACGGTGGAACTGACCCCGTACGACCTGTCCCGGGCCCGCATTGTGTTCCGCACCAAGTAAAAATCATTAAAGTAAACGAACCGAAGAGAGTGCAAAATGAAAGTTAACGCTTCAGTCAAGCGGATCTGCCGCAACTGCAAGATCATCAAGCGCAAGGGCGTGGTCCGTGTGATCTGCGTCGAGCCGCGTCACAAGCAGCGTCAAGGTTAATTTCGAGGAATAACGAATGGCACGTATTGCAGGGGTTAACATCCCAAATCATCAGCACACCGTGATCGGCCTGACGGCTATCTACGGCATCGGCCGTCCGCGTTCGCAGAAGATCTGCGACGCTACCGGCATCGCTACCAACAAGAAGGTCAAGGACCTCGACGATAACGAACTCGAGAAGCTGCGCGACGAAGTTGCGAAGTTTGTCGTGGAAGGCGACCTGCGCCGCGAACTGTCCATGAACATCAAGCGTCTGATGGACCTGGGCTGCTACCGCGGCATGCGTCACCGCAAGGGCCTGCCAGTGCGCGGTCAGCGTACCCGCACCAATGCTCGTACCCGCAAGGGCCCGCGCAAGGCAGCTCAATCGCTCAAGAAATAATCTAGGAACCGACCATGGCCAAGCAACAGAGCAGCGCAGCCGCAGCAGCAGCCCGCGCACGCAAGAAAGTCAAGAAGAACGTTGCCGAGGGTATCGCCCACGTGCACGCGTCCTTCAACAACACCATCATCACGATCACCGATCGCCAGGGCAACGCCCTGTCGTGGGCAACCTCCGGCGGCGCCGGCTTCAAGGGTTCGCGCAAATCGACCCCGTTCGCAGCGCAGGTTGCTGCCGAAGCCGCAGGCAAGGTCGCTCAGGAATCGGGCGTGAAGAACCTGGAAGTGCGTATCAAGGGCCCAGGCCCGGGCCGTGAATCGGCTGTGCGTGCACTGAACAACCTGGGCATCAAGATCACCGAGATCCAGGACGTGACCCCGGTTCCGCACAACGGCTGCCGTCCGCCGAAGCGTCGTCGTATCTAATACGACAATGCTGAGGTGACAGCGGGGCGGTCTCCGGACCGTCCTGCGTCGCGAAAAGCCAACGACGGGGCCTTGCGCCCCGTTGTGTTTTACGAGATTGGCCGGTGCAGTGCCCTGAAAATGGGTTATACTGCCCGGCTCTTGTCGTCTGCCGTTTGCGCGGTGGACGGTTTTTCAAGCCACGTCCGCTCTCATCGAGAAGTGGACTAGCGCCTGCCGCATCGCCTGCGATGCCTCCGGGGCGTGATTATTATTTTAAGGATTCAACGTGGCACGTTATATCGGACCAAAAGCAAAACTGTCGCGCCGTGAAGGCACCGACCTGTTCCTGAAGAGCGCACGCCGCTCGCTCGACTCGAAGTGCAAACTGGACGTCAAGCCAGGCCAGCACGGCGTCAAGTCGGGTGCCCGCACCTCGGACTACGGCAACCAGCTGCGTGAAAAGCAGAAGGTCAAGCGTATCTACGGCGTGCTGGAGCGCCAGTTCCGCCGCTACTTCGCTGAAGCATCGCGCCGCAAGGGCAACACCGGCGAAACCCTGCTGAAGCTGCTGGAATCGCGCCTGGACAACGTCGCTTACCGTATGGGCTTCGGCTCGACCCGCGCCGAAGCACGCCAGCTGGTGAGCCACAAGGCCTTCACCGTCAACGGCCAGGTCGTGAACATCGCTTCGTACCAGGTCAAGACCGGCGACGTCATCGCCGTGCGCGAAAAGGCCAAGAAGCAAGTGCGTATCGCTGAAGCGCTGTCGCTGGCTGAACAAGTCGGCTTCCCGAGCTGGGTCTCGGTCGATGCCAAGAAGTTCGAAGGCACCTTCCGTTCGTTCCCGGAGCGTAACGAGATCGCTGCTGACGTCAACGAAGCGCTGATCGTCGAACTGTACTCGCGTTAATTGACATTTCGGGCGACGTCAGTCGTTCGAAATGTCACCCCCGCGCAGGCGGGGGCCCAATTTTGGTGGCTATGCTGCGAAATTGGGTTCCCGCCTTCGCGGGAACGACGTGGTGGGGTGCGAGCGCAACAAGCCAGGCTTGGCCTCGCATTGACAGAAGATTCGCACGAATCGACCTTCCTCCACTCCCGTCGTTCATCGAATTCGTATCACCGCCTGCTCCCCGAGCAGGCGCTTTTATTAATGCCATCAGCCTTATCGGTGTAACGAGCCGAGGGTATTGAAAAGGACATTTCATGCAAAACAGTCTGTTGAAACCACGTATCATCGATGTCGAAGCACTGGGCGCCGGCCACGCAAAAGTCGTGATGGAGCCGTTCGAACGTGGTTATGGCCACACCCTGGGCAACGCGCTGCGCCGCGTGCTGCTGTCGTCGATGATCGGCTACGCGCCGACCGAAGTGACGATCGCCGGTGTCGTGCACGAGTACTCGTCGCTGGACGGCGTGCAGGAAGACGTCGTCGACCTGCTGCTGAACCTGAAGGGTGTGGTCTTCAAGGTCCACAACCGTGACTCGGTCACCCTGACCCTGAAGAAGGAAGGCGAAGGCGCCGTGCTGGCTTCGGACATCGACCTGCCGCATGACGTGGAACTGATCAACCCGGATCACGTGATCGCTCACCTGACCGCCGGCGGCAAGCTGGACATGCAGATCAAGGTCGAGAAGGGCCGCGGTTATGTGCCGGGCAACGTGCGCCGCCTGTCGGAAGACACCAACAAGACCATCGGCCGCATCATCCTGGACGCTTCGTTCTCGCCGGTGCGCCGCGTGTCCTACGCCGTGGAATCGGCCCGTGTCGAACAGCGTACCGACCTGGACAAGCTGATCATCAACATCGAAACCAACGGCGTCATCACGCCGGAAGAAGCGATCCGCCAGTCGGCACGCGTGCTGGTCGACCAGCTGAACGTGTTCGCCGCCCTGGAAGGCACCGAAGCCGCCGCCGAAGCACCGTCGCGTGCTCCGCTGGTCGATCCGATCCTGCTGCGTCCGGTGGACGACCTGGAACTGACCGTCCGTTCGGCAAACTGCCTGAAGGCCGAGAACATCTACTACATCGGCGACCTGATCCAGCGTTCGGAAAACGAACTGCTGAAGACCCCGAACCTGGGCCGCAAGTCGCTGAACGAGATCAAGGAAGTCCTGGCTTCCCGTGGCCTGACCCTGGGCATGAAGCTCGAAAACTGGCCGCCTGCTGGCCTGGAAAAGTAATTGCTGTACCTGCCCGGACAATGTTGTCCGGGCAGTTTTAAAACCCTAGAACCGGTCCGCGGTCATGTGCAAGCATGAACGATCGAAGAACTGGAAATTAAACACTCGAAAGGAAGTACCATGCGTCACCGTCACGGCCTCCGTAAACTGAACCGTACCTCGTCCCACCGCCTGGCAATGCTGCGCAACATGACCGTCTCGCTGCTGCGTCATGAAGCCATCAAGACCACCGTGCCGAAAGCCAAGGAACTGCGTCGCGTCATCGAACCGATCCTGACCCTGGGCAAGACCGACACCCTGGCCAACAAGCGCCTGGCATTCGCTCGCCTGCGCGACCGCGAGATGGTGCAGAAGCTGTTCGCCGAACTCGGCCCGCGTTACGCCAACCGTAACGGCGGCTACCTGCGCATCCTGAAAATGGGTTTCCGCGTGGGCGACAATGCGCCGATGGCCTACGTCGAACTGCTGGACCGTCCGGAAGTGACCTCGGCTGAAGAAGCACCGACCGCCGAGTAATCGCTGTTCGCGACTGAAAGAACCAGGCCTCGTGCCTGGTTTTTTTTCGCCTGCGAAAGCCGCAGGGCCGGGCAGGGCGCAGCCGCACGGTGTACCATGCCGGTGCGCTGTAACAACTCATCCGATGCCATGTTCCAAACGCTCCACCGCAGCTTCTCCCGTTTCTTCCTGCTCGCCGCCGCCCTGTTCGCCGTCCTGACGGCCGGCGCCGGCGCCGCGCGCGCCGCCGAGGACTTCCTCGATCCGGCCATCGCCTTCCGCTTCGAGGCGCGCATGCTGGATGCGCAGACCGTCGAGGTGCGCTACCGGATCGCCGAGGGCTACTACATGTACCGCGAGCGCTTCGCCTTCCGCGCGAGCGGGGCGTCCGGCGTCACGCTGGGTACGCCGCAGATCCCGCCCGGCAAGGTGAAGTACGACGAGACCTTCCAGAAGGACGTCGAGACCTACAAGGGCGAGCTGGTGATCCGCATCCCGGTCGAGGGCAACGGTCCGTTTACCTTGAACGCCGCCAGCCAGGGCTGCGCCGACGCCGGCCTGTGCTACCCGCCGCAGGAGCATGGCGCCCAGCTCGCCGCCGGCAGCGGGG
>DAMCRY010000048.1:0-15142 GCA_032115075.1 Massilia sp.
CGCCCGGTGCGCCTGGTGCGCCCGGCACGGCGGCAGCGCCCGCTTGAGCGGCGGCCGGCACGTCGGAAGGCTTGGCCTGCTGCTGTGCGACCTTGGCCGGCGGGGCCGGCGAGAACAGCGACTGCTTCCCGTTGGCCACCATCCAATTGTTCCAGAGAACAATCAGGGAAATGGCGAACACGATCCACAGGACGGTACGTTTATTGAGTTCCATTGGAGTCTAGTCAGGAGTGGTTACAACCGCGAGCGGCTGGTGGAGGTTGCTGGTTCCGCTTGTTCTCGTCCTGCGACGCCGGCGGGACGAAGTCCACGCCGCCCGGGTTCCAGGGATGGCAGCGGCACACGCGGCGCGCGGCCAGCAGCGAACCGCGTGCGGCGCCATGGACGCGCAGCGCTTCGATCGCATAATTGGAGCAGGTCGGGTAGAAACGGCATTTCTGCCCGAGCATCGGGGACAGCAGCAGCTGGTAGCCGCGAAGGAACCAGACCAGCAGCGTCTTCATGATGAGGAGGACGGCGACGGCGGGGTACGTCCGGCACCGGGACGGCCCGTCTCGGGACGGCGCGGACGCTGCGAAGCGAACAGGCGCGTCAGCTCGGCGCGCAGTTCCCGCTTGAGGGCGCGCGTGGTCGCCGGCCCGTCCTTGCCGTTGACCGGACGCGACAGGCGCACGATGCAGTCGAA
Source organism: Massilia sp. (assembly GCA_032115075.1). Taxonomy (GTDB): domain Bacteria; phylum Pseudomonadota; class Gammaproteobacteria; order Burkholderiales; family Burkholderiaceae_D; genus Telluria. The sequence goes on from DAMCRY010000048.1 coordinate 686, forward strand.
CGGTTGGAGCTGGCTGGTGCGGAATACTTCGCGCGTGACGCGCTTGATCGTGTTGCGCGTGACGGCGCGCGGCGCAAAGCGTTTGGCCGCAACGACGCCCAGCCGCGCATGCGGCAGCGTGGTGGGTCGGGTATAGAGCACGAAATGCGCGGATTTTTGCGCCGGCCGCAAACGAAAAACGGATGAAAACTCATCCGTTTTAACGATACGCCGAACGCGCGCGAAGTCGTGCGAACCTTCGCCTGTCATACCGACCGCGTCGATCTGTCTAAAACTTAGACAGCCAGGCGCTTGCGGCCCTTGGCGCGGCGAGCGTTCAGGACTTGACGGCCACCACGGGTAGCCATACGTGCGCGGAAGCCGTGCGTGCGCTTGCGACGGACGACGGAAGGTTGGTAAGTACGTTTCATGGTGGTCTCGCTTAAAGCAAAAGAAAGTGCAAAATCGGGTCTGACGTCGTGTCAGGATTCGTCGCCAATGACAGTTCGCAGATGGTTAAGCCAGCGTCACGCCACAGGGGATACTCGTTTTCGCCCGGACAGCCTCATGCCGACAGTGTCGACTTGATATGGCGCACGGACAGGGAACCCTGAATTAGACACGATTTGCAGTCCAGCTGTCAAGGAAGCCGTTGTTTCCCGGGCTTTTTCCGATACGCTCCCCTGACGCCTCCAAACACGGCCGGGCTTGCTTGTAAAACGGACCATCCGGTTGAAAATAGTGGGCGCAACCTGTGGATAACTTCGGCCGAGACGGGTAAAATAGCGTGTTACGTATCAACTAGCGAAGTATGGAAAACTTTTGGCAGACCTGTTCCGCGCAGCTGGAACTCGAGCTGACGCCGCAGCAATATAGCGCGTGGATCAAATCGCTCGTCGTGCTCGACTACGAGGACGGCAAGCTGCGCATTGCGGCGCCGAATCGCTTCAAGCTCGACTGGGTCAAGACGCAGTTCGCCAAGCGCATCACCGAGCTCGCGTGCCAGTACTGGGAAGCGCCGGTGGAAGTGCAGTTCGTGCTCGACCCGAAGAACAACCCGGCCAAGAAGCCGGCCGGTCCTGCCGCGACGGCAAGCGGCGCGACCAACTTCGATGCGCCGCGCCAGCCGGAGCAGCAACAGCAGCCGACCCAGGGCAACGTCAACATCGCCAACTCGCCCAAGCGCGAGCAGAGCCGGATCAACACCGACCTGACGTTCGAAAGCTTCGTGACCGGTAAGGCCAACCAGCTGGCGCGCGCCGCCGCGATCCAGGTCGCCAACAACCCGGGCGTGTCGTACAACCCGCTGTTCTTCTATGGCGGCGTCGGCCTCGGTAAGACCCACCTGATCCACGCGATCGGCAACCAGGTCATGGCCGACAACCCGAACGCGCGCATCCGCTACATCCACGCCGAGCAGTACGTGCGCGACGTCGTCACCGCCTACCAGCGCAAGGGCTTCGACGACTTCAAGCATTACTATCACTCGCTCGATATGCTGCTCATCGACGATATTCAATTCTTCGGTGGCAAGAGCCGTACGCAGGAAGAGTTCTTCTACGCTTTTGAAGCGCTGATCGCGGCCAAGAAGCAGATCATCATCACGTCGGATACCTATCCGAAAGAGATCACCGGCATGGACGACCGCCTGATCTCGCGCTTCGACTCCGGCCTGACGGTGGCGATCGAGCCGCCGGAGCTGGAAATGCGCGTGGCGATCCTGCTGAAGAAGGCGCAGTCCGAGGGCGTGGCCCTGTCGGACGACGTCGCCTTCTTCGTGGCCAAGCACCTGCGCTCGAACGTGCGCGAGCTGGAAGGCGCGCTGCGCAAGATCCTGGCCTACTCGCGCTTCCACGGCAAGGACATCACCATCGACGTGGTGAAGGAAGCCCTGAAGGACCTGCTGTCGGTGCAGAACCGCCAGATCTCGGTGGAGAACATCCAGAAGACGGTCGCGGACTTCTTCAACATCAAGGTCGCGGACATGTACTCGAAGCGCCGCCCGGCGAACATCGCCCGCCCGCGCCAGATCGCCATGTACCTGGCCAAGGAGCTGACCCAGAAGAGCCTGCCGGAGATCGGCGAGCTGTTCGGCGGCCGCGACCACACGACGGTGCTGCACGCGGTGCGCAAGATCGCCCAGGACCGCCAGAAGAATGCGGAATGCAACCATGAGCTGCACGTGCTGGAGCAGACCTTGAAAGGCTGATTTTCGTGGGGTGGATGGGTTTCCCGTCCACCCCACGAAATCGATTGCCGGCCCCTATTCGGAGAGGTTTGTGTTCTCTTCCGGCAATTGGCAAAATAGAGCGATAGCAATAAATAAATTAATACTTAACTGAGGATATCTATGCAACTGGTCAAAACCACCCGAGACACGCTTCTCCGGCCACTGCAGATCGTGAGCGGTATTGTCGAGCGTCGGCACACCATGCCGATTCTGGCCAATATCCTCATTCGCAAGGACGGCGAAAGCGTCTCGTTCCTCTCGACCGACACCGAAGTCCAGATCACCACGCTCGCCAACATCGGCTCGGGCGATGACGTGACCGGCACCACCGTCGCCGCCCGCAAGCTGCTCGACATCCTGCGCGCGCTGCCGGAATCGGGCGACGTCACCATGACGCTGCAGAACAAGCGCCTGGCCGTCCAGAGCGGCAAGTCGCGCTTCGCCCTGCAGACCCTGGCGGCCGAGGAATTCCCGACCGTCTCCGTGGCCGACAGCTACAACGCCTCGGTGACCCTGCCGCAGAAGACGCTGAAGCACCTGTTCAACATGGTGCACTTCGCGATGGCCCAGCAGGACATCCGCTACTACCTGAACGGCCTGCTGCTGGTGCTGGACGGCAATAACATCATCGCCGTGGCCACCGACGGCCACCGCCTGGCCTTCTGCCAGGTGGCGAGCGAGCAGTCGTTCGAGCGCCAGGAAGTCATCATCCCGCGCAAGACCATCATCGAGCTGCAGCGCCTGCTGGAAGAAAGCGACGAGACCGTGCGCCTGGACATCGCGGCCTCGCAGGTGAAACTGACCTTTGCCGACATCGAGCTGGTCTCGAAGCTGGTCGAAGGCAAGTTCCCTGACTACACCCGCGTGATCCCGAAGGGCTACAAGAACGAGTTCACGATCGGCCGCGACGAACTGCTGCGCTCGCTGCAGCGCGCCGCGATCATGACCAGCGACAAGTTCAAGGGCGTGCGCTGCATCATCGAGCCGGGCGTCATGAAGATCAGCTCGACCAACGCCGACCAGGAAGAGGCGGTCGAGGAACTCGAGATCGACTACGGCGGCGACACCATCGACATCGGCTTCAACGTGACTTACCTGCTCGACGTGCTGAACAACCTGAAGTGCGACCAGGTGAACATCGCGCTGGGCGATTCGAATTCGTCGGCGCTGATCTCGATTCCCGACAATGGCGACTTCAAGTACGTCGTCATGCCGATGCGGATTTGATCGTTGAGCAGCAATAGCGTCTGAAGTAAGCAACAGCCTATGCACGTCATCCCCGCGCAGGCGGGGATCCAAGTTTGTAAGCACTCACGCAACAATTGGGTTCCCGCCTCCGCGGGAACGACGGTTCAGGCGGTATCTTTTAAAAGAGCGCCGCCTGAATCACCCGTTTTATAGAAAGCAGTCCATGTCCGAGAATACCCAACCAGAAATGACTCCCGCTCCCAAGGCGGACGAATACGGCGCGTCCTCGATCCAGATCCTGGAAGGCCTGGAAGCGGTGCGCAAGCGCCCGGGCATGTACATTGGCGACACCTCGGATGGCACCGGCCTGCACCACCTGGTGTTCGAGGTCCTCGACAACTCGATCGACGAAGCCCTGGCCGGCTACTGCACCGAGATCCACGTCACCATCCACTCCGACAACTCGATCTCGATCACCGACAACGGCCGCGGCATCCCGACCGGCGTCAAGATGGACGACAAGCACGAGCCGAAGCGCTCGGCGACCGAGATCGCCCTGACCGAACTGCACGCCGGCGGCAAGTTCAACCAGAACTCCTACAAGGTGTCGGGCGGCCTGCACGGCGTCGGCGTGTCCTGCGTGAACGCGCTGTCGAAACTGCTGCGCGTGACCGTGCGCCAGAAGGGCAAGATCCACCAGCTGGAATTCTCGCGCGGCGTCCCGCTCGACCGCATCATCGAAGTCGTCGACGGCGTCGAAGTCTCGCCGATGAAGGTCCTGGGCGACACCGACAAGCGCGGCACCGAGGTGCACTTCTGGGCCGACGAGGAAATCTTCACGACCGTCGAGTTCCACTACGAGATCCTGAGCAAGCGTATCCGCGAACTCTCGTTCCTGAACAACGGCGTCAACATCAAGCTGAGCGACCAGCGCACCGGCAAGGAAGAAGTGTTCGCCTTCGAAGGCGGCACCCGCGGCTTCGTCGAGTACATCAACAAGGCCAAGACCGTCCTGCACCCGACCGTGTTCCAGGCCACCGGCGAGCGCGTCTCCGAGCAGGGCACCACCATCTCGGTGGACGTGTCGATGCAGTGGAACGACGCCTACAACGAGCAGGTGCTGTGCTTCACCAACAACATCCCCCAGCGCGACGGCGGCACCCACCTGACCGGCCTGCGTGCGGCGATGACGCGCGTGATCAACAAGTACATCGACGAGAACGACTTCGCCAAGAAGGCCAAGGTCGAGATCTCGGGCGACGACATGCGCGAGGGCCTCACCTGCGTGCTGTCCGTGAAAGTGCCGGAGCCGAAGTTCTCCTCGCAGACCAAGGACAAGCTGGTGTCGTCGGAAGTGCGCGGCCCGGTGGAAGAGATCGTGGCCAAGACGCTGACCGACTTCCTGATGGAGAAGCCGAACGACGCCAAGATCATCTGCGGCAAGATCGTGGAAGCGGCGCGTGCCCGCGAAGCGGCGCGCAAGGCGCGCGACCTGACCCGCCGCAAGGGCGTGATGGACGGCCTGGGCCTGTCCTCGAAACTGGCGGACTGCCAGGAACGCGACCCGGCGCTGGCCGAACTCTACATCGTCGAGGGTGACTCGGCGGGCGGCTCCGCCAAGCAGGGCCGCGACCGCAAGTTCCAGGCCATCCTGCCGCTGCGCGGCAAGGTGCTGAACGTGGAAAAGGCGCGCTTCGAGAAGATGCTGTCGTCCGAGCAGATCACCACCCTGATCGCGACCCTCGGCACCTCGATCGGCCCGGACGAATTCAACGTCGACAAGCTGCGCTACCACCGCATCATCATCATGACCGACGCGGACGTCGACGGCGCCCACATCCGCACCCTGCTACTGACGCTGTTCTACCGCCAGATGCCGCAGCTGGTCGAGCGCGGCCACGTGTACATCGCGCAGCCGCCGCTGTACAAGGTCAAGGCCGGCCGCGACGAGCGCTACCTGAAGGACGACGTCGAAGAAGCGAGCTACATGATGACCTTCGCGCTCAACAACGCCTCCCTGATCCCGCGCGACGGCGCCGACCCGATCACCGGCGAAGCGCTGAGCGAGCTGGTGCGCCAGTACAACCTGTCGAACGCCATCATGATGCGCCTGACCCGCGTGATCGACCGCGCGGCGCTGACCGCGATCACGGCCGGCGTCACGCTCGACATGAGCACGCTGGAAAAGGCGGAGGCCTCGGCCAAGGCGATGGAAGCGGCGATCAAGGACCCGGCCGTGAAAGTGGTCGTGCGTTCGGACGAGCTGTCCGAGAAGCACGCGCTGCGCATCGAGCGCATGCGCCACGGTAACGTGAACGTCACCTCGATCGACGCCGACTTCGTGCAGAGCAACGACTACGCCGTGCTGTCCAACGCTGCCGCCACCTTCCAGGGCCTGATCGGCGAAGGCGCCATCATCCGCCGCGGCGAAGGCGAGAAGATGAAGGAATTCGCGGTGCGCGGCTTCCACGAAGCCATGCTGTGGCTGCGCGAAGAAGCGGAACGCGGCGTGACCAAGCAGCGCTACAAGGGTCTGGGCGAGATGAATCCGGAGCAGCTGTGGGAAACCACGATGGATCCGACCGTGCGGCGACTGCTGAAGGTGCAGATCGAAGACGCCATCGCGGCGGACCAGATCTTTACCACGCTGATGGGGGATGAAGTCGAGCCGCGGAGGAACTTCATCGAGACGAATGCGCTGCAGGCGGGGAATATCGACGTCTAAGCGTTTTTCGCTTCAAGCTGAAACGGCCTCTTATGAGGCCGTTTTTATTTCTGCTGCCTGCTGTTCAGGGGCGACTACTCGATCTTCTCCTCGAATTCGTTCAAACGCTTCAAGACCGCCTTGTTCGCGGCGTACTTGCGCTTCAACCGATCAAGCTTCTTGTCCGTGCCCGTACAGAGTTTACGGATTTCGCGTTCGACTTCCTTCATGCGCTGCTTGTCTGGCGGATCCGGTATCTCCCCGCGAAAATGATCGCAGCCCTCGCGCTGTTCGACGTACTTCAGCACATCGCGAGGCAAACGCTCTTCTGCAGCTATCGCCGAACCAATTCCGAAGCAACATACGGTGATTACCGCTCTTTTCATCAGGTGCATCTGACTACTCCTTTCGAAATTCACTCCTGCTCAGGAATCGGCCGAATAACCAGGAACTGATACGACATCGCGCCAAGGAAAGCGATGCCGGCACCGGTCAGCAAGGCCGGGACGAAGGACCAGCTCTGCGCGATATAACCGGTGAAGATCGGCGCCAATGCGCCGCCGATGAAGCCGCCAAAATTCTGGATCGCACCGAGCGACGCAACGCGACTACGCGGCGCCACCGCCGTCGCGAGCGACCACGAACAGGCCGACGCCGCGTTGGCGAGGAAAATAACGACTGAGATGCAGGCGATCGCCGCGGTATTGCTCTCGACCAGCGCCGCCGGAATCGTGAACGCCACCATACCCAGCATGGCCAGCACCACTGCCGTGCGACGGCCCGATACTGCCGACGCTGCACGTCGCGTAATCTGGTCGGATACCCAGCCGGCCACGAGGGCGCCGGCAAAGCCGCACAGGAAGGGAATCGTGGCGGCGACGCCGACATAGGCCACGTCCATGTGGCGTTCCGTGCGCAGGTAGCCCGGCAGCCAGGTAAGGAAGACCCAGTTCAGGTAGACCGAACCGAAGAAGCCAAGCAACATGCCCCAGGTAGCGCGCTGGCGGAACAGCGCGCGCCAGGACGCAAACCCAGCTTTCGGCGCAGCCTCGAGAGTCTGGCCTTCGTCCAGGTAAGCCCACTCGGCCTCGGTCAGTTGCTCGCGCACCGGGTCGCGATAGAGCATGACCCAGACCACGGCCGCGACGATGCCGAGCGCACCCGTGACGAAGAATGCCCAGTGCCAACTGGTTGCGGCGATCAAGGGCGACAGGCACAGCGGCGCCAGCGCGAAGCCCAATGGCGAGGCCGAGTTGTAGATGCCGGTCGGCGTGCCGCGCGCACGCAGCGGGAACCAGTTGCTCACGACACGGGCTGCCGCCGGAAACTGGGGCGCCTCGCCGATGCCCAGCACGATACGTGCAAGGACGAACCAGCCGAAGGATGACACCAGCCCACCCGCAGCCTGGGCTAGCGACCACAGCACCAGCCCCATGCCGAGCAACCAGCGCGGTCCGATCTTGTCGACCAGCACACCGACCGGAAGTTGGCACAGCGCATAGCTCCACGAGAACGCCGACAGCAGCAGGCCCATCTGGCCAAGCGAGAGGCCGAGATCGGCGCGGATGAACTCGTTGGCGACGGCGAGTGTGGCGCGGTCCAGGTAGTTGATGACGCCGGTGACGACCAGCAGGACGAGCGCAATGGTTTGGCGTTTGCGGATGCGCGGCGGGGTAACAGTATTCGAAGAGAAATCTTTCATCCCGTGATCGTATCAAAGCGGCGTTGCCAGGTCGAAAGATATCTAGGCGACTGTCGGTTTGCATACACCGTTGGTAAGCAGCCCTGATATTGTTGAGAAGATATTGAACAAGCACTAGACTTGGGGGATAGGAATGCCGACCAGTCATGTTCGAATCGACCCCACCCACTACGACCACCGACGCTTGGAGCGATGCCGAGCTGACCATCGCTATCAAAGCGTATTTGCAGATGCTGCATGCGGAATTGCATGGCGTGGAGTACAACAAGGCTGCGGTGAACAGGGAATTGCGGGAAGGTCCACTGGCCAACCGGACCAAGGGCTCGATCGAATTTCGGATGCAGAACATCTCTGCAGCCTTGTACGAACTGAAGATGCCCTATATCGCCGGCTACCTCCCGGCCCGCAATATCGGCACATCGGTGAAACAAAAGATGATCGCCCTGCTGAGCATGCAGGGTATCGAGTCGCTCGAAGCGTATGTCCCGACCCCGGATTCGGCGACCCTGGCGAAACGCGTCTCGGACCTCAGGCAGCGCCAGCTCGGAACCGTACCCAGAGGGTCGGCAACGCCCGCCACCGTAACGAGCACGATCACGACCTTCGTCCGCGATCCGGCGGTCAAGGCATGGGTGCTGCAAACGGCAAATGGCCACTGCGAAGGGTGTGGCGCCCCCGCCCCTTTCAAAGGGACGGACGGCTTGCCCTACCTCGAGGTCCATCACGTGATGCCCTTGTCTAGCCACGGTTCGGATACGACCGCGAATGCGGTCGCCCTTTGCCCCAACTGTCATCGACGCTGTCATTATTCGCGCGATCGCGACGAATTCAAACTCATGCTGTACGAGCGCATTACGCGACTGGCTGTCGAAGCGCCGGCGCTCGACGAGCCAGTCTCTCCCTGACTCCTAGGAACAGGTACCGTAGGCGTAATACCCCGCCGACGTCTGCCTGACGTTCGTATAGGCCGTGGTCAGGTAGTACCCAAGGTACTGGTTCGAATTCGTCGCGTACACCTGGCTACCGGCCCCGACGTAGGCGCGCCCTGCCGCGACATGCGCGTAATTGCTGGCAAACCAGGAGCTGCAGGTGAACGGCGCCGCCGCATTGCCGCTGACGATCTTGTCGATCATGGTCTTGATCGCGACCATCTGCCCGCCGCTCTTGGCCGGGAAATTCACGTCGTCGTGGCCCCACCAGTCCCAGCATCCGCCCGGATTGTTCGCCTTTGCCGCCGCTTGCGGATACAGCACGATGATCTTGTTGGTGTCCGCCCAGCGGTTGTAGCCCGCGTTCTGGTAGAAGGCCGTGCCGACGCTGGCGACATTCTGCATGCAGCCGTGGAAGGCGACGTGCAACTTGCATGACTGCCCTGCGGCACAGGCGGCGGGCACGTAGGCATAGCCGCTGCTGGCCATCCCGTGCGTGTTCGGATTGCCGTTGCCCCAGAATGCGGCCTGGTCGAAGTTGACGAAGCTTCCTCCCAGGGTGCTGACGTTTTTCTGGTTCAGCGTCCCATAGATCCATTTGAGGATCTCGCCCGCAGTGTCGAAGTTGCAGTTGTTCACAAAGGGCGAGCCGTTGGTGCCGCAGCTGCTGCCGAAGAAGTCGGTCGGGATCGAGTGCTGCGCGGCCAGGTTGTTCTTGTACTGGATATTCGCACTGGGAACGTAATTGCCGTACATGGTGCGCAGGTCATTCATGACCGGCTGCTTGACTGTCGAATCGATCGTCCCCGACAGCAAGTAGACCTTGGACGCCGCCATATTGCTGGTCGGGTCGATGTAGCCATTGCCCGACCAGGTATTCACCACCGAGATCAGGTAGGGCAGGTTGCGCGATGCGGTATCGAGCATGCAAGGCCCGGTCGCGATCGCGGCGTTGCCCTGTGAGCAGTACACCGGGCCGCCCGCGACGATGCCGGCCCCCTTCTTGACCGTCTTCGAATACGCAAAGTGCATCTGCGCCGCCATGTGGGCGCCGGACGAGAAGCCCGACACCGACACGTCGTTGACACTGACATTGTATTTCGGCAGAGCGATGACCGCTCCGTGGGCGCTCGTACCGAGCAGGCTGAGGATGAGGGCGGCCAGCCCCACGGACATGCGAGGGTGAAAGTTCATTCTGTCTCCGATGTTGTCGTCGTTATCGTGGGCCGCTGTCGTGCAGCGGTCCAGCCAGGCTTGAGCCCGGTCAAGTCAGAATAGTTGAGGTTAAGACATAGTCAAGCGAACACCTGGCGCATCGGCGCACATGCGGTGTGCATGGTTCCACCGACGAGCGAAGCGCGATCAGCCCGGCTCCTTGGCCAGCAGTCCTCTCGAACGCCGGCTGACCACCTTCCCCGCCACCATGAACACGCCCTCCCCCGTGTAATGCACGGTCTCCGGATGCTTCGGCACCCTCGCCGCCCGCGCCGCCACCACTTCCCAGATGAAGAAGTTGTACTTGTCCACCAGGCTGTCGTCGTGCAGCCGGCAGGCGAATTGCGCATGGCATTCGCGAACGGCCGGCGCGTCGACGCCCTCGATGGCTTCCGGCGTCAGTCCGAACCGTTCGAACTTGTCGACCTCGCTGCCCGAGCTCGTGCCGACGCCGACCACCGCGTCGAGCAAGCTTGTAGTCGGCAGGTTGATCACGCACTCGCGGCTCTGCCGGACCAGGTCGAAGCTGTGGTTGGAGGATGCGATCACGCAGCCGACCAGGGATGGCGAAAACTCCATCACCGTATGCCAGCCCATCGTCATGACGTTGCGCTGGCCCTGCCACGCGGAACTGACGAGCACGATCGGACCCGGTTCCAGGTAGCGCCGGATCTTGTGCAGTGGAACCTCGTGTTTGCCGTAGCTGCGTGCCATCTGGACGGCGCGGCCGCCGTGCGCCGCGAATCGAATGACTGAAGCATGATAGTAAGGTCACACCTCATCCAGCCGGAGCACGAATGCACAAGCACCTGCGCAATGCCGTCATCACACTCGGAGGGACCTTGTTATCGTCGACCGTCATCGCCGCGCCTGAACAGCAGGCCGCCGCATTCATGGACATCTATGCCTCGCACTGCCTGAAGTACCTGCACGACTTCGATGGCCTGCGCAAGCACCTGAGTGCATCGCCCCAGTTGCCGGCCGAGAAGGCGGCGATGTTCCTGCAGGGCGCCAAGGGGAATGCCTGGGTGGTGCCGAGCAAGCACGGGCAGTTCGTGCTGGTCGTGCACCAGGATAAAAACCTGTGCGCGCTGTACGCGAAGACGGTCCCGGCGGAGGCCGCGAAGGCGCTGTTCGAGAAGGCCGTGGGCAAGGCGCCGGCGCCGTTCAAGAGCGAGCGCAAGCGCAACTCGTCGGACAAGGGGGCAGACGGCGTGAAGAGCACCGTCGCCTACGAATGGAGCACCGAGGAGTCGCCGCGCAAGCCGCTGTTTGCGCTGACTGTCACGACCAGCAAGTCGAGCGTGGCGCAGGGCGTCGCCACTGCGGCCATCGGCCACTGAGCTATCCATATCGCGCAGGCGGGCCTATGGAGGCACTGGCACTGGTGCTGCGCGCCACTCGGCCAGGCGGCGGAATTGGGCACCGGCCTTCGCCGGTGCGACGGTTTTGGTGTTAGCGGAAGAACGGCGCCCGCTGTACGCTAAGGCAGCACTATCTTGATGACAGCATGTCCTGAGGTCGCATACAGCGCGCCCTTGCCGTCCGTGGTCAGGCCGCGGATGTCCGCGAAGCTGCTGCCGGCGAGCGGCCCCGTCTTCAGCGTGGTGCCGCGCACCGTGCCGGCGATGGTCGTCACCGCGCCGCCCGGCGTGATCTTGCGGATCAGGTTGTTCACGCCGTCCGCCACGTACAGGTTGCCGTCCGGGTCCGCCGTCATCGCCACCACGCGCTCGAAGCTGGCGGCGCTGCCGGTGCCGTCGGTCGAGCCGGTCACGTTGGCGGTGCCGACGAAGCGGGTCAGTCCGTTGCCGTTGACCCTGCTGATCGTTTTCGTCAGGTCCGCCACGTAGACGTTGTTGTTGCGGTCGGCCGCCACGCCGCGCGGTTCGAATTCGCGATTCCCGCTCAGGTTGCTCTGCGTCGACGTCCCCTCCAGCATGACCACGTTGCCCGACGAGACGATGCGGCGGGTGCCGTAGCCGTTGGTCACGTAAACGTTGCCGTTCCTGTCGACGGCGATGCCGCCCGCATACACGTGGTTCAGGCTGTTGTTGGAGACGTTGTTCCCGATCGGCAGCGTGAACAGGGTGTCGACCTGCCCGTTCAGGCCCACGCGGCGGATGGCGAGCGCGTCGGCGACGTGGAGGACGTTGTTGCTGTCGAGCGCGATCGCCGCCGGGCTGGTGAAGCGCGCGCTGTTGCCGATGCCGTTGACGCTTTCCTTCAGGCCGGCCGCGCCGGCCAGGGTGGTGACGGCGCCGGACGGGGCGATGCGCCGGATCGTGGCGTTGGCCTGGTCCGCCACGTACAGGTTGCCGGAGGCGTCGACGGCGATGCCGCGCGGCGTGTTGAAGCGCGCCGACGTGCCGGTGGCGTCGCGGCTGCCGGACTCGGTGGCGCTGCCCGCGACGATGGTGATGGCCGCCGGCGGGGCGGGCGGGTCGTCGTCCTCGTCGTCTTCCTTCGGCGGATGCTCGCCGCATGCCGCCAGCAGCACCAGCAAGGCGGATGCGCCCAGCACCTTCAGGCGCCTGCGCGCCGGCTTCGTGACCACCTGCTGTTTCATCGTCGTCTCCAGGGTTTGACCGCTGGAATGCTAGCACGCGTTGCCCATCCGGACACCCCGGCAAGATCACACGTCGCGGTCACCGCCCGTGCTCATCCGGTCGAGGAACTGCACCGAGGCGCGCTCGCTCATCACCAGCACCAGCTTCAGGCGCGCGCGCGTCATGCCGACGAACAGCTTGCGCAGGGTGAGCTCGTCCATCTCCTCGAAGTCGATCTCGGTGAAGATCAGCGCCGGCGCCGATTGTCCCTTGAAGCGGTACACCGACTCGGCCAGCAATCCCCCCTCGCGGAATATCGGGTTGCCGAACAGGTCGTAGGCGCCGGTGAAGGAGCGCAGCGTGTGGGCGTCGCTCAGCTTGTCCAGCTTGAGGATGGCCGATTTCTCTCGGCCGCGGAAGGAGCAGATCGCGATGTCCTGGCGCCCGAAGCCGGCCGCCAGGCAGGAGGTGACGGCGCGCCGGGTCTGGGCCAGCATCGCCTCCGTGTCCCCTTCCGGATAGGTCATCTCCTCGATGTCGGCCCCCTTGAAGGGACTGCCCGCTTCCACCGGCTGGCTGACCGCGCCGATCGAGGACAGCATCTGCACGACCTCGCGCGGGCTGCGGTAGTTGGTGTTCGAGTGCAGCACCACCCAGCCGGGCAGCGGCACCATCTCCTTGCCGTACAGGTTCTGGTCCGGGTCTTCCAGCCAGATCGCGCGGCCGTTCTCCTTCAGCATGCGCAGCACGATGTCGCGCCAGGTGGTCGAGAAATCCTGGCCTTCGTCGACGATGACGACGTCGTACTGCCAGGTCTCCGGCAGGTCGGCCTGCGCCAGCACGCCCTCGATCTCGGCCCACACGTCGGGCTTGCCGTAGTCCGGACTTTCTCCCTTGGCGCGCAGCCAGGCGTCGCATAGTTCGTGGAAGTTGGCGACCCGTCCGCCGGGCGGCACCAGGCGCTGGATATGGTCGGCCAGCGGCCGGTTGAAGCAGACGTACAGGGGCCGCAGGCCGGCGTCGATGGCGGCCGTGTATTCGGCCAGCGCCAGCTGCGTCTTGCCGCTGCCGGCGGTGCCCATCACGCGCAGGCGGAAGGGGTGAAACTCGAGGCGGCGCGCCCAGGTCGCGAGGCCCCCGGACAGGCGCGTCACCATTTGCGTGGCGCAGCCGATCATCGAGCTGGGGTCGGGGCGCAGGCTCAGGGTGTCGCCGAGGTAGCGGGTGACCCGGTCGAAGTCCTCGGTGCGCGGCGTGACCGGCAGGATCTCGCGGATCTTGGCGCCCAGCCGGCCCTTGGTGGTGGCGTCGATGATGTGGCTGGGGTCGATGCCAGCCTGTTGCGGGTCCTTGACGATGTAGTCGGGGCAGTACAGCAGGTAGTCGATCGACAGCTGGCCCTGGTAGCGCCTGGAGAAGCCTTCGATGGTGTGCAGGATCTGGTGGCGGATCCTGCGCGGCTTGCCCTGGTAGTTTTTTACCAGTCCGTCCTTGGTCTCGTTCAGGAAGCCGGCAATCTGCTCGATCAGCAGCAGCCTGCCGTTCGGCGCCAGGATGATGAAGTCGATGTCGCCATAGGCCGAGAAACCGTGCTCGACGTTGGTCCAGTGTACGCCATGGTAGATCTCGTACGGTGTGTCGGACAGGCGCTTCTCGAGCAGCGTCAGGGTTTCGATTTCACGCGCAGCGGCGCCGGTGACGGACATCTCGCGCCAGCCGGCTGGATGGATGTGGGCCATGGATCGTCGGATTCGCCTGTTTTTAAATTGAAAACATTGTAAGGCCGATCACGATTCGTCATGACTCCCTTGAATCAGGCGTCAGGAAATCAGGCGTAGGCGCGCAGCTCGGCGGCGAAGGCCCGCATCTGGGCGCAGCCGCCGGCAGCCGCCCGCGCGCACCAGGCGCGCAGCGCCCCCAGCAACTGCTCCTCGCTGGCGAGCGAGCGCTGCCACAGCTGG